>NZ_JBIVOI010000008.1:0-274354 GCF_044754045.1 Neobacillus sp. NPDC093182
TTTCCTTTCCGCCTGTATCAGCTGTATTGTTTCCTGCATTGCCGCATCCACCCAAAATTCCAGCTACTAAAATCCCGGATGTAACAAAAGATAACCATTTTCTCATTACAATTGACCCTCATTTTTTAAAGTATTTATTTTTTTCAAATCTCAGAAAAATTAATAGATAGTTTTATGCTTTTTTATACTTTGCTATAATCATTTACCCCCCATATAATCCTGCATTAAACGTGATGTAAAATCTTCGTCTCCATTCATTTCAAATGAAAGTGACATCTTTTTCCCCTTTTAAATCTGTAAACCTTTACAAGTATGACGAAAAAAAGAGACCCACAACAGAAGGACCTGAATAAAATATCAGGCAATCCGTGTGAGTCTCCATTTCTCCGTCACATATTATTAACTTAATTACTATAATAATAGGAATTGAAAACGATGTCAATCCGTTTTTTTTTCAAGCATTTCATCTAATAGACTTCAAAGATGGATATCATTATAGTAGCTGTACCCGCTTCCAGGGCAAGTTCACTTTAAAACCTGAAAAAGTATTTGAAATTGTACGCTAAACCATTAAAAAAGCCCCACACACACTAACCTTGTGGGGCTGCATTTTTATTTGCAAAATGGTCCATACACCTTATATCAAAGTTGCATTCCGTGTATCTCAATTAGGCTTCCCTTTATCTATATCAGTCTACTATTTATCTTTATCAGCCTTCCACAAGTGATCCTCTACAAAAGCGGCATAAAACAACTGCCAAACTTCCCAGTCATGCGCAGCAGGAATCTCAAGATAAGAGTGGTCGATTCCTTTTTCAGTCAGTGCATTGTCTAAATCTTGTACAGGTTTAAGCCCAAAGTCCCAAGTACCAGCGCCCACCATTACGGAAGGATTGTCCAAATTGCTGTATGTGCCGATATTTTTCAGTTCATCTCCCGTAACCGCATAACTCCAAATACCAAAATAATCAAATTCATCTGCGTGATGGAAATACATCCGATTGGCGGTAATCCCACCCGCCGACAAACCAGCGTAAGCGCGACCCTCAGGTGTATCATGAACATTGTAGTTAGCTTCAATATAAGGCATTATATACTCAAACTGGTCTTCTTCTATTTTTTCATAATCCCATCCAAAGTCCTGATTATTCATGGTCACTACTACAAAGGGCTCAGTAGTTCCATCTGCAATCAGATTATCCGTAATATTAGCCACTGCGCCCTCGTTCATCCAACGCAGTTCATTGCCAAACTTATCGCCAGAAGTGCCATGTGACAGGTAAAGCACCTTGTATGGTTTCTTGCGGTTTTCATTGTATCCGTGAGGCAGGTAAACAGCAAGCCCGCGTGTATCACCGGCAGCTCCTGTATAGGCTACGGTTTCCACTTTGCCATTCTTATTTTTACGCGGAAGCTCTACAGAGCGATCCAGCCACTCTCCCGTTCCCATTGTTTTCGAATTATACGGAACATAGACCATGCTTGACAAGCTATCAATACCTGTCGCAGTATTGATTAGCGTCGGATTGTTAGGGTCATCTAGTCTTGCGGTTGTAGTACCATCCGGATTGGTAATGCGGAAATTGTAGACAAAAGCGCCGCTGGACAGAGGAACTCTGGCTCCCCACAAATTTTTTCCCAGTTTTTCCATCGATACATAATATGTAGTATCAGCATTACCGCCAGCAGGGAACATACCCGCTCTATACTCCTCCGGTTTATATGGCCGTGTAAACCCATCTTCGATTGTGAAATGATGGAAAGTGTCGCTATAAAGTTCAACCTTTGTTGCTGCTGCAGTCTCATCCTCGTAAATAAACGTTGCATAATAGCCGGTAGGAGAAGTAGCATCCGCCTCCATAGTTACGCCGGGTTTATAATCACTGTAATCCACTCCAGATGATTGTGAAGCAAATACAAACATGTTGTTGCTAAAGATCGAGCATACCATGAAAACCATAATTCCTAGAATTAAAACTTTTTTCATTACCCTACTCCTTTCTCTCATCCAAAATTTGTTAGTATTATAAAGTTATTTCAAGGTGTGATTTGATTATATAATTCTTCTAAAATATTAGAAATGTAATAAAAAGAGGTTAATTTTCACAATAAAGAGGTGTTATAAAAAAAAGTAACCCAACAGGGCAAAATCTGTAGGGTTACTTCGGATAATTTTATTTTTATGTCTCCACCTAGGAAATTTCTTAGGGTTTTATATACTTTGTGACAACACATCTTGTTTAATTGTCAAACTTAACTCAGGTATCTGTAAAAAATTCTTTATTGCTATAGCACATGCGCCCATTCCACAAGCATTTGTACCGAGGTCAGATATAAATATTTCCTTATAATTACTAATTGAAGTTTTTATATTTGATTTAATTATACTCATTGCTTCAGGAAATTGTCTTAATAATTCACTATTTATCACCAGTGTCTCAGGATTTAGTAAATTAATAATATTATTTAGACCAATAGATACATACTTTATATACTCATCCATCTCAGTAATAACTGCTGGGTTTCTTGCAATAACAAGATTTTTGATATCCTCGTAGGTCGATATAGGTTTAGCTAGTTTCTCGGATATTTGTTTAAAGAAGCTCACTTCAGAAGCGTATAATTCCCAACAACCCGATTTACCGCAATTACAAGGTTTTCCATCAGGATGAATAATCATGTGACCCATTTCTCCTGCAAATCCATGATATCCTTTCACCAAGTCTCCGTTAATTAAAAATCCTAGACCTATTCCAGAATACATACTTATATTAATTAAGTTCGTGCAGTGATGGAAATTAAATACGTTTTCCGCAAATGCACATAAATTTGCATTATTTTCAACACAAACTATTATATTTACATTTTTCTCTAGGTCAGCCTTTAAGTCCTTGTTATACCACCTATGCTGTGGGACAAAAGAGATGGTTTTGTCATTCGTTACTGTTCCATGTATTCCAATGACAATACCAATAATCCCAAAACGACTATGAGAAAATTTTTCTTGGTATGCACGAATTTGGTTAATTAAGATATAAATAATTTCATCATAGTCGGAATTCTCTAACTCTACTCTTTCCGTATGAACTGGGTTCCCCAAAAGGTCAGATACAGTAAATTTAATATCTCGATAATCAAGATCAATTCCTAATGCATAACCGGCATCTGGCCGAAGAGAAAGCATAATCGGCTTTCTTCCAACACTGTTATTCTCTATATGGGATTCGATGATTAACTCTTCCTCTAAAAGATCTGCTACCTGTGAAGAAATGGTTGCCTTTGTTAATTTTGTTATATTCGCTAAATCTGACCTCGAGATCGGCCCATGCTTAATAATCTTACTTAATATCAAACTTTTATTTATCTTCTTTAGATAAGAACCTACACCAATTTCCATAAAGTTCACCCTACTATTCAAGTTAATGACCATTTGCAGCTTTTTGGTAAGATTTTGGTTGGTCTACAGGAATGACTGCAGCTTCTAATGCCTCATCTACCGAAGATGAATATTTGTTTTTCTCCTCAACAGACCAATTTAACCTATCAGCTAAATAAGCAATTACTTGCTTATTCCATTTTTTTACGGTTTGTATATCAAATAAAATGGCACCTGTTCGGCGGTTTAAGAAATCTATAGGTGTAGCAATCATTTCATGTTCAATGCCATAAAGTAATTTTGCAAATAACACAGTAGGTAATTGATATTTTTTTGCAACAGACATATTATTTTTCAACAATTCAAACACTGTGTTACTATTGGATCCATATATTTTCACTAATGTTTCGGCCTCTTCTTTGGTAAGACCTATTTCCATACCTCTTTTAACTGCTGCAGTAATAAAAGAAGGATATTGTTTTGAACCTCCAACATCTCCACCTGATATTGGGAGATACTTCGTTTGACACGATTTAAAACTTCTCCCCTCTTCTGATTTTAATTTTGCAGACAGTAAATTAACCACCATTTCAGCCATTTTTCGGTAGCCTGTTAATTTACCTCCAGCAATGGTAATTAACCCTGAATTCGATTCCCAAATCTCATCTTTTCGAGAAATTTCCGATGCATTCTTTCCTTCCTCGTAAATAAGCGGTCGTACACCAGCCCAGCTCGATTCAACATCTTTTTCACTTATTTTCACTTCAGGGAACATATAATTGATCGCATTTAAGATATAACTACGATCACTTTCTGTCATAGAAGGATTTACGGCGTCTTCATTATAGAAGGTATCTGTTGTTCCGACATAGACTTTTCCATCACGAGGGATGGCAAACACCATCCGGCCGTCAGGTGTGTCAAAATAGACGGCTTGTTTCAAAGGAAAACGGGATTGGTCAATCACTAAGTGAACACCTTTTGAAAGCTGAAGGACTTTCCCTTTTTTGGATTTGTCCATTTCACGGATTTGATCCACCCATGGTCCGGAAGCATTAACAATCTTTTTGGCATGTATTTCATACATCTCTCCTGTTAATTGATCTTGGACCAAGGCACCCATTACCTTACCATTTTTATAAAGAAGCTTTGATACTTTTGTATAATTACAAGCAATTGCCCCTTTTTCCACCGCCGCTTTCATAACCTCAATGGTCAGCCTTGCATCATCTGTACGATATTCAACATAAAAACCGCCACCCTTTAAGCCAGATTTTTTTATAAGCGGCTCTTTTTCTAAAGTAGACTGTGAGGTTAGCATTTTTCTCCGTTCCGACTTTTTAACACCAGCTAAGAAATCGTATACACGTAGACCAATGGATGTGCTAAATTTACCAAATGTACCACCCATATGAAGTGGTAATAACATCCATTCAGGCGTTGTCACATGCGGGCCATTTTCGTAAACAATCGCCCTTTCTTTTCCAACCTCTGCCACCATTTTAACTTCAAATTGTTTTAGATATCTAAGTCCGCCGTGAACTAATTTAGTCGACCTGCTTGAGGTCCCAGCCGCGAAGTCTTGCATTTCAACTAGGGCCGTATTCATTCCTCGGGTTTGTCCATCAAGGGCAATACCTGCTCCGGTAATTCCTCCGCCTATTACTAACACATCAAAAATTTCTGTTTTAAATTTGTTAACAAATTCAGTCCGATTTAGGTTTGAAAATTGCATAATGTACTCCTCCTGCTTGTAGAATATAATTAATTTTTTTCAGATGAAATAAAAAGAGACCACAAAAGACATTATCATATTGATAATGTTTTTGTGGTCTCTCCGACTTCTCCTGCCATGTATTAACTTGCCTTTAGTATAACATTAAGTATTGAAATTGAAAATAATTATTTAAAAGCCATTGTTGCTTTCACTGCTTTTTTCCAACCGTCATATAATCTATTCCGATTTTCATTAGACATCTTTGGTAAAATCGTTCGGTCAACCGCCCATTGCTTGGCAATTTCCTCCTGGCTTTCCCAGAAGCCAACAGCAAGTCCTGCTAAATATGCTGCTCCAAGTGCGGTAGTTTCATTTACAACGGGTCTTTCTACTGGAACATCCAAAATATCACTTTGGAACTCCATTAGGAAATTATTTTTCACCGCCCCGCCGTCTACACGGAGAGTTTTTAGTTCGATTCCAGAATCAGCTTCCATGGCAGATAATACATCTTTGGTTTGGTATGCAAGAGATTCCAACGTAGCGCGAACTAAATGTTCCTTTGTTGTACCACGGGTTAAACCAAAAACAGCACCTTTTACATCACTATCCCAATAAGGAGTTCCTAAGCCTACAAACGCTGGGACCAAATAGACGCCGTCGTTGGAATCGACTTTTGCTGCATATGCTTCACTGTCCTTTGCATCTTTAAACATTCTTAGCCCATCACGAAGCCACTGAATCGCAGAACCCGCGACAAAAATACTTCCCTCAAGTGCGTATTCTACTTTTCCATTCAGCCCCCATGCTATAGTGGTTAATAATCCATGCCCTGAGCGCACAGCTTTCTCACCCGTATTCTTTAACATAAAGCAGCCGGTACCATAGGTGTTTTTGGCCATTCCTTCGTCAAAGCACGCTTGTCCGAACAATGCAGCCTGCTGGTCGCCGGCAACCCCTGATATTGGAATCTCGTTCCCAAAAAAGTGATAATCAACCGTTTTTCCATAGATTTCTGATGATGGTCTAACCTCGGGCAGCATGGATTTAGGCACATCTAAAATTTCCAATAATTCATCATCCCACTTTAATTCATAGATGTTGAACATTAAGGTTCGTGAAGCGTTAGAATAATCGGTTACATGTGCACGGCCTCCGGATAGTTTCCAAACCAGCCAAGTATCAACAGTACCAAATAATAATTTTCCTTGATCCGCTTTTTCACGTGCCCCTTCTACATGATCGAGGATCCATTTTACCTTTGTTCCTGAAAAGTAAGGATCAATTAACAGTCCAGTTTTGTTACGAAATAGGTCATTATATCCTTTTTCTTTCAACTCCTCACAAATCTCACTTGTTTGTCTTGATTGCCAAACAATGGCATTATAAACTGGATTGCCTGTTTCTTTGTCCCAAACTATAGCTGTTTCGCGCTGGTTTGTAATCCCTATACCTGCAATTTGTTCAGGTTTAATTTCGGATTCTGATAAACTTTCAGCAACAACTGAAAGAATGGAACCCCAAATTTCATTAGGATTGTGTTCGACCCAGCCTGGCTTTGGAAAGTATTGCGTGATTTCCTTTTGCGCAGAATGAACAATCTCCCCATTTTTATTAAAAATAATTGCACGGGAACTAGTTGTCCCCTGGTCTAGAGATAAAATGTATTTTTCCACTATTAATTTCCTCCCAAAATACCATCTTCCAAAAATATCATTGGATACAAAAAAAGAGATTCACTAAACAGAATTAACCCACAAAAGGGGTCTCTGCGTGAATCTCCTACTCTCCGTCACATAATGTTAACTTGCCTGAGGAAAGTATACGATTCTACTAAAACGATGTAAACAACTTTTTTAACATGAGTATGTTGTTTAATGTTTTAAAAAACCCTCCCATAACTCTCGTTTTGAAGTGGTGATGGCTGTAGCTCCTGCCATTAGTGCCGCATCTACATCTTCTGAATTCCGAATTAACCCCCCAGCCAGGATGGGTGTTCCTACAATCTCCTTAACTTCCGCAATAATCTTCGGCATCGCCCCAGGCAGGACTTCAATATAATCGGGCTGGGTTTTTGCTATTAATTTATAGCTTTTTTCAAGAGCATGGCTATCGATTAGGAAAATTCTTTGTACAGCAATTACACCTTTTTGCTTTGCCTTTTGAATCACACTAGATTTAGTTGAGATTAAGCCGTACGGCTTGAATTCCTGACAAATATACTCTGTGGCATAATCATCATTTTTTATGCCGTGGATTAAGTCCACATGGTAAATCATTTTCTTCCCTTTTTCCTTAGCCATACTATTAATATGTTTTAACTGAGCAATATGCATATCTAAAAATACACCAATCTCGTAAGGACTTCTCAAAAAGGATTCGAATTCCTTCATATTAGAAGAGGCAGGGATGATTTTCTGGTTCATAACGTTAATCCTTTCATCTCTGTTCTTATTATTTTATAGGTCATAATGGAGCCCCGCAATATCAGCGTCCTGCCTACGTTTCTTTGTTTTTGGAATAAGTTTATACCTTTCATATTCAAGAACTGCAGAATGGTTTGATGATTGAAGGGCAGAAGGCACCACATTACTCTTTTCACTCTGATTAATGTGAACCTCCCTCAATCGCTTCTTTAATTTTTTCTGCCACTGCATCCATTGCTTCTTGTGAGGATACTTCCCCATTTAGAGCTTTTACGATGGAGTCGCTCATAACAGAGGAAACCTGGGAGATGACCTCTTGATTTCGCCAATCTTCCGCTGCAATAACTGGAGTATTTTCTAGCTCATTTGAAAATATTTTAAACATATCTTTACCAAACTCGTAGTTTAATTCATTGTTATCTAATCTAGAACTTAACAGAAGAGACTCTTGATTGAATTTAGCATTGACTTCCTTTGATGCTAAATATTTAATAAAATCAACTGTTTCGCCTTCTACCTCTGTATTTTTGAAGCCCATAATATATTTTCCTCCTGGTACAGAAGAACGAATCTCTTTTTTAGGAAGATATGTTACCCCCCACTCAAAGTTCTCGATATCACTATAGTTGCTTAACATCCAGTTACCGGCTAAGTGAGCAACAGCCTGTCCTGAGCGGAAAAGTTTAATTGGATCTTCCACGCCTAACCAAACAGATTCAGGAATTATCCCGTCTTTATGAAGTTTGATAAAATAATTTAATGCTGCTACGCCTTTTTCATTATTGATGGCTGGTTCAGAACCATCTTCTGTCATGAGGCTTCCGCCAAATTGATAAACTAAAGTAGAATATCTTCGAGGTGTAAAATCAACTAACAGCCCGTATTTTGCTCCGCCTTTTTCTTTTACCGTATTAAGAGCATCAACAAATTCATCCCAGTTCCAAACTTCGTCAGGGGTTTGTGGAACTTGCACTCCTGCTTTAACAAACAATGTTTTGTTATAAATAATGCAGTTTGCAGTAACATCCATAGGTGTTGCAATAATTTTATTATCTTTTACATAATAAGGTTTAACTGCGGGCAGGAATTGTGAAGTAAATTCTTCCTCTCCCCCAACATATGGTGTAAGATCTAATGCAAAATCAGCAAAATTCCCAGTATCTGTTATTCTCGCTAATGCTGGAGGTTCCCCACCTGCAATCATTCTTTTTAATTTTTTATCTAAATCTTGATAAGCCACTTCTATTAATTTAATTTCAACATTTTGATTTTTTGCTTGATAATCCTTGATAATCTCTTTCATTACCTTTCCCTCTACACCGTCACTAAACCAAAGGAAATCCAAGGTAACTTTCTTTGCATTTTCTGATCCGATTGAATCTTTTGGACTTGGATTGTAAGCACAGGCTGATATTGTCAATAATATAATCGATGTTATAAAAAAAATAGAAATCTTTTTCAATGATTCTTTCATAGGATGATATTGCCCCTTCTATGATCGTACCTTATTCGGGATGTGAAATACTTAAAACACCACTAAATCATTATATAAAAAATACCCTATAGTTAGACTTATTATGTATATCTAAACTATAGGGTCTATATCAGGGATAAAACCCTTTACATTTTATAGATGATAAACAAAACTTCCATCATCTGTTTGTTGTAAAGGCTGTCCGTTCACCACTAGCTCTCGCTTTTCACCTTTTGGCAAATGGAATGTAATTTGCTTATATGACAACTCGAAGACCCCTTCTTTTTGTAAAGACACTTCCAATCGATCACTTGTTGTTTTCATGTGAACATGAAGTTTAGTATGATTTTCTTGATAATTTGAAGAGATACCGTCATCCTCGTACAATACATAATCTGATGTACCTGTTTGTTGGTGAGGGAACAACTCAAATCCCCGTTCATCGTTTGTTTTTGTTAGAAATGAACAGTCTGCATCATTCACTGGAATGATACTGCCTTCTTTTACAAGGAACGGTGCATACGTTAATGGTGCAGGTATGGTTACAGTTTGTCCACTTTTATACCAGGTTGATGTATGATAATCGTACCACCCTCCATCGTACTCTGGTAAATAGACTGTTCGCTCAGTAGCTCCTTCTTCTACCACAGATGTCACTAGAATTGAATCACCTAACATAAAATCATCACATTCTTCAAATGTCTTTTTATCATGACCAAACTCGTAGAATGTTGGTTTAATGATAGGCTCATATTGATCGTGAGCATTGTATAACAAAGTATACAAATATGGGGTTAATCTGTGTCTAAACTTAATTAAATCTTTTATTTGGTCCGCTGTTTCTTCATACATCCAAGGAACATTGACCGTTTGGTCGTCATTCCATGAATGAATCGTAAACCTAGGATAGAAAATTCCATTTTGCACCCAACGGACAAATAATTCCGGTGACGGAGCAGGACCGGAAAATCCGCCAATATCATGACCGATATTATACACTCCTGATAAGCTTAAACCAATGGCCATTTTAATGTTGTATTTTACGGTTTTCCAGCTCGTATAATTATCACCTGTCCATGTTTGAACATATCGCTGCATCCCTGGACTACCGGAACGAGATATTAAATAGGGTCTTACTTCTGGTGAAAATTCCTTTTGTGCTTCATAGGAAGCTTTCATCATTAATAATGGCTGTAAGGCACGTACAAGTTCAAAATTTACCTCTTGCCCAAATCCATTGCTTCGTACATTTTTCGTCCAGATTTCAAATTCATTGTTATCATTCCATGTAGAATCAATACCATATTCCAGTAATGCTTCAGTTACCTTCTTTTTCCACCATACATATGTGTCTTTATTTGTAAAATCCAAATAGGCTCCTACTTCATCCCAAAATTGTGCCATTTCAGGCGTTTTGCCATCTTCCGATTTAATAAACATCCCTTTATCTTCTAATTCTTCGAATAATGGGTGGTCTTTTAACAAGCAAGGCTTGATGTTCGCACAAAGATGCACTTTCTTTTCATGATATCCTTCTGTGAACCCTTTAGGGTCTGGAAACTTATCTCTATTCCAGTTAAATACATAACGTTTATCCCCAATAGACGTATACCCTGATGATAATTGGAACGAATCACAAATAATATCATGTTCCTCACATAATTGCAGGAATTCATTTAATCTTTCTTGGGATTTCGGTAAATCTGTATACGTCATCGTAGATCCCGAATAGCCAAGGCTCCATTTTGGCTGGAAAATCGGTTTTCCGGTTAACCAAGTGTATCTTTTTACAACATCCTTTACTTCAGGACCAGCAATGATATAGTAATCTAAATCTCCGGCATCTGATTGGAAATAGCGATACCAGCCATGATAATTATCCATCTCATTTCCCATATCAAATACTGCTTTTGACATATTATCGTAAAATAATCCAAATGAAATATTTGTCTTATCTTTTCGGGTGATATAAAACGGGATATGTTTGTACAATGGGTCGGTATATTGGGCATCGTAACCCATTGGATCAACATTCATCATACGATAGCGCTTACCATAGCGGTCGGTTTCGCCCGCCTTTTCCCCTAAACCGTAATAGCTTTCTTCTCTCGTTCTCTCGATATAATGGAATATTCCTTCACCTAATGACCCATCAAAATTATAGGCTTGTGTTTTTCGGTCATTCATAAAATGAATATAATCTGATGTTTCGGAATCCTTATAATACCAATGTATATTGAATCCATTTAGATTAATTTCAACTTTTAATGCGGATGTTTCAATAAAAAATACTTCTTCTTTTTCGTACGAAACATAGGCTGGCAAACTAAATGGACTAAGATCCAAACGGTCTCTACCTTCCATCGGGACGTCATCCATCCCCGGTGCCACTAACCAAGTTTGTGACAGCGATAGCTTTTCACCCTCTGTCATCAAAACACGCACAATATCATTTTCTAAAACAAATACTCTAGCAATAATATCACTATGATTTAATTTAAAAGCTAAACAATTATTGTCTTCATTAATAAACTTGAACATGTATTTTTCACGAATTGACATAATTTTTTCACCTTACGCTTTCTAGAGAGTGACTTACTCAAGCAGATTTTATTTTACTTTCATTATTACTATCCTTCCAGATATCCTCATACTTAAACCCAGTAAGATTTTCAACAACTTCTTTTGTTTTTGGATCCACTTTAAGCTTTGAACCATTATTTTTTAATCTTTCAATTTCATCGACTAATATTTTATGAGTTTGTTTATTTAATTTAAAAGAGAAAACAACTAGTAATGCTGCAACAAGAAGTACTGAAGCGCCAATGACCATAGTATAGACGATGGTATGAACTGCCTCTATCGTCTGTGTTTTTTCTCCTGCAACAAAACCGCCCCATTGTAGTACAAGTCCCACAACCATAGTTGCCAATGCAACAGACGTTTTTCTGGCGAATGTCATAACTGCTGCAAATAATCCCTCTCGTCTTTGTCTCGTTACAATCTCATCAATATCCGGAATGAAAGGGAATACATTCCACGGTGTAAAGTCTAAAATTGCTCTGCCAACTTGATAAAAAGCAGCAATCACAAACAGCATGACGACCATTGAATCAGGCTTTGTTAAATAGACTACATAAAACGCTCCCAAACAGATAAGCATTACGGAATAGGAGATTTTATACAAATTACCAGGGCCTACTTTTATCATTAAGAATCCAGCTACCAGCATAATAGGCACTCCAATTATACTGAGTGAGAGCAAGTCTGCAGCAAGTGATGATGAAATACTTAGAGCAAACACACAGAAATAAACAAAAACAGCATTAAATACGTCTTTAGCAGTGAAGGATAATAAATAGATCGCTAAATGTTTACGAAAGCTTTTTATTTTCAAGGTAGTCCAATATTCCTTTAAAACAGATCCAATCGCACTAAGTGTTTCACCAAAACTTTTAGATTTGCCCGATTGTGCGATAAATTCTCTTTCTTCCTCAGGTGTAAGCTTGTTTTCCCACGTTACTTTATACGAGATAAAGATACAAATCGCAAAAAGTATGGCAAAAAATACAGCATTGATAAAATAAGCATACGCATTATCTTCACCAAAGTAAGCGATTAAACGTGCAGGAACAAACGTGGCTAAAAATACACCTGTACCAGACATAAACATTCTTGCTGTGGATAATTTCGTTCTTTCATTAAAATCCTTTGTCATTTCGGATGGCAGCGTTTCCCAAGGAATTAATACTAAAGCCATAACGATTTCAAATAACAAATAGCTTAAAAGATAGTACCAATAATTCATTCCTGTAAACCATAGCAACACATATGTGACCATTAACGGTGAACCAATTAATAGAAAGAAACGGCGTCTGCCAAACTTTCTTCCCAATTTAAATTTATAGAAGTTATCCGTGATACTGCCGATAGATAAGCTCACTACAGCATCCACGATACGAGCAATAGCAATAATGGAGGCACCTTCAACAGGAGTTAAACCCACAAATGTTGTATAGTAATACATTAACCAAGCGGCAATAACGGTGAAAGCACCCCCACCCATTATGTCCGTTAACCCATAACCAACGGCTCTAGGTATGGTAATCTTTTTCTTCATATTTGTCATATAATCCCCTTCTCTCTCCTAATAAAATTTAACGACTTCTCTCCCTGTTACCAGCAAACGATTTATTGGAGGGTTAAAAATTATGGGATAATGTATCTTTTCGTATATTCCCTCCTCCTATTGCAATCCCTTACAAAAGTAGTTGAAAGTGCTTTCTTGGTTTTAATTCTACATGACCGTCATAAGAGAGAAAGGTTGAAATTTTTGAAGTAGTTGTTGAAAATATTGACCATCGTATATAAAAAAGCCGCATCACATGAATTTCATGTGATACGGCCATGAGGGAGAAAGGTTGAAATTTTTGACTGTTGGATTATTGATTATCTGCATTTTTTATATTCAGAAGGAGTAGTTCTCATAATTTTTTTAAAAACTTGACCAAAATATCTTGCATCAAGAAATCCTACCATTATTGAAACTTCGTTCGCTTTCAAATCAGTAGTAGATAAAAGCTTTTGTGCCACCTCAATCCGTTTTTCTGTTAAGAAATTACTAACATTTTCCCCGGTATCCCTTTTAAAGGTCCGGCTTAAATAACTAACACTAACATCAAGTTGTTCTGCAATAAACTGCGCATTTAAATCTGGATTCGCATAATGTTGTTCAATAATTCGTTTTGCCTGCTCAACTACACCTATGTTATTTTTATTCATTGTTTCGTAAAGATGATTTTTTACCTTCACACAGGTTTGCTTCATAAATTCAAGTAGTTGATCAAAGGTTTTACACCGTTCAAGTTGTTCATATCCAACGGTCATTGAAAAATTTTTATTCCATTTTGCAACGATTAATCCTAGTTTAATTAATAACTCTAAGCAAAGATTTAATACTAACTGTCTATCAAATGTGTATTTTAGCTCCTTGAAAAGTGCCTCAATTTCAAGCAGAATCTTCTCAAGTTCCCATTCTTCAAACTTTTCAATAAAGCTCGATGATTTTGCTGTGAAATTATTGTTATAATGTTTGGTGCTAGTTTCAGAATAAATATGAATTTTTCCTTTCCCAACAAAATAACTCCGTGATAGTGCTGTGATAGATTGTAAGTAAGAGGAGTGTAAGGTGTTGATAGAAGTAAACATTCCTCCAATACCAATTGAAACATGGGTGCGATCCTCAAAGGAAAAATAACCCAATATATTTTCAGCAATATCTTTTAATCGTGTTTCTACCACTTTATCTGGCATTAATAGTGAGAATGAAGGTATTACCAAAAGTTGTTGATCATGCGTTACAAATCTTACTTCCTTATTTTTTGTTAGTAATAAGTCCTTGATGGATTTTGTAACAGAATCAAAGGATAATCTATTTTGCGTATCACTATACATCTCTATTGTTATCACAGCACCTTTTCCAGGTGTAAGATTGATGCTTTGGTTTATATTTTGTGTCGGTACTATCCCCTTAACTGTCATTTCATATAATAATGATTGTTCTATAATGGGTATACTCTCTTGAAGAGCATTTTCCAAGTATTCATAGTTTTTCTCTTTATATCTTTTTTGTTCTATGGTATTTACTGCATTTTTAATCACAACCATTACTTCGTCTACGACTGTTGGTTTCAGTAAATAATCAAAAACGCCATATTTAAAGGCTTCTTTGGCAAATGTAAACTCATCATAACCTGACAAAAGAATCATTAGAATATCTTTATGATTTTGATGAACGAACTCCGCCAATTCTAGGCCTGTATGACCAGGCATAACAATATCAGACACTACGATATCTGGCTTAAGTTTATTAATTAGTTTTTTTCCTTCGTAACCATTCGACGCTATTCCACAAATTTCGCAACCAAGGGCTGGCCAATCGATTTTTTCAGATAACCCTTTACTAATAAATGGTTCATCGTCTATAATAAGTACTTTCAACATCAGGCTCCCTCCCTTCTTATAGGTAAAGTCAGCTCAAACGAGGTTCCGACGTTAATATTACTTTCAATCTTTAAACCATTATCATCACCAAATAATAATTGAATCCGGTTTTGAACATTTAATATCCCATTTCCTGTTCCTCTGTTGTCATCAAGACTTAGATATCTACCCTCAGAAAGAGAGGCGACTGTATTTTCATCCATACCTACTCCATTATCTAAAACTTCAATGTGTAATTTGTTATTTTTAATTTTCCCATTGATAAATAAATATCCGTTTCCAATTTTCTTTTCTATTCCATGAATCATGGCATTTTCAACGATTGGCTGCAGAATCAGTTTTGGAACTAAACAATTTTTAGCCTCTGGATCAACGTTGACAGAATAATGAATTCTGTCTTGAAACCTAATTTTTTGAATCGTCATATAATCATCAATATAATTAATCTCTTCTTCGAGTCTAATGAACTCCCCGTTATTAGTTATACTCTTTTTCAACAGTCTACTTAATGAGGTTGTCATTTTACTAACTTCATCTGATTTCCCGAATTGTGCCATCCAATTGATTGTATCCAGGGTATTATAAAGAAAATGTGGATTTATCTGGGCGCGAAGTGCTCTTAGCTGCGCGTCTTTTTCATTTATATCCTTCTGATAGATGTCCGAAATCAAGTTGTTAATTTTATTCATCATTCGATTAAAGCTTTCGCCAACTCTTCCAAGCTCATCCGAACGGTCGATTTGGAGTTGAACATTGAAGTTATCTTTTTCAACCTCATCCATCACCAAACTTAATTTGGTTAATGGTCTGACAATATAATTTGTGCTAATCCAAATGATAATGATACCAATAATGATCGCTACTATTCCAATTAAGAAGACTGTCTTACCAATAAGTGCAGGTCCTTCCGAAATCTCATTCAAACTTATTAAAGAAATGATTTTCCACCCTGTTAATTCAGATTGATAATTGTTTATAATCATTCTCCCTGAATCCGGGATTTCTATTAATGTATCAGAATTAGCTAATTGTTTAGTTGAATTTGAAAGCCATGATGTAACGGCACTTAATTCCTTATCATTTGAATTAGATATAACGACATTATTTTCTTTATCCAGTATAATAATATGTCTTTCTTCAGTTGGATCAAATTTCTGAATCCGCTCCTTTAAATATGCTTTATCCATAGACATTGTTAAATAACCAATGACTTTCATTTTATAAGAGTGTATATCGTAAATCATCCGATTAGCTGTAATCACAGACTTCTCAACACTCCAAGTGACTTTTCCACCTGAATCATAAATCTCGGGACGTAATGTATTAAAAAATTCATAGTTATTGTTATTGACACTTCTTCTTAAATTCACTCTTAATCCTTCAGTGTCATAAAGATAGACAAGATCGACTTCATTGAACATGATAGTTTCATCTGTTATTTTGGATAATAAGTTTTTATTTAAGAGATTTTTTTCTTTACTATTTTCGTATGCATCTGGCAATATCCTTTGTACATCATTGTTGAAAGTTACACCATCCATCACACGATTAAAGGATTCCACCATATTATCTATACTTTTACTAATTTGCATGACCATCACAGTATTATATCTAATTGCTTCATTAATCTGGATTTTTATAGCAAGCGTATAAGTAATAATTGCAGTCAACCCAATTATTAGACTGATACTTACAGCATTCTGGAATAACAATTGATTTTTCAAATGGCGAAATCTAAAGAAACGTTTAAACTTCATATTCCTGCACCGTTGCTTCCAAATCATATATATTTTTTAAAGGTACCTTGACTTTTATATTTAAAATTACCAGATGCCAACTAAATTCACCTAATCTATATAACCCTTGAACAAATCCCTTCATCCTTATTCCCCTTTTTAGAGCACTACTATTGTGAAAACCCTTTTATTTATCTTAATATAACAAAATTTTCTCAAATAGATAAGTGTCTGACACCTTCCAATAACTTCAACAAAATTATGTTCAGTCATAGTTGGATATAATTCCTTGCAAACAAGGCACTTTTGTCAACCCTAAAAATCAATGCATCATAAACAGGAGGAGGCACCACCACCTATCCTATTATGAAGAATATTGTCCCCTAGAAGCTCATTGATGTAACGACACCTTCCTCCATTCCCCAATTAATGCCGTCGAAGAAAAACTCACGGGTATTAAGATGAAACGTCACCAAGTGGTTGGCAAAAATCCTTGTGAATTGGATGGTTCGTTACATGAAAAATGACCACTTTTTATTTCATTCATTGCCTTTTTTGTTTTAACAATTGGCATGGGGCATGCCAGCCCTTTTGCGTCTAATGTTAAATCAAACACCTTTGCAATCGAAGTACTTAATTTCCCCTGATAATTCTTTTTTGCCCATCATGTTAATTCGCGATTTCAGCCTTTCTTCAAAAAAACAAAAAACACTCACAAATGCTGAAATGACAACATTCGTGAGTGTTATATTTTTTCTAAATGGACTTAATTAAATCTACGTGTGTGTCTTACCTTCATTTATACTTGGCTCATTTGATTATTTAAGAAGCCCTATATTTATTTTTATATTTTAGTAAATTCTTCTCGATAATCGGTACGCTATAAAACAATTTAAAGCGAGCTGGTTCATCGCAGAAAATACAGATATGTTCCCAATATTTTTGAGGTAATTTCTGTATATGGGGTACATTTAATACTATGACCCCTTCTTTAATATGGTTTTTACAGACTGTTATCATCCAGATTCCCTCACTTATCTTTTGTTTTCATGATCATACACTACCACTTTTTGATGCCCAACAATTTCTCACCTAATTCAGTGAGTTCGGCTCGTTCATATTTTTCTTGCTCCCAATTACGAGGATCCCCTAGGAATGCAATCCCTTCTGGAATGACTCTTTCACTCCATTGTTTGATTCTCCATTGTCTTAGTTCTTCATTGTGTTCCTGTGCAGGAAACATGGAAATATATTGATGAATATTAGGCGTATTGGAAAGGTTTTTACGTAAACCATGTGGCTGCATGACATGAAAAATTAATAAGTCTCCAGCTTTTAACGTTACGGGTGTTGGTGTATACCTTGTGTAATCTGGATGATAAGGATCTCTATTGGCTGGTTGAGTCTTAACCCACTCCGGAAAATCTCTAAATAACTCAGGAATGACATTCAATCCGCCATTTTCTACATCAGTATCTGTTAAGAAAAGAATTCCCTGAACATTCACTGGAAGCGGATCTAATGAAGTATCACCATCCCAGTGGATGAATCCTTCGAATTCAAATGTCCTTGGCTTATTGGGGAAGCTCATATTACATCTGTCAATACTAGTCCAAAGCTTATCGGTGCCCCATATATCTACAAACGCATCGTATACTTTTTGATAGGAACGATTGTCCCAGAAGTATTGGTGATTATATAACTCTACCATTCCGGCATTACGAAGTTCTGGCATTATATGGTCACGAAGCGGTTCTCTGTACCATGTTGAAGGATCATTCGGGTCTTTTTCTTCAAACTCCCAAATGAGATTAACCGTTCGTTCAATATTTTCTTTTGGAACCACATTCCGAACGACGACATAACCGTTTTCTTTCCAAAATGTAAATTCTTCCTCCGTTAACACGCGTAATGGTTCATTGTTAGGACGTTCATTTAAAGGAATATCAATCTCAAGAATATTGTTTACTTTTGTGTTTGCCATAAAAAACTCCTCCGATCAAGGTTAAGATGGTTTTATTTTTCAATAATCTAACAATTTAAATATAATATTTTCACCATGTTAAAACTATAAACTATCCTGCTTAAATGAATAAAAAAATATACTATATTGCTATTTTGTAGTATTTTTTTGTAAGCAATCATGTTGAAAACAAAATAAACAACATAGTGATACACTTTTCAACAATCTATAATATATTGCTATTAAATATAAAAAAAGAATGCCTACTAGGTAACATACCCAAATAAGACATCCTTCTTTTAGAACACCTATTTAACTGTTAATATGCAATCAATTACTTTCATTCACTTCTTTATAACTTTCATGACTTTTATCACTGCATTCCCAACAAACGGATCGATTTCTTTCCATTTTGGCTAACTGACTTCCACAACAAATACACACATCATTCATATACAATCCCCTCCTAACCAGTTAGAAATTTATTAACGTTTTACCACTTTTTCAAGCCTAATAATTTTTCACCTAATTCAGTAAGCTGGGCTCTTTCATATTTCACTTGTTCCCAATTTCGCGGATCTCCTGGGAATGCATATCCCTCAGGCTTAATTCTTTCCTTCCAAGATTGGATTCTCGCCTCTCTTAATTCCTGATTATTTTCTTGTGCTGGAAACATGGAAATATATTGTGCCAATCGTGCTTTTTCAGAGTAATTTGGACGAATTCCATGTGGCTGCATACTATTGAAAATTAGCAGATCCCCTGCTTTCGTTACCACCTTTGTTGGTGTAAAGCCCGTTGTATCCGGTTTATGCGGGTCTCGATCAGCGGGCTGGGTTTTCACCCATTCATCAAACGTTCTGTAAAGTTCCGGAATACACTGGAATCCTCCCATATCAATATCTGTATCCACTAACGATAAAACCCCTTGGACATTAACAGGAATCGGATCTAAAGAAGTATCAACATCCCAGTGAATGAATCCTTTATATTCATAGCCTGGTTTCATTGGGAGGTTTAAATTGCATCGATCAATACTAACCCATAGTTTTTCTGTTCCCCAAATATCTACAAACGCATTATAAATTTTTTCATACATGCGATTATCCCATAAATACTGATGGTTATATAACTCCACCATTCCCGTGTTCATTAATTCTTTCATGACCATTTCTCGGCCTGGCTTCGCATACCAGGTCGATGAATCATGAGGGTCTTTTTCTTCAAATTCCCAGATTAATTTTACTAGTCGATCAATATGATCTTGTGGAATCGCATTCCGTATGATTACATAACCATTTTCCTTCCAAAACTTCCAATCTTCCTCACTTAACACTTTCAACGGTTCGTTATTTACCCGTTCATTTAATGGGGTTTCGATTTCAAGGATATTATTTAGCTTTTTTTCTGCATTCATGTTATATTCCTCCTTCTTTTTAAAGACACAGAATGGTTTACTTTTTAAATTGGCCAAGATTTTCTTTTGTTACTAATTGGAATGGAATCATGTTATCCTTTACTACTTTCTCTCCTTTTGCCGCTTTAAACGCGATCTCAACTGCCATTTTTCCTTGCGCATCTACATCTTGGAATACAGTAGCCGATAATTCTCCTGCTTCAATCGAATTCAGCGCATCTGGAATCGCATCGATTCCGATGACAATGGTTTCCTTTAATTTTCCTGCAGCACTTAAGGCTTTAACAGCTCCTAGTGCCATTTCATCATTTTGTGCCACAATGGCATCCAGTTTCTGCGATTGCAGCCAGTTTTCCGTTAAGGCAAGCGCTTCTTCACGGGACCAATTTGCTGTTTGCTCTGCACCCACTTTTATCTCAGGAAAATCTTTTAAGACAGACTTATTTCCTTCTGTTCTATTAACCTCTGCTGAATTCCCATTCGGACCATGAATAATACCAATGGTTCCTTTTCCTTCTAACAATTCTGCTACATGTTTCATTTCGATTATTCCAGCTTCTACATCATCCGATCCAACATGCGCTGTTACTTTTTCTTCATTCGAAACTACGGCAAGTACAGTAATAATCGGAATATTTGCTGCTGCAGCCTGTTCCACTACAGAGGCACTGCCATCCTTGTCGGCCGGGTTTAATATGATGGCATCCACTTGTTGATTAATTAGATTTTCTACTTGGCTAATTTGATTCTCTGCCTTACCTTCCCCATCTGATTCTATTAATTCAACACCTGAGGATTTCGCATATTTTCTAATTGAATCTTGTAAACCAACAATATATTCATTCTGTAGATTTTGATATAAAACACCTATTTTTATTTTGCCATCCTCTGTTCCATTTGCTTTTTCCTCTCCGTTACTGCTACAACCAGCCAAAATGGTAATCATCAATAATAATGCTGCAGCTACTACCTTTACTTTTTTCATATACACACTCCTATCGACTTATTATATTTTTAATGGTGATTCTTTTTATCAAGAAGAACGGCTATAACGATGATTGCTCCTTTTAAAATTTGTTGGTAATAGGAGGAGACATTCAGTAAGTCAAGACCATTATTCATTACTCCAATAATCAATACCCCGACGACAGTTCCAATAATGCTGCCTACTCCGCCAAAAAGACTTGTTCCTCCAATAACGACTGCTGCAATGGCATCAAGTTCATATCCCTGACCTAGTACCGGGGATCCTGACATGATTCGAGATGAGAGAATCATCCCTCCGATCCCGGCCAACAGTCCTGCAATCGCATACACTCCAATTTTGACGGAAGTAACGTTAATTCCTGATAGTTTAGCAGACTGTTCGTTGCCGCCAGTCGCTAATACATGCCTTCCATATACCGTATAATTAAGTAGGAATACCCCAATGAGGACAATCACAATAAATGCGATAACAGGAATAGGAAGACCCAAGATGTATCCGCTCCCAATGTTGTTATACGTATTACTAAGTCCTATCACGGGACGTCCATCCGTATATACCATTGCAAGTCCTCTTGCTGCGGTCATCATTCCTAATGTCGCAATAAAGGGTGCGACCTTCCATTTTGCAACTAAAGCACCATTAATCAATCCGCAAGCTAAACCGACTGTAATCCCGGCAATGATTGGTATAATAATAGAATAGCTGCTTTCAGCTTGGGCAAAACTTGCAGCAACAACAGCTGATAGTGCCATAATTGAGCCGACAGAAAGATCAATTCCTCCAGTAATTACCACAAAGGACATCCCAATCGCCACAATACCGATGATGGATACCTGCCGCAAAATATTGATCATATTGGTGGCGGTTAAAAACGATTCAGATGAGATGGATAAAACAATAAATAAGGTGGCAAAAGCAATATAAATACCATATTTCGCCAGAATCTTTCCGAAATTTACCTTCTTTATGACTGATTGGGAATTTACTATTTCCATTACACTAAGTTTTGCTGCTTCTTCTTTTTGAGGATTCATTTAGATTTTTCTCCTTTCTTCATTCCTGCACAACACGCCATGATTTTCTCTTGATCAAACTCCTTTCGAGTAAACTCACCTGTTAATCTCCCTTCGCTCATGACAACAATCCGGTCACAGGTTCCAAATAGTTCCGGCATCTCTGAGGAAATAACAATGACTGACTTACCACTGCTTGTAAAATCAGTAATAATTTTATAGATTTCTGCCTTAGCACCTATGTCAATTCCCCTAGTCGGTTCATCTAAAATTAAAATATCCGGGTTGTTCAATAGCCATTTAGCGATAACAATTTTTTGCTGATTCCCTCCGCTAAGATTCTTGACTAGCATGTTCCGGTGGGGCGTTTTTATTTTTAATGCTTGAATTTGTTCATCTACCACACGGTTTTCATTCTTTTGAGAAATTATATTCTTTAAGAATGAATAGTTCCGTAAATTAACTAAACTGATATTATCTCTCACCGATCCTGTTAAATGTAAACCTGTTTGTTTTCGATCTTCTGTTACCAATGCAATTCCATTGTTAATCGCATGTTTGGGGTGTTTATGGACCACTTTTTTTCGATTGATATATATTTCTCCACTATGTGGCGGGTGTATCCCAAAAATACTTTCAACCACTTCTGTCCGTCCTGCGCCTACGAGGCCTGCTATTCCCATTACTTCTCCTTTATGGACAGTAAACGTGATATTTTCAAAGCTACCTTTTCGTGTAAGATTTTTAACCTCAATGAAGACGCTTTCACTTTTCGCTGTTTTTGTCTGATAAACATTCTTTAATTCTCTGCCTACCATTAGTGAAATAAGCATGTCCTGATTTAAATCTGCTGCTTGTTTACTATCTACAAAACATCCATCTCGTAAAATAGTAATTTCATCCGCGATTTTAAAAATTTCGTCCATTTTGTGAGAAATATAAATAATCGATTTTCCTTGGGATGTTAACTTATTAATCATTTCAAACAGTTTTTCGACTTCTCTATCCGTAATGGCTGACGTTGGTTCATCCATCACGATAATATCTGCATGATTCGAAATCGCTTTCACAATTTCCACCATTTGTCTATCTGATACGGAAAGAGCTGCCATTTTTTTATCTGGATTCAAATCAATCCTATATTGGTGAAAAAGCTCAAGAACTCTTTTTCTTTGTTCCTTCTTGTTCATCACCCTAGACTTCCCATAGCAAGGTTCTCTTCCAAGAAAGATATTATCCGCAACCGTTAGCTCCGAAATAAAGCTTAACTCCTGATGAATCATGCTGATTCCATACTTTAATGCCTCGCGAGGATTGTTAAACTCAACTTTCTTCCCCTTTAGAAAAAGCTCACCCTGATTCGGTTTATAAATTCCAGCAAGTATTTTCATTAGGGTAGATTTTCCGGCCCCGTTTTCTCCCATAAGCGCATGAACGCTGCCTTTTTTCACCTTGAAAGAAACACCATCTAGGGCCTTTACGCCTGGGAATGACTTCGTAATATCTCTCATTTCTAATGCGAACAGGTTCTTTTTATCCACCTACACCATTACCCCCTTTTTACCCATTCCATTCTCAGATGTTTTACTTTTTCGAGTAATCTGATTATTTAAGATACTACTATCACCATAGTGTTTAAACAATAAACTATCGTGCTGAAAAGACATTAAAACTATACTATCTTGCTATTCACTATTATTTAGCTGGCTTTCATTACCTTTAAGGGAATAATTATTACAGATATTTCCAGTTATTAAAAGAATAGCAAGACGAATTATCTAATGATTTCCATTTTTTTTATGAATATTTTGTTATAAACTAATAAAAACAGGAAATTCATTCCTCAAGGCAGTAAGAATGAAAAAACTATAGTATGTTGCTATTCCATCATATAAAACTATACTATCTTGTTATTAGGATATTATCTTAGCAAAGTAGTAAACATTTGGAGGATGATTATGGATCGTTTAATCGATAAGGAGTATATACCTAAACCCTTAACATTTAAAAAGCCGCCCGTACTCGCCTACGCAGGGCAGGTAGGCGGGAATCCCAATTGGAATTTTCCAAGCCACAAGCATGATGATTTAAGTGAAATTATTTATATTTGCGAAGGGGAAGGAACCTTTATTATTAATCAAAAGAGGTATACTGCACAAAAAGGGGATATTCTTATCTATAACGCAGGGAACATTCATGAAGAATATTCGAATCCAGACAACCCGCTTGTCACATTCTTTTGCGGGATATCCAAATTAGCGATTGATCAATTAAAGGAACTTTATATCATCCCTTTAGAATTGGAGCCCGTCATTCGAAAAAACCAATATTCTGATCTAATTGGAATGTACTTTTCTCAGATATTTGAAGAGTCCTCTCTTAAAGCGGATGGATATGAAATCATATGCCAAAGCTTACTAACATCATCCATCGCTTTAATACATCGGGCTATCACGTTGCAAAATGTTAAGAGTGAATCCTTTGAAGAATCCAATACACTTGCCTATCGAATAAAAGAATTTATTGATAAAAATTATAAAAAAAACATTAAGCTAGAGGACATAGCTGATGCATTATATATTAATAAATACTACTTATCTCATGTATTCAAGGAACAAATGCAAATCTCACCGATTAATTACTTAATTAATCGAAGAATTGGAGAGGCAAAGAACTTGCTCGTATCGACGGAGTTAAAAATCGGGGAAATAGCAAGAATTATGGGTTATGATAATCCAAATTACTTTACGCTTCTTTTTAAAAAAATGACCGGAGAGACTCCAAAAAAATTTAAAGAAAACCATAAAAAAAATTTATTTTACCATGAGAGTCCATAAATTGTATTTTCATATGGGTTATCTATGATTGCAAAACAAATATAACAGCAGTGGATTTCATAACTGAAATCGCACTGCTATTTTGTTAACCATAAAGGATAAAATTCCTTCTGGTTCATCTTAAGTTTCTATACGTTCTAAAACAGATTGATATCCATTACTGCCATAATCTAATAGCTTCTTCACTCTTGTAATCGTAGCTGATGAGGCATTCGTTTCTATTTGAATATCTATATATGTATTGCCTTCTTTTAGTAATCTTGCAACTTCAAGCCTTTGTACAAAAGACTTTATTTCATTCATTGTACATAAGTCATCAAAAAATGCCGCACACTCTTCCTCTGTTTGTAACGAAAGGATTGCATTAAATAACTGAACAATGGGTTCCTGGGGTAATTTTTTTATATACATGAAACTGCCTCCACTGGTTTCGTTAATAATCATAATTTAATTTATAATAATAGAGACTAAGATGATCATTCTCATTTTTATTGATAGAAGGGGGAATCCTCCCACGGATCTTCCCCGCTTCCAGCATCAAGACAAGCCAATGGTTAAGAATCTTCCGTATTCCATTTTATCGTAAGTTATGATTTAAAGTATTTTCCAACTCTACAATGTTCTCATCTCGAAAATTTGCACCGTTTTGGACATATTGTAACGCACCTTGTTTTGAACGCTCTGTCTGTTCTTGAGTAAGTGCTCGAATCACCTTTGCCGGAACTCCAGCCACTAAAACACCAGGTGCAATCATTTTACCTTCCGGAACAAGTGCACCAGCTGCCACTAAGGCCCCTTCTCCAATAACGGCACCATTTAAAATGGTTGCACCCATCCCAATTAATGCTTCATCTTTTACTGTACATCCATGCAAAACCACGTTATGTCCAATGGTGACATATTCCCCAACATGGACTGGATAGCCTGGATCTACATGGACAATGGCACCATCCTGAATATTAGAGCCTTTTCCTATCGTAATTTTTTCATTATCACCCCTTAAAACTGCATTAAACCAAACAGAAGTATCTTCCTTAAGTTCAATGTTTCCAATCAACTGCGCTCCTGGAGCGATATAAGAACTTGAATGTACATCTGGGCAGATTCCCTTATATTTATAAAGCATATTTTCTAACCCCCTTACCCTTTGTAGGATTTCCCATCACCATAATGCAATGATTCCCGTAATCACACCTACAATAATATAGATAAGCATAATTCCTATAGACCATTTTGATGCGTGCTTGTGGAGATCGCCTAAATTAATCCCTGTTATGTTGATTAGTAGATAAACAGAGGCTACGAGCGGGCCCATAATCCCAAATGGAGTCCCATATAATGAAGCAGTTCCAATCTTTAACGCATCAATTCCGTAATTAGAAGCTGTTTCAGCCAAGATTGGCAGAATGCCAAAGTAAAACCCATCCGCACCAATTAAGAAAAGGGCTGGACCACTCACAATAGCTGTAAATAATGCCATATAAACACCCAGTCCATCAGGGATAATGGATACCAACGATTGGGCCATAGACTCAGAAATAGGAGTTCCTTTAAAAATTCCAGAAAAAATCCCTGCAGCCAGTACCACGATTACTACAGCTAGGGCATTAGGTGCATGCGCTGTCATTCGTTCACGCTGATGATGAAGAGCCGGGTAATTAACTAGTAAGGCAAGAGCCGTACCTAGGATAAAAACAGTAGCTGGCGGGAGCCATTCTAGAACTATGGCAACCATAATTAAGCTTGATAGTAAAAGGTTAAACCAAATTAATTTAGGACGTTTAACATTTAGACTACCAGGTGCGATGTTTTCGATAACAGCGTTTTCAATTGCAGCATCGATAATTCCCGCTTCAGATATAGAAACGGATTCACTGTTTGTCATTCTTACTCTGGCACGTTCTTTCAACCCGATGAAATAAGCGGCAGCAATAACGAACAGTAAACTTACAATCATTCCTGGTAACATTCCAAGATATAATTGATTTGGCTCCAGTTTTAGAACACTCGCTACCCTGCCTGCAGGACCTCCCCATGGAACTAGTGTAGTGATCCCAATTTGCATGATTGTTATCGAAGCTAAAATAATGGGACTAATTCCAAGTTTTTTATATAGTGGAAGAAAGGCGGTTACAACAATCATCATCGTGGTAGAACCATCACCATCAAATCCGATGATTCCTGCTAACACAGCCGTTCCTACAATTATTTTTAATGGATCCCCTTTTGCCAACTGGATGATTTTTGAAGTTAATGGATCAAACAATCCAGTGTCTAACATGATTCCAAAATACAAAATGGCAAATAATAGCAGGATAGCAGTAGGTGCTACATTCTGGATTCCTTCCATCATCAAATTCCCTAGTTCCGACCCAAATCCTCCAATTAACCCATAAATAATCGGTACAACGGTTAGACCTAAAAACGGAGATACGCGCTTAGTCAAAATCAAAAATAAAAAGGTAAAAATCATCAAAAACCCTAAAATAGACAACATATACTTCTTCCTCCCCAATGTTCGTTTTAGGTTGCGGTAGCATTGGTGACTTGAATGATCACTGCCATATAATCCTCTAAAAAACCGGATTATTTTTGCTTACAAAGATTTTAGCTATGATTTCTTCGTTATGTTGTCCGAGTTCAGGACCAATCCACTCTATACTGCCGGGTGTTTCCGATAATTTTGGGACAACACCGGGAACCAGAACCTCTTCACCATCAGGCAGGGTAACACTTTGAAGCATATCCCGCGCCTTGAACTGTTCATCATTAACTATATCTTCGATACTATAAATAGGTCCTACTGGCACACCTGCTTCATCAAGGATTCTTTGTACTTCTTTTTGTGTATGAAGTTTTGTCCACTCCTCAATGACTAGATCCAATTGTTCTGCTTGTTTCGCTCTACCCTGATTATTTGTAAGATTGGGGTCTTCAGCCAAGTCAGTCCGGCCAATAGCATTCATAAATCGATTGAAAATGCCATCACTATTAGCGGCAATGACAATATATTTACCATCTGCACAAAGATACGTATTAGATGGAGCAATACCTTCCAACGTAGCACCTGTTCTCTCTCTTACAATCCCTTTTAAATCATATTCCGGCAGTACCCCCTCAAGCAAAGAGAAGACTGCTTCCGTAAGAGCAACATCAACATATTGTCCCCTTTTCAATGGATCCATATCTCTTGCTCTCAATGCCATTAACGTTCCATTAACAGCATATAGACCTGCTATCGAATCCCCAATCGCCAATCCAACACGAACTGGCGGCCGATCAGGAAATCCTGTTAAATATCTAAGACCACCCATTGACTCAGCAACACTGCCGAAACCTACTTTGTCACGGTAAGGACCGGTTTGACCATAACCAGAAATGCGGGTCATAATGATACTTGGATTTATTTTCTTTAAATCTTCATACCCAATACCCCACTTTTCTAACGTTCCAGGGCGAAAATTTTCAATCACTACATCGGCATCTTTTGCTAATTCCCGGACCATTTCCTGACCTTCTGCTTCACGAAGGTTAAGGGTAACGGATTTTTTATTTCTTGCGTGAACATACCACCATAATGAGGTACCCTTATGCATGACACGCCAATTCCTTATTGAATCACCACTTTTTGGATCCTCTACTTTTATCACTTCAGCACCAAATTCCCCAAAAATCTTACCAGCAAAGGGTGCTGCCACAAAGTTTCCTAATTCTAAAACTTTTATTCCGTCTAATGGTTTTCTCAAGAGATCTCCTCCTCTTTATTTATCACCCTGATTTTCCTAAAAAGTAAAATTATTATAATATTCAGACAATGTATGCAGTTTTTATTAGATCCATTTATACTTCCGCATACTACCCTTGTATAGTTTTTGTTAAAGCCTCTGCATCCCTTAACAATTGAGGGAATGAGCAGTCCAATTGCTTTAACCGTTCCAGATTCAGTCCCGTCTTAATATTCTGCAGTTCTAAAAATTCTGCGACAGTGCTTGCCTGAACATTCCCTGGTGAGCCAGGAGCATATGGACATCCTCCCAGTCCGGCTTGAGCTACATCCACTAAATGAATACCAGCCTGTATACCAGCCATTACATTTGCTAAGCCGAATCCATATGTATCATGCAAGTGAAGTCCAATTGGGATATCGGGGAATTTCTCAGCTAAACGGCTGCAGTATTCATATACTTGTCTCGGAGTGGCTTTACCGATTGTATCTCCAAGTCCTAATTCATCAACGCCTAGACTAACAAGGTTCTCTGCAATTCTCTCTACCTCAAAGTAAGGGACAACCCCGCCAAAAGGACATACAAATGCAGTTGCAATTGCACCAATCGCCTTTCTTCCTTCCCTTCTGGATTGTTCAACCAGACCTTTTATTTCTGCTAGAGATTCATCGATACTCTTATTTAAATTTGCCTGATTATGCTTTGCACTTGCAGAAAGGAAAAAAACCGCATTGTGTATTTTTGACTTTAGAAATCGATCTAACCCCCGTTGATTCGGTACTAGCGCTTCATATTCAACCCCTTGAACTTCAGGTAAATTTTGTCCTACAAAATCGGCATCCTGCATAGCAGGAACCCACTTAGGATGGACAAAAGATGTCACTTCAAGACGTCTGAACCCTGCATCTATTAAATCTTTCATTTTATCAATCTTTTGATTAGTTTCTACAAACACAGGTTCATTTTGTAAACCATCTCTTAACGAAACATCTCGTATTTGTATTCTTTCAGGAAAAATCACCTTAGAACCTCCATTCAAACATTTTTCACAGAATTTTTTAATGTATTGCTATCTTCACTCTGCCTATCTGAATATATAGAACTATAAAATTGGAAATCACGTTGAATATGTGCCCTCATTAACTCCTCTGCAGCTTTTCCATTTCCTGTTTGAATGGCCTCCCATACTGCTTGGTGTTCCTTAGCACCATCCTCTAACCTCATTGGAATATTTAATACCGCATTTCGATAGAAAGACATGAGCGAATATAACTGTTTCATCATTTTCATTAAGTAAGGGTTTTCACTTGCTTCAACAATAAAAAAGTGAAACTGTGTACTAAAATACTTTAATTTTTCAAGATCTTTCTTTTCCACCATTAAGTTCATTTCTTCCACTACATTTTTTAAATGATTACGCTGCTTCTCATTCATTCGTAAAGCGGCATAATAAGCAGCAGTTGGTTCTAGACCTAACCGGCATTCATAAAGATATTTGAAATCTGAAAACGTTGGTCGATAAACTCTTACTCCACCTCTTGGACTGACCGATACTAATCCATCACTATTTAACCGGCGTATAGCTTCTCGAATAGGACTTCTGCTGACCCCTGTTTCCTGAGCAACTTTTTCTTCAACAATTCGTTGTCCAGGAGGTATGAATCCGTTTACAATCTTTTCGTGTAAATATTCATAAACGTGATTTTGAAGAGTTTTAGACTGATTGATTTTTGATTTCAACTAAATCCCACCTGTAGTCTTAATTTTCAGATAATGTATACAAGAAAATACAATCCTCTTCTTCGCATACATTTCCTCATAGTAATTTAATCATTGATTTATCCTATCATTCCCCCTAATTCTACTGTGATAATAGTGTTAACGCAAGAAAAAATAAAAATCATTTCTGATTTTTCTAAATATTATTATCATTTTTTAGATACTGCAAACTTTCGCTTCAAAGCATCCTTGCGTTAATGCGGTTTTGCTTTACTGCATTAAAGTTAAGAATCCTAGTTAATTAGGATTTATTGACACGATATGAAATTTCCCCTGCTCATTGATGTCAATTTTAAGTATAGCTTTCCTAGATAAAAAGATTGCATAAGTGTTCTTACCTACTTTTGCGTGGTTAATCCGGCGTATTGCCAAGGAAAATTTTCGAATGTAGTATTTTATACTTTTTTTCCTGCTATCTACTTCATTGATCAAAAAGTTCCTTAAAGATTCCATTTCACTATTTGGGAAAGTTTTATAAAAAAATTCAAGCAAATTTCCTTTTTGGAAGTCGTCATCAGAAGAGAAATAGGTTACACGAGGGAAGCCATCCGCCGCAAAACCAGCCAAAATATAAACCGTTGCAAAGTCCTGTTCTGGATTTAATTTTTTGAATACATTCAAAGAATCAAAAAATATTTTTTTTGCATGGGCTTCTATTTTTTCAAGGGAATTCGTTTTCCTTGCGAATGTTTTAAGTTCCTCAAGAGGCAAATCTATTATATTTTTGACACCAGCAAAAGCAAAGATTACCTTATGATTTAACACAATGATTTTCTTTTCATCATCACTAAATTTTTCAGTTCCCCTATAGGTAATTCTTTTATCAGCCAAAATTAATACACCATCTTCGAACTTTTTCCCAATCAATGCCGTCATCAGAATACTCCTTCAAAATAAAAGAATGCCCTACAAATCCTTTTTCGTAGGGCTTCACCTGTATTTTACCATAAATTCACTCGTTCTGATGGGGTATCCTATTTGTCTGGCATGGTCTTTGAATCGTAAAATACTATTTATTTTATTACCACTCCTTGCTTCAGTTCACTAACATACACATTAATTTTTTCATAGAGTTTATCAGGTTTGTCAGTGACAATATTTTTTCCATTTACCAGCGCGAATGGTTCCATTAAACATTGTCCGCAATACAACAGGCATCTTTCTTCGATCACCTCCAAATCACCACGATCCCTTAATTTTTCTTTAGTTACTTCGAGTTCATCTTCGAAATTACAAGGACAAAATTTTACATTAATGCTCACATGTACCACTCCCTTTAATTCATTTCCCATATTTTATGAGGAATTTTAAAAAATCCGCAAGATTGCGCCTCAACGCACACTAGCTTTAACGCATTAAAATATTAATGCTTAACAGAAAAACCGCGTTAAATCCTAGGTTTGCTCACACTTTTTTTATGTATTATGATGTGTGACATTACAGACAGTGAATTTTGAAAATTCTGTTTGTTATTGATAAAACACTTGAAGGAGCGATACAAATGGTTGAAAAAATGATGGCAAAACCGAAAGCAAAAAAAGAAGAAGTATTTCCGGTCAAAAATGTTCATTACGTAGAAATTTATACAGGAAACGCAAAACAGTCTGCTTATTATTATGCAAAAGCTTTTGGTTTCAAGCTTGTAGCTTATCGTGGATTGGAAACAGGCTGCCGTGATCGTGTTTCCTATGTTTTGGAGCAAGGTGCCATTCGCTTAATTTTAACTGGTACGTTATCAGATCAGACTGATATTGCAACATTCATTAAAACTCACGGTGAAGGTGTAAAAGATATCGCCCTTCTTGTAAAGGACTTAGAAAAAACGTATGCAGGTGCAATTGAACGCGGTGGTATCGCAATTCGGGAACCGTGGGTGGAAGAAGATGAAAATGGCAAAGTGAAAAAGGCGATCCTTGGTACATATGGCGATACTATTCATACGCTGGTCGAACCTATCGATTATAAGGGTGTGTTTATGCCAGGTTTTGAAGCGCGTGAGGACATTTATGGTACAAAGCCTACAGGTTTAATTGGTGTTGACCACCTTGTTGGTAACGTAGAGGTTATGGAAGAATGGGTAAATTATTATGAAAAAGTATTCGGGTTTAACGTTCTTAAACATTTTGATGATGAAGATATTTCTACTGAATATTCTGCGCTCATGTCTAAAGTAATGATGAATGGAACGGGACGTATTAAATTCCCAATTAATGAGCCTGCGGAAGGAAAACGAAAATCTCAGATTCAAGAATACCTAGATTACTATAATGGACCAGGTGTCCAGCATCTTGCTCTTTTAACCAACGATATCATTGGCACTGTTGCATCACTTAGAGAAAACGGAGTTGAATTACTGTTTACACCTGACACCTATTATGCAGACCTCGCCAACCGTGTAGGGGAAATTGATGAAGATGTGAAAAGGCTGCAGGAACTTAATATTCTTGTTGATCGAGATGATGAAGGATATCTGCTCCAAATCTTTACCAAACCACTTGTTGACCGGCCAACACTTTTTATCGAAATTATTCAACGGAAAGGTGCACTTGGTTTTGGTGATGGAAACTTTAAAGCGCTTTTTGAGTCAATTGAACGAGAGCAGGAACTTCGAGGGAATATTTAATAGATTTCGGTCATGCCAGTTCCTATCAGGCATGACCCCCTTTCATAGGAGGTGCATGGTGAATTGTTAACAAAAGTAAAGTCATATTGGAAAGAGGATTCCGTTAGTCATTTTATGACAGAACTGATTGATTATGCAGGGATATTCCCGCCTGCAGCTCTTCCTCTACAAGAAGCTGTCTTAAACTATCATTCTTATATACATCAAGAGGATAGCTGGATGCTTGGGCCGTTTGTTATTCCGGCTTCTCGGCTGTGGGAACTAGAACCATTTAGAGATTTATTTAATGAACATTATCCCCTTCGACTGTCCATCATTCTTTCAAAATCTGAAGAGTTACAAACAGATTTGGATGCCGTTAAGCTTTTTTCGGAAACCTACCAAACGGCAGGAAGGATAGAGGGTATTGAAGTCCCTCCATCCTTTCAAATGAATTCTGGAATCTACGAAAAGCTTGATAAATTATTAGCGGGATATCGAATTTATTGTGAAATAGCTGGAACAATGGAACAATTACAATCCTCATTAGATAGAATCAAGATGCTGATTCAAGGCTCTTCACGACCTATTGGGATTAAATTTCGTATGGGAGGAATTATAGCAAATTCTTTTCCATCTACGAAAACCGCAGCGTACGTCATCTATGAATGTAAAAAACTAGGACTTTCATTGAAATTTACAGCTGGTCTCCACCACCCGATTCGCCAATACCGGCAAGAAATTGAGACCTTCATGCATGGATTCGTTAACGTTTTTACGGCATCGATTATGGCCTATGGCCACTCCATTACAGAAGAAAAGATTGAAGCGATATTACTTGATGATAACCCAGAGCATTTTACCTTTACAACAAACGAACTCAGCTGGCGGAATTTAGCCGTCACTTCTAAAGAGATTAATACGGCACGTACTATTTTTGCTCTTTCATACGGAAGCTGCAGTTTTGATGAGCCGCGAGAAGAACTAGGAGAGCTTGCATTATTTCAGAAGGAGTTAGTCAGATGAAAAAATCTTTTATCGAAACAAAACCGGAATCACATTTCCCGATTCAAAATTTACCGTATGGCATATTCAAAGTAACCGGGCAACGTCCTCGTGTCGGAACAGCAATTGGCGATTATGTTCTTGATTTATCCTTAATTGAACAAGCCGGCTTATTAGATGGTACAGGTGTGGAAGGAAAAAATATTTTTTCCTCTCCTTCTCTAAATCCATTTATGGCACTCGGCCGTTCAGTATGGTCTTCCGTAAGGTCTAAACTTCAATATCTCTTAGATGAAAATACTTCGATTTTACGTGATGATAACAATTTTCGTGTTCAAGCATTTCATCGAATGGAAGATGTAACCATGCTCCTTCCTGCAGAGATTGGTGATTATACCGATTTCTATGCTTCAAAAGAACATGCGACCAATGTAGGCACAATGTTTAGGGGTAAGGATAACGCACTCATGCCAAATTGGACACACTTGCCCATTGGCTATCATGGACGAGCTAGTTCGATTGTTCCAAGCGGTACCCCAGTTCGGCGCCCTTTAGGTCAAAGAAAACCAAAGGATTCAGACTATCCAGTATTCGGACCATGTACACAGCTTGATTTTGAACTTGAAATAGGATGGTTTATCGGCCCTGGAAATAATCTTGGTGAACCTATTCCCGTTCAGCAGGCTGAAGATCATGTTTTTGGACTCGTTCTTGTGAATGATTGGAGTGCACGTGACATTCAAGCATGGGAGTATCAGCCGCTTGGTCCCTTCCTTGCGAAAAATTTTGCCACTTCCATCTCGCCTTGGGTTCTACCATTAGAAGCTCTCGAACCTTTTCGCACGGCTGGACCTAAGCAGGAACCAGAGCCACTTCCTTACCTGCAGCAAGGAAAAAATGGATCATTTACTATTAATTTAGAAGTTTATTTAACTCCTGAGAATACAGGTAAAGAAACTAGAATTACAAAAACCAACTTCAACTATATGTATTGGTCGATTGCCCAACAGGTAGCCCATCATACCATTACAGGATGCAACATTCGCCCTGGTGACATGCAGGCATCCGGAACAATCAGCGGTCCTCATCGTGAAGAACGGGGCAGCATGCTGGAACTTTCATGGCGTGGTACACAACCTGTTCAGCTAAACGGAGGCGGTGAACGCAGCTGGATTGAAGACGGTGATACCTTGACAATTAGCGGCTGGTGCCAAGGAGATGGATATCGAATAGGTTTTGGTGAAGTATCCGGCCAGATACTACCTGCACATTCAGAAACCAATGTAACAGGCAATGAAGCTGCCGTAAAAATTTGAAATAAAAAATATAAAAACAAAAGGAGTTTAGACTATGGCATATTATGTAAAAATGGGCCGCATCCCCCATAAACGACATACTCAATTTCGTCAGGAAGACGGAAGTCTCTATTATGAACAATTAATGGGCACGAAAGGCTTTTCTAGCATTCAATCACTTATTTATCATATTAATCAGCCGACACAAGTAAAAAAAGCCGAAAAAATTTGTGATGTTCGTTATGAATTTGAAGAAAAAGGACCTTTAAGGCATCGTCATTTTCGTTCTTGGAATACAGAAGTTGGCGGTGATTTTCTCTCCGCACGCAAAATTTTCATGGCAAACGATGATCTCGCACTTGGCGTGGCACGCCCAAATCGCCAGATGGAATATTTTTATCGTAATGGCGAGGGCGATGAAATGTTATTTGTCCACGAAGGAACCGGTAAAATTGAAAGTATTTTTGGGGAGTTACGCTTTGGGCCCGGCGATTACCTAGTGATACCTATTGGTACTACCTATCGTGTTGTTTTGGAATCAGAGGAAGCACGCTTTTTAATTGTCGAATCAAATTCATCCATTGTTTCTCCTAAGCGCTATCGGAATGAATTTGGCCAACTTCTCGAACATTCTCCATTCTGTGAGCGCGATATCCGCACGCCAGATAGATTAGAGCCAAAAAATGAGAAAGGAGAATTTGAGATTCGGGTCCGGGCACAAGGAATGATTACTTCCTATACGTTTGATTTCCATCCGCTCGATGCAGTTGGATGGGATGGGTATCTATATCCTTATGCATTTAGTATCCATGATTTTGAACCCATAACAGGCCGTGTTCATCAGCCGCCACCCGTCCATCAAACTTTTGAAGCGCACAATTTTGTTATTTGTTCATTTGTGCCGCGTTTATATGACTATCATCCAGAGGCGATTCCGGCACCTTATGTACACAGCAATGTGGACAGCGATGAAGTACTCTATTATGTGGACGGTGACTTTATGAGCCGGCGCGGTGTTGAGGAAGGTTCCATTACCCTTCATCCGTGCGGATTGCCACATGGTCCTCATCCGGGCAAAATCGAAGAAAGTATTGGTAAAAAAGAGACACGCGAACTTGCAGTCATGATTGACACCTTCCGTCCACTCTATATTGTAAAGGATGCCCACCAGCTGGAAGTTGAGGACTATATGAGCAGCTGGCTGCCAAAATAGTCTTAGCGGAAGATGGCAGGTATGAATGGTTTCTTTTCTATCAATAAGATCCAGATTTAATTCATGCAGGAAAAGAAACCATTATAACTGAACTATTACAAACTAAATGATAAGAACAAAAAAGTAGTACTCATAGAACAGGAGGTTTACATATGTCAAAGAATGTACAAACAGAGGAATTATATATTCGGACTCTAAGAGAAAACTGGACCGAGGATGCCCTTTTTTACGAATATACAACTGCTGCTGATCCAATTGGCAGTGGGATTACTAGTCCTATCCCGTCTAAAGAATTTGCACCTGAACTATATAACTCAGGAGAAACTCGGATTATATCACTCGATTTATCAAGCGAACTAAGAACCAACTATCCGGCAACGAGCCCCTCCCTTCTTGCTCATTTTATCCGAATTAATGCAGGAGATTCGATTGATACACAACCAAACGCAACTAGTGAATTATATTATATTATTTCCGGGGTTGGCACTACCGAAGTAAATGGTAAAACAATCAGCTGGAAAAAAGGTGACTTCTTAACCATTCCAGCCGGATCAGTCAGCAGTCATATCGCGGTGGAGGATTCAACCATCTACTACATTTTGGACACCCCGCTTCTTAACTACCTAGGTGTTAAAGCGACGGAAGCACGTTTTAAGCCGACACTTTATACAGCAGAACGGGCAAAAGCAAAATTAGATGAGGTAGCTAATGCACCAGACGCACATTTAAAAAACCGCATCTCCATTTTGTTAAATAATCAAAATTTCGAACAAACTTTAACGATTACACATGTTTTTTGGGCTATGTTTGGTATTGTTCCTGCAGGCGCAAGCCAAGCTCCTCATAGTCATAAATCAGTTGCACTTGACTTTGTTGCCTATGCTGCACCTGGGACATATACATTGGTTGGGGATAAGATAGACCCTCATACAAAACAAATCATTGATCCGATTCGGATTGACTGGGTAACCGGAAAAGCTTTCGTTACCCCTCCAGGGCTGTGGCACTCCCATCACAATGAATCAGGAGAACCCGCATACATTATCCCAATCCAGGATGCGGGTCTACAAACCTACCTTCGTACTTTGGATATCCAATTTACCCATTACGATCAGGAATAGAAGTTTTATTCATACTGAGGAAAAACCAGCATGAGAGTGGCTAAGTTTTGTGAGAGAAACATTCAAGTAACCGACGCTGACAAAGTCATAGACCTTCTTCGCCTGCATTATCAAACTGATGTAGATGTTTGTATAGTAGACTGCTTTAGCAGGTGTTTAGAATGTAGAGTAAGACCGTTCTGCCGCATTCAATTAACTACAATCGAGGCCGACGATGCTGGAAACCTCATTAATAAAATATTTCAAGCTGTTAAACCGGTTCAGTAAGAACAAAATTGGTAAGAATCACGACCCAAGTGTTAATTATTCACTTGGGTGTTTTCTCTTACTGCCCAATATGACCTTTGTTATCGCAGGCGAGGTATGTTTTCATCATCCCATCCGTGTTGAATAAAGATCGGTGGACATTCCGGCGTGATGTTTGTTTCCGGATTATGCTTTGCAACTAATTCAGCGATTTGTGTAATTTGTTGCCCATCAGTTTGGATTGAAGTAAAGGATTAAAGAAGAAATATGCCGTTGGGCATGTAAATTTAGGGATTTAATTTTCAATTCAAGAAGAAACCTTTGTGTAACATTCTCTATCCCACCATTCTAGTAATTAATCTATTTAAACCTTTTTTCCACACTTTCAAATCAAGTCTTAGCAGTGCCTTGAGAGAGGCTGGAATGCCCACCTCTCCATGTAAAGTTGAATGAAGTTTGAATCATGTAAGTGTGATTTCTTTATCTAATTCACGATGTAGTACTTCTCCCATACGCTTCATTCCTTCAATGATATTATCTATAGACATATTTGAGTAATTTAAACGTAATGTATTTTTTGTTGTACCATTTGGAAAAAATGGTACACCAGGAACACAAGCAACATTGTTTTTCAAGCACTCTGCAAATATATGAGTTGAATCAACGTCCTCAGGGAGCTCAACCCAAATAAATAATCCACCTTCTGGCTTACTGTAAGACAAATTCTTTGGGAAAAATTCTTCAATACAAGATAACATAGCTGTGCATCTTTCTTTATAAACAGCTTTGATTTTATCAATGTGCTCCTCAATATTGTATAGTTTCATATACTTTGCTGTAATTCTCTGAGCAAAACCATCAGTATGCAAGTCAGCTATTTGCTTAAAAGTAACGTACTTATCAATGAAAGATTTGTCTGTGCAAATCCAGCCAAGACGAAGACCGGGAGTAAAAATCTTAGAGAAAGTGCTTATATAAATCACTCTACTCTCTGTGTCAAAATATTTCACAGGCGGGAGTTCCTCACCAGCAAATCTTACCGCTCCATATGGATTATCCTCTACAATCAGCACATCAAATTGATTAGCAAGCTCAATCATTTTTTTTCGTCTTTCGAGTTTTAATGTGCGACCTGTAGGGTTTTGGAAATCTGGAATCGTATAGATAAATTTTGTATTAGGATGCTCTTGCAGCTTTTTCTCTAGATCTTCCATCACCATTCCTTCATTATCCATTGCTACTTCGACAAATTTTGCATTATATGACTTGAATACATTAATTGCTGCAAGATAGGTTGGGCTTTCACAAATAATAGTATCTCTCTCATTAATAAATAATCTTCCAGTAAGGTCGATTGCTTGCTGCGATCCTGATGTAATAAGAACATTGTCAATAGTTGAGTCAATCCCAATAACTTTCATTCTTTGGCAAATTGCTTCTCTTAAAGGAATATATCCTTCGGTCGTACTATATTGAAAGGAACCCGTACCTTCTTCATTTAGTACAGCATTACAAGCATCCTTAAGTGCTTCCATAGGAAACAACTCTGGAGCTGGCAGTCCTCCTGCAAAAGAGATGATTTCTGGTCTTTCTGTAACTTTTAGGATTTCTCTTGTCTCAGAAGATTTTACTAAACGAGCTCTCTCGGCAAATTTATTTTCCATTTATACACATTCCTTTTTTTTTGTAAAGTTAAGCGATTATTTTAAAAGTTTAATAGCTACATTTACTTAAATTAGACTCTGAATTTTCAGTTACTTTTTATTAGAATTCCTCTGTTTGTTGATACCTGCCCAAAAAACGATTGGAATAAGCAATAATGAAAGCATGCCACCAGCGATTGAAAGCGTTGCATAACTAGATTGTGCTACAACTATTCCAGATATGCCTCCTCCTAATGCTCCTGACAAAGCAATCCAAACATCTACAGAACCCTGCGTCTTCGCCCGAGTTGATGGTGGAGTTGCATCTACAAGGATTGCTGTACCACTGATTAAACCAAAATTCCAGCCAAGACCAAGTAAAGCAAGTGCTGTAATGAGTACTACCATCGAATCAGCAGGTCCCATAGCAGCTAGAATGCCAGAAGCAATTAGCGTAATGGCAGAAGCAATGGCCATTGTAGCACGACCAATTTTATCAACAAGAAATCCGGTTACTAAAGAAGGCAAAAACATAGCCCCTATATGAAACCCAATAACAATTCCTACTTCATTCAAATGATGTCCATGGTGTCCCATATGTATGGGTGTCATCGTCATAATTGCAGTCATAACAAATTGTGTTAGAACCATAACAGAAGCTCCTGCAAAAATGCCTCGCCTGTTTTTCAATGACGAATCAAAATTATCCTCTAAGCGTAAATTACCCGTTGACCGTTGAGCATTTGATATCGCTTTTGCAACAATAAAGGGATCTGGTCTAAGAAAAATTAAGAGAACCAACCCAGCAAGTATATAAGCTGCTGCAGCTAATAAAAATGGACCTGCTAAAGCTGGAATTCCTATAGATAACGCAAACTCACCCATTACATTCACCATGTTTGGACCTGCAACAGCCCCGAATGTGGTGGAAACCATGGCTATACTAATAGCCTTTGCCCTTTGTTTTGAGTTTGCCAAGTCTGTTCCTGCGTAACGTGCTTGTAAGTTTGTAGCAGATCCAGCCCCATAGATGAGTAGTGAAACAAATAATAGTAGAATACTATTTGTTAGTGCCGAAATGACTACACCAATAGCACCGATACCTCCAGCCAAAAATCCCGTCGCAAGTCCAGAACGCCGTCCAAATTCCTGAGAAAGTCGTCCCACAAGTAATGCAGCCCCTGCCGACCCTAAAGTAAATAACGCCGTAGGAATTCCGGTTACACTATCTGTACCTAACATGTCTTGGGCTAGAAGTGCCCCTACTGTTATTCCTGCAGCAAGTCCTGCTCCTCCAAAAATTTGTGATAAGACAACAACTATTAATGTTCTTTTATATAGTTGTTTTTGTTTTTCTGAAGAACTAATGTAGACTTGTAACAAAGATGTTTGAACGTCTAACTTTTTTACGCGATCGTCTAACACATTCTCACCTATCTTTCTAGAAAGCTAATTCTTTTTTAAATCCTAATTCAACTAAATTTCAACTATCTTAACATGAATAAAAATACCATACAATGCAATAATTGTATGGCAGACAATTTATTTCAATTGCTTCATATTCTATAATAAATTAACCATTGTTATAAACTTCTCATTACAATCTATTTAATACAGCATCTAAATCTAAAGTCTGTAATCAATCCTCTATTTCAAAAAAAGGAACTCCTATTCGTACTAGATACTCTATATAACACAACTTTTAAATCTAAGCTCTGTGTTCCATCTTCTATTTCAAAAAAAGGTATTCCTATACCACCTGCTTCACGTACAGCATTATATATTGCATTATTTTCCCTTACGTACAAATAATCCTTTAGCGCCGAAAAGTTTGCAGAAAGATCCTGAAATTCGATATCTGCATTTTTTTCTTTCAGTTTGCTGAGTGCGTACAATGTATCTGGGCACAAGTGGCTTCCAATTACTTTCACTTTCATAGTTCATCCACCTTTCAAACTTGTATTTAAAAATATTTATTATAATTCAGCTTTCAAGGCATTAAAGCAATAATTCTATTTCACAATTTTGTTCTCATTTTACATCCTCCATTTAATTTATTTGCATGGTACAACAATAACATCATAACACCCGCAAAAAACCATACAATACAACAATTGTATGGCGAACAATATATGAGAAATGTTTAGATCTTGTTCAATATGTGTTCTAAATCCAATAGAAACAAGAGAGCGAATTTCTAAGGTAATAATTACGCGCCATAATCTACTTTATTTAATTCACCCTCATTTGTATCCTCTTCTGCAGCATTTTTTGTATAGAACTTATACGCTACGAAAACTAATGCAACCCATACAGCTGATACTATTAAGGACATTCTCATTTCTGGAAGAATCCCCATACATACTATAACCACAGCCATAAAGAACAAACCGAAATAATTGCCGTACGGATAGAAAGGCATTTTGTAAGTAAGTTTGTCCACTTCATTATTTTTAATTTTAATCTTCCTGAACTTTAAATGACTTATTAGAATCGCAGACCAGGCAGAAATTAGACCAAATACAGTAACTGATGCAAACAATGAAAAAACTGAATCAGGAATAAAGTAATTCATTATTACCCCAACTAACATTGATACAAAAACTAGCACTACTGCATTAGATGGTATATTTTTCTTATTAACCTTGCTTAGGAAGCAAGGAGCGTTCTTTGCTAAAGACAAGCTGTAAAAAGAACGGGTATTGGTAAAAATACTAGAGTTTACTGCAGATAATACTGCCGTAATAACTACAAAATTCATAATTGAAGCGGCCGCTGGAATATTCATTTTAGTAAATATTTCTACAAATGGGCTTCCAGACGAACCGACAGTATTCCAAGGATAGATTGTTACCAAAATAAATATAGCCCCAACATAGAAAATCAAAATTCTCCAGAACACAGAATTAACAGCCTTTGGCATAGTTTTCTTTACATCCTTTGCTTCTCCTGCTGCAAGTCCGAGATTTTCAACTCCGCCAAATGCAAAAGCCACCATAACAATGGATAATATAAATCCACTCACTCCCGTTGAGAAAAACCCTCCATGGTTTACGAGATTGCCCAATCCAACCGGATTACCACCATTTCCAATTCCGAAAAATATCATAAAAGCTCCAAATATTATCATAAGAATTATCGCTACAACTTTAACCAAGGAGAACCAGTATTCAGCCTCTCCATAAAACGATACACCAATCATATTAATAATGAACAAAATCAATACCACTATTAAAGCGCTAACCCATATCGGTATATTAGGAAACCAAAACTGTACATATCTTCCAAGCGCATTAAGTTCAGCTGCACTTGTAGCTATTAAAAAGATAAGCGCGTTCCAACCAGTTAGAAACCCAACAAAGCGATGAATGTAACGATTCGAATAGGAAATATATGATCCAGAGACAGGTTCTTCCACAGCCATTTCGCCTAAAGCCCTCATAATAAAGTAGATGGCAATACCTACAAATAAATAGGTAAGTAATACTGCAGGCCCCCCCATATTGATAGCCCAGGAAGAACCATAGAAAAGACCAGTTCCAATTGAGCCTCCTATGGCTATCATTGAGATATGGCGACTTGACAGTCCTCTCTTCAAGTTTTCTTTCTCGTAGGACTGTACGTGTTCTTTTTCACTCATTTCATTTCCCTCCCACTATAGTGGTGATTTAAGATATATTTATAAAAATGCAGCTGTGTTTACCTTACTGGAAATATAACAATCTCGCCCTTAAATTAGTTGCATTCTCACTTCTCCATTTTCACTTTAAATAAATACCCATCAAAGTAAGCACTTACAATTATCAGCGCGCAAGGTACTTTGTTTAAGGAATTTCAATAAAACTAGATTTCTATATATATATTGATGTAATAAATTGGAATATTGACCAGTGAAGGTTGCCTAATAAGTTGATTTATAGATTGCTCTATGCTCGTATCAGGTTATATTCCACTGGTCTGTCATAACGGTCATCTCTTTTACATTGTTTCCAGTACGGGAAAATAGTACTTAATTAATATACTTTAATCTAGATTTCCTGGAAGTACAGCAATAGCTTCTATCTCACATAGGACACCTTTAGGAAGCTCCTTTACCGCTACGCAGCTTCTAGCTGGTTTTGATACAAAATATTTTGAGTATACCTCATTAAAAACCGAAAAGTCTGTCATATCTGCTAGGAAACATGTAGTCTTAAATACATATTCAAATCCACTTCCTGCTTCTGCAAGAATCGCTCCTACATTACGGCAACTTTGTTCCGCCTGGTCCTTAATAGTATTTCCTACCGTTCCATCTTCTGGATTCACTGGAATTTGACCGGATGTATATACCAATCCATTCACTATAAAACCCTGTGAATATGGTCCAATCGCTCCGGGTGCATGTACTGTATCTATTATTTTCATAATCACTTTCCTCCTGTATTGTAATAACTTTATCGATATTTTATTTCACCATTTGGGAAGTATCGGATTTTGCAGTTTCTTCTTGCTTTGAATTGATTGCATTGCAGATTCTTTTCAGACCTTCAGCCAATACAGATCTCGGGCAGGCTAGATTTAACCGAATGTAGCAGTCTGAATTCTGAACAAACATATTCCCCCCCTCTAATAGAACTCCTGCCTCATAGGCAAAAAACGTAGGAAGGTTCTCACTCTTACCGAAGTAAGCACTTACATTTACCCACGCAAGATATGTTGCTTCCGAAATTTCAAAAACGGCTTTTGGCAAATTCTCTGCAAGATAATCTCTGGTAAAAATAAAATTGTCATCCAAATAAACTCTAAGTTCTTCTAACCAAGGTTCTCCCTTTTCATAAGCGGCTTGGGCACCAGCAACACTTAAAGGATTATCAAAATTGTAATGTCTTGAAAGCCAAATTTCTCTTATTTTTTCATCCGGAATAATAACATTCGAAAGCATCAGTCCCGCTGTGTTAAATGTCTTACTCGGAGCCATACAGGTAACCAATTTGTCATACTCTGGAAATACTTTAGCTAACGGAATATGTTTTTTATCCAGCCTTAGAAGATCACAATGAATTTCATCTGAGATAATCCACAAATCGTTTTTTACACATATATCTCCTAATCTTTTAAGCTCTTCTTCAGTCCACACCCGACCTGTAGGATTATGTGGGTTACACAAAATAAAGAGAGTTGTTTTTTCATCAGCTGCTTTCCGTTCAAAATCATCAAAGTCAATGCTATAGCGACCATTATTATTTATAAGGTCTGTGCATACACTCTCACGACGATTAAAATCTGCTGCATATTTAAAATATGCATACGATGGAGTTAAAAAAATTACCTTTTCATCTGGCTTGCAAATATAATCAACCAGTTCATATAAAGCGGGTATAATTCCATTAGACATTACTAGCTGGTTTCTTTCAAAACTCCATCCATATCTTTTCATACACCATTTCACAAAAGCATTATAATAAGAGTCAGAGAATGTACGGGTATACCCAAGTATACTTTTATCCAAACGTTCCTTGATTGCATCAATAATTACCTGTGGTGTAGCAAAATCCATATCTGCAACCCACATTCTGATAAACTCCTCATCTTTGTAAGGAAACGCCATCGAATCATCGGCCCCGAAAATATAGCCGCGGAAACCATCTGTGCTCATTGCATTTGTATTTCTTCTGTCAATAATTTCATCAAAATTGTACATAAGCTTTCACACCCTCTCAATTATTTAATTTCTTTATGTAGTCATCTTAACACGCATAAAAAAAGCCACACAATATAATAATTGTATGGCAAACAAAATGTAATTTGTATGGCGAATAATAAATAATATTAGATAAGATCGTTTAGTAAACGTTTTAGGATAATCAATCCTTGCTCAAGCTCTTCGTGCGTTTCTGGTGCACAGACAGCAACCCTTACAGCACGCTCCGGACAACTATTTCCAACTACAAAACGTTCAGCCGCATAGACTTGTACCCCGTGCTGTGCGGCTAATCTTTCAAATTCAGCACCTGTAATCTTCCCTGGTAAAAGCAACCAACGAAAAATGCCTGTTTCATCACCTAAACACGTATAGTCTGCCAAATATCGATTTACGACTTGGTTTCTGCGAATCGTTTGTTCCCGATGTCCCTCAATTAAGACTTCAAACTGATTCGATACAATTATACGTGCAGTCAATTCTGCTAATAAAGGGGAGACGGATATATTTAAATTATAAAGTGCTTTTGAAATTAGTTCCTTGAATTGACTCGGCACCGCTACATATGCTAGTCGTAACCCCGGTGCTATCGATTTTGATAAACTCGCAATATGGATGACCTGATCTGGTGCAAATGATGCGATTGCTGGGAGTGGATTTTCTTTGTGGAGATGATACGTCGCATCTTCAATAATGAACTGATTATACTTTTTGGCAATGGCTGCAATCTCTTTTCGTTTCTCAACAGACATACAGGAAGCTGTCGGATTATGATAATCTGGGATCAAGTAAATGCCTTTAATATTCTCATTTTTACACACATATTCAAAGGCAGCAGGACTCATTACGTAGTTCTCTGATTTTATCGGTACAATTTGCACACTAAGCATCGCTGCAACCGTTTTTAAGCCCGGATATGTATGATGATCAACACCAATACGATCTCCAGGCTGACAAAGACTCGCAAGTGTAGCAGCTATCGCATTTTGCCCCCCATTTGAAAATAAAATGTGATCAACGGTTGTTTCAAACCCATATCTTAGCATAAGCTTTACAGCGGCGTCCTTTTGCCAAAGGCTTTCGCCTGATCGACCATACCCAAACCATTTTTCATATTCTGCCTCTTGCAGCATACTTTTCAGTTGGAGGAGTAGTGGCTCGTAAGAAGCATTATCAGGTAGTGTTGCACCCATTTCAATTAAATGCTTCGGCTTCGCATCTTCAAGTAAATACGCATTCGATAACGCATCATAGGATACAAAGGTGCCACTTCCAACAGATGAACTTAACAAGCCCTCTAACCCACACACTTTAAACGCTTTTGAAATGGTGCTCAAATTTACATCTAAATAATCGGCCAATTCTCGCTGTGGGGGAAGTTTTGTTCCAGGCAATAAAACTCCGTTTAAAATGTCTTGTTTTAATTGCTCTGCGAGTACTTGATAAATTGGCTTTTTGGTTTTATCAATGGTTGGCTTCCAGCTCATTGGATAGTTTTCAAAAGAATTAACCGGCATGATCCTCACCCTTTTTTAAACAATTATATTATTATATCGTTTTTAAAACTATATAAAACTTTAATATCGAAGAAATATAACCACTGGTACGAGAGTTATATGATAAGAAACATGAAGAAAGAAAAACTTTTAGACCAAACGCAAACTAAATTCATTTAATCTATATAACCCTTGAATAAATCCCTTCATCCATATTCCCCTTTTTAGAGCACTTCTATTGTGAAAACCATTTTATTTATCTTAATATAACAAAAATTAATCAAATAAATAAGTGCCTGATACCATCCAATAATTTCAACAAAATTATTACCATGAAAAATATTCTTTCTCTTTTTGTCCACGTATCATATAACTTCCATGAACGTATCGTCTATCTAACTTCCAACGGACCAAATTTGTTTCAATGATTCTAATAGAGTTTCATAATTTGCCTACGCATGATTCAATAAGCTGAATGGATTCGCATTAGGTATTTGCTTTTAGAAAAAATTTGCGAGGATGAGAAAAGGAGTAGGAAAGTAGTAAATTACTTCATCTAAAGGGGATCTTCGAGAGAGTTACTTTGTCACAGGGGCTTCAAACTTAGATTTTCTTCACCAGTTGCCTGTCAGCTACTGAGCGTCTTGGTACTTACTCAGATTGAACTTTCACTAATTTGCAATTCTGGGCTTGCTGGGCTCGCAAATAAGAAAAACCGGGCAAAAACCGCCCGGTCTATTGTGAATAGATGTCATCCTAAAAAAATTAAGCTGCTGGGTTAACTTCTAATTCCACTTTAATTTTGATGTCTTTCCCTACTAGGACGCCACCTGTTTCAAGAGCCGCGTTCCAAGTAAGACCGAATTCTTCGCGGTTAATTTTTGCTTCTGCTTCAAATCCGTAAACTTCTACGCCCCAAGGATTTGTACCTTTACCATTAAATACAACAGAAAACGTTACTGGTTTCGTTACATCTTTAATTGTTAAATCACCAGTTACGCTATAGTTACCTCCATCTTTTGTAATGCTTGTTGATGTAAATTCAATCATTGGGTTATTCTCTACATTAAAGAAATCTGCAGATCTTAAGTGGTTATCACGATCTTCGTTGCGTGTGTTGATGCTTGCAACGTCCATTTTGAATGCAATGGAAGCAGAAGTTAAATCTGTTAAATCTGCTGCTTCTACATCGGCTGTATAAGATTCAAATTGTCCTTTCACTTTGGATACCATCATGTGCTTTACTTCAAATCCTACGCTTGAGTGTGATTGGTCTACTGTCCATTTTGCCATTTTAAATTCCTCCATTTGGTTTTTTATATTTATCTCGAAGTCGAGATATTTATCCAAAAAAATTGTTTACCCTCTTATTTTTTTGGCAATCAGCTGAAATCCCCAAATTGATTATTATCGTTCAATCAATTATCTCGAATTCAGTTATTTTTAACTCGAGATAAATTTATCATATAATCATTTAAGATGTCAATACTTTACTCTGACAACATTTATTTTAAAAATCCCTGGCACCTAACATGTTTGTAAAGCTATTATTAGATTCTTTAATCGTAAGTGCTCTCGTATGAGGATTGTAAACTTTTTAGTTTGCAGAATTTCTTTTCTAAAATGTGTTTACAATATATAATTTAATAATTAATTGTTCAGAATTTATTGATGAAATTCATGCATGAAACGCATGAACTTGGAGTGGTAAAAACATGGAGACGAGACAAATTCAATATTTCCTAGAGGTAGCAAAAAGAGAGCATGTAACAGAGGCAGCAGATGCCTTGCATATTGCCCAATCTGCCATTAGCAGACAAATTGCCAATTTAGAAAAGGAATTAGGTGTTGAGCTTTTTATACGTGAAGGACGGAGCGTAAAATTAACCCCCCTTGGCAGAATTTTTTATGAACGGATTAAACAAGTGTGGTATTTGATGGAGGATTCCAAGAGAGAAATTAGAGAATATTTAAATCCTGAAAAAGGGACCGTTCGAATTGCCTTTCCAATTAGCATGGCAGCCCATACATTGCCTCACATCATTTATTCTTTTCGGACCCGTTTTCCCGAAGCAAAATTTCAAATGAGCAATGCCCTTTATTACAAATTAATCGATGGTGTTGTAAATGGCCAATTTAATTTGGCGATGATTGCCCCGATGCCAAATTTGGAAAAAGAAAAAAAGATTAAAGGGGACATTTTATTCACAGAAAATATCGTTGCCCTCATCCCTCATCATCATCCCTTATCGGACCGGCCATCCATTCGATTACGGGATTTAATGAATGATCCCTTTTGCGTTCTTCCTGAAGGGTTCGTATTTCGTGAACAAGTGGTTCAAGCCTGTAATGGTGTCGGTTTTTCACCAAATATAGCATTCGAAGGGAAAGATATTGACGCCTTAAAGGGTTTAGTTTCTGCAGGCTTAGGTGTAGCCTTGATGCCTGAGATGACATTGGTCGATAACACACCACGATCTACTGTCGTAATTCCCCTTTCAGATTCGAGACTCACGCGAACAGTCGGTGTAATCTACCCTGCTGAACGTGACTTGCTTCCAACTGAAAAGCTGTTTTATGATTTTCTTATTGATACTTATGAAAGATTGAATGAGTTTAAAAAGTAGAAAAAAATCAATTCGATTTGATTCATCTTCACCAGGATAATTAGATACTATTAATATGTTAATAGAAATAGGAGGATTATTATGCCATTATCAAATATAAATCTTTACATTTGGAAGCCATTTTCAACATCACCGCCACCTCCGTTGACTCCAGCTGCCTCGTCAGCACTAAATAAGCTTATATTAAAAACAGATTAAGAATCTGCGAAATATAAGCTGTTTCGCAGATTCGAAGGAGAAAACGATGAAATCTAAAATACAGTTTATATTATCAATGATCATTTTCGGTACAATTGGTTTAGTTGTTCGATACATTGATCTTACTTCGAGCGAAAGAGCTTTACTAAGCAGTTTCATAGGATGCTTATTTTTATCCTTAATACTCTTCATAATGAAGAAAAAATTATCGTGGAATTTAGTTAAATCGAATGCTTTATTTTTGTTTCTTTCCGGTATCGCTTTGGGTGGAAATTGGATCTTCCTTTATAAATCGTACGACCATACGTCCATTGCCAACGCCACACTAGGTTATTACTTTGCACCTGTCTTTGTGATGATTCTTTCTCCATTTGTCCTTAGGGAACCATTATCTATTAAAAAGATCGGATGTATCGGTGCAGCGATTATAGGCATTTTATTGATTGTAGGAGAAGGCGTCAGTGCATCTAAATCAGAAGATATCCTTGGGCTTTCTTATGGATTAATCGCAGCTGCTTTTTATGCTGCATTATTGTTATTAAATAAATTTATTAAGGAGCTGGGAAAATTAGAGCTGACCATCATTCAGCTTGGAACAACAGCGTTACTTCTAACGCCATATGTTTTCTTTACGGAAGGCTTTGGTATTTTTGAAGTATCCAGTTCTTCCATTCCTTTTATATTCATTTTAGGTGTCATCAATACAGGTATAGGATTTTGGTTATTTTTCTCAGGTATGGAGAAATTAAAAGGACAGAGTATTGCGATGTTAAGCTATGTAGATCCCTTTGTGGCCATACTTATCTCGGCAATTATCCTTCAAGAACAAATGACATTTATTCAAATACTTGGTGGTACATTGCTTTTAGGCTCGACATTTATTAGTGAAATTAAATTTTTCACTTTTTCAAAACCACTAATGAAAACGCCAGTTAAATAACGTATTACGCAGTGGGAAGCATTCGTTTCCCACTGTTTTTTTAGTGGTTATTGTACTAAACTGCCTCATTAGTAAAGTAAAAAATGGTTAGAACAACCGCCTCTTGCTCCTAATAGAAAAGAAATCACACAACAAAAATAATAACTATATTGTCCATCCACATATGGAGGGCATTTTTCATTTACAAAAATATCCATTAATCTAACTTACCCTATAGTCGAATCTTTTCCTTAAAATACAGGTGAGACTCTACCAGGTAATATAGAAAGACACCGATGTTCGTACAGTGTCTTTAATGGTTTTTTTAAAATTCAAGTCAAGTTATTTCTTCTTACTTGGCATTTCATCCATTGATTTGCCCAAAATCAAACTATAAATTTTTTATTAAAGACGCTTGGAGAATAGTTTCCCTCAGTATACCTAGTTGTTTTGACCTTTTCGTTTGAATTTCCTTTATCAGAGCCTTGTAGACTGTTTTTATTTTTCCATTGGTCGTACGTTAACATGCCGGTACTGTCATCGTTTAAATATTTAATATAGTCTTTACCATATATATACATCCAAGGTTCACCTCCATAGTATAGTAACAATGTATGCGCTTTCATAATAAAAAAACACCATAACAAGACATAAAAAAAAGTATCACAATTCCCCGTATTTATATTCCTACAAGGAGTTCTGACACCTGTTTTTTATTAATTAACATTCAATATGTGGCCCTTTTTAAATCACCTTAAAAAGGCATGTTACCCATTCGTTACTTTGTTTCTTTTGCTTCAAGGAGAATCCTGCATTTTTAAATAAAGTCTTTATCCGATGGGAATTCCATTCAAGCATACCTGATGTTATAAATGTAGTGTCCTTGCACTCTAAGAGTCTTTGGGCGTTAAGGATATCGATATTTTCCTGCGTTCCGATATTAAGGAAGATCCAATCATATTTTTTGTTGATTTGATTTTTATTCTTGATTAAATCACTTTGAAACACATTCACCGGCTTTACACGATTTAATTCACACTGATACAGAATTTCTCGTTCGACCGGTTGGATGTCATATGTATCGATCGTACTTGCTCCCTTGAGTGCTGCAGCGACACTTAACACTCCTGAACCGGCTCCGATATCTGCTACACTCGACCCTTTAAAATCATGTTGTAATATGAAGGACAAACAATCTTTTGTGGTTTCATGATAGCCTGTTCCAAAATTCCCTTGAGAGTCTAGTACAATAAGCTTTTCTTTCTTGTAATGATTCCTTCTATCCGGTGTGGTGATGACCCAGCCTTTTTCAAGAAAAATGTCATCAAATGTTTGCTGGTAATTCAGCTCATTTACTTCCTTAACCAGCAGATTGGACTCATCAATGGCTAATAATTCTACTAACTGACGTCGTTCCTTTGCTTCAATATAATCATTTATATAGATATTAAGTTCTGTTGTTTCATTCCTTTTCTCAACAAAGGCGTAGCCGTTGGCATCTGTGACCACATCTAAAGGAACCTCGTAAAAGGTTTGGTAGTAGCCTTTTTGGTATAAACGAGTAATGATTCTCTCGATTTTTTTAGTTGGGAGTCTTACGGTTATTTCATACATTGTTTTTTCTCCTAGCGGTTGGCAGCACCTATCATAACGGATAGCCAACATCGATCATACTTTTTATCATTATCGCCAGTTGAACGGAAATGAAAACGGCTTACATGACAAAAAAGTTAATCATCACAATCCATTGCTTACTCATAATAAAAAGATGGAACCATTACGACTCCATCCTTACATCCTTTAATCTAATAACGACTTGTAAATACTAAAGGCATGATAACTCTTATGTGAAGTATCATGTATATTAGTTGTTACTTTATATGTTTTTAGTTTTTTATTATAAAAAGAAGTAGCTTTAATAATCTTATGCCCAGATATCTCCTATGCTGAATCCATTTGGAAAAGGATCTGTTGGATCTAGGACATACGTGTTAAATCCAGTAATCCACGCCTGTCCGCTAACAGTTGGCACTACAGCTTTATAGTCACCAATTTTGTTCTCCTCCACAAGGCGCCCATTATATACTGTCCCTAAAATCCCTTCGTGTCGGAAATCTTGATTTAATTTCAATTCACCCTTAGCATGCAATGTAGCCATCTTAGCACAAGTTCCAGTCCCGCAAGGACACCTATCCAAAGCACCTGTCCATGTAGAAGGGTCATTCCAGTCAAGCTCTCCAGAAGCAACGTTTACAACATTTTTCCAGTCTGCTTCAGGATTAGAAGATGGCCCAGATAGCTGGGAAATCGTAATTCCGACTCCTGGATAATCTGGATGTTCTACGGGTAATTGCTCCTGAGCTGCCTTCCGTATCATCGATGAAATACGGGCAATTTCATGTCCATGTTCAGGAATTAGTTCAAGTCCTTCAAACTGACGAACATCAGCAATCACATAGAACATCCCTCCCCATCCCACATCCACCTTTACTTTTCCCAAATGAGGTACATCAATTTCTGCATTTATATATGGTGCAAAAGCTGGAACATTCTTAAATGTTACGTTCGTAACTTTACCATTTGAACATTCCGCTTTTACACGAATAAGTCCAGCAGGGGCTTCAAGTGTTAGTTCAGTTACTGGTTCCTTCATGGGCAGCATACCCGTTTCCAAAAGTACTGTAACAACAGCGATGGTATTGCCGCCAGACATAACTGGATATTCAACCTGCTCCATAATAATGTAACCTGCATCCGCCTGTGGATGCTTAGGTGGGACAATTAGGTTACAACAAAGAGGAGGATACCCCCTCGGTTCTCTTAACATAAGCATTCTTAGCTGGTCATCGTTTTCCTGTAGCCAGCGCATCTGCTCATAAACTGTATTTCCAGGTATATGAGGAACTCCTCCAGTAATAACACGCATTGGTTCACCTGAATGAGTATCCACGGCGTGAATCATTCTTTTAAAAGCCATACCTTATCACTCCTATGTTGTTTATCACATATTCATTAAATAGTAACTTTCTGACCGATTCCTGCTTGTTTGGCCTTTTTATAAACGTAATTACCAATAGAGGCATCGAAAAGGGCCATATTTACGGTTTTAAATAAAATAAGACTTCCCTTTCTCGGTGCTTTTGTTTTCCCTGATAACAAATCGGATAAAAGTATAACCTGATGATCTTTAACCCAGCCTTTTTCCAATGGGTCTATAATATCACCGCATTCTATCTTTCCTTGTTCCGAATCAATATAATAATAGTCAGCTAGCTCAAACAAAGTTTGCGGCAATTCTCTCATATTACTTTTGTAAGAACCTACCCCTATAACTAACTTATTTTTATAGAGCTCCGTATCGTCCGGAAGGACTGGAGAGACTGATGTGGTTGCGGTAATAATGATTTCTGAATTTCGAACTAACTCACCTTTATCCGAAACCGGTATAATCTCGGCTTCTTTATTCGAGATACTTCGGAATTTTTGAATAAATGACTCTATTTTTTCCGGAGATCGATTATATAAATAAAATCTTTTTACGGAAGTAGATGATTGAGCTGCAATAAGCTGGTACAATCCCTGCAGTCCAGTTCCTACTAACCCGACTGTTTCAGCATTCTTCATAAGGTGCCGCATAGCAACACCAGAAACGGCAGCTGTTTTTATCGCTGTCAAAATGGTGCCGTTTATTATAGATAATGGATCACCAGTTTCTCTATCATTAATTAACACTAAGCCTTGTGTTACCGGACTATTGGTTTTGTGATTTGATGGAAAGGAAGTGACTACTTTTAGCCCTATGCAATCGTCAACAAAACAAGGCATTATCAGCAAATTATCCTCGCCTTTTACTTCTGAAAAAGTGCGGGCGGGCATTACAAAATCTTTATTCGCATATTTTAAAAACGCCTCTTCAATTACATTTATTGCTTCTTCCATTGATAGGTGATTTTCAACGTCTTTTTCTGAAAGTAATAACAAAATATGCCTCCTTTTTGCAACAAATCATTTAAACTGTCTCTCTCTTAGGACTAGGTTTACTGCTAAATTTAATGCTAGGTTTGTTTAATGTACTTGTCTCTGCCAGAGTCATATTCCTGGTCTCTGGAGCCATCATGAATGAAATGAGAAACCCAACAAAAAATAGGGCTGCACAACAATACATGGTGACCTCAAGCCCGTACTTACTCAAGATGAGAGGAAACAAAAATGTACTCAGTGAGGCACCAATTCGACTCACGCCGGTGCCAAACCCTACAGCTGTTCCTCTAATTTTTGTCGGAAATAATTCATTTGGATAGATCCATTGGTGAATATTCATACTGGTGTTAAAAATACCATAAATGACAAACAGCGTAATGGTCAAGGCAAATGACATCTGCCAGCTTGAAGTTATCCCCAATACAACTAAAACAACCGAGGAGACTAAGAACGGCCAAATTAGCACCGGTCTTCTTCCAATTTTATCTACCAGATAGATTGCCGGCAATAATCCGACTAAATAGAAGAGGCTCATAATCGCCGAACCCAGATACTCCATGTTCCCATCCGCAAATCCAAATTCCCCTAATACTTGAGGGATGTAGGTAGCAATCGCAAAGGCAGGAGCCACTTGAAGCGTCCAGAATAAAGCAATGAAGAGAGTCCATTTTCCATACCCATTTTTAAATATGTCCATAAAAGACGTCTTTTCTTTATATTCGAAGGACTCGGAGAGGATCACACCTTTTCCAAAGATCTTTTGGATAATCGCGTTGGCTTCTTTTACTTTTCCTTTGCTTGCCAGCCAGAGAGGGGATTCTGGCATCTTTAATCGAGCAAACAGAAGAATGATCGCGGGAATGGCACTGCTTGTCAACATCCAACGCCAGCTGTCGTCACCTAAAGCCAGCAGCCAATACCCTACCAAGTAGGACGCACCGTAGCCAACATACCACAGGGCGATTAGTCCACCAAGCAAGACACCCCGCTGCTTACTAGGGGCAAACTCCGCCATATACGTAGCGGAAATCGGATTATCAGCGCCCACCGCGAACCCTAAAATAAAGCGCCAAATAATGAGCTGTGCCGGGTCGGTTACAAAAAACTGGGGAATCGAGGCAAGAACAAATAGGCCTAAATCAAGAAGAAACATCGTCTTTCGTCCAATAATGTCTGTTAGGTAACCCCCGATGATTCCGCCAAAAAACATTCCGACGTACGTAGCCATTGCGATCATACCGACTAAGGTTAAAGACATATCAAACTGGGGCTGTAAAACGGCCAGGGCTACTGCGATAATCCCAATGATGTACCCATCAATAAACGCTCCGCCACCTGTATAAAAAAACATTTGCCAGTGAAATTTACGCAAAGGTATTTCTTCCAATGTACGTACTCTACTCATAATTCCCCTCCATCTCAATATTTAGAATATTAGCAAAATCACACCCATGATAGTCCCATTATTTTTCATATCGTGAAGTTTCCATGGCTAAATAATTTAACAAGCTGCATAATACCCTGCCTGGTATACCCTATGGGATAAGTTGTATTGAAACCGTTTCCATTTTATTTGTTTATAAATCGTTCAAAAAGCTGAATCTGGTTACTCCTACAGAATACAGAAAAACAAAGAAAGCCTTACTGTGAGGAAGTAAAGCTTTCTTTGTCTTTTTTGGTAACATCTCATCTAATTTATGCACTACGTTTTATCCATAATATAAGGAACTGATAAAAATCCGGTATCAATTTTAAAATCATTCCGTTCAATTAATTCTATTAATCTTTTAATCGCCTTTTTCTTGAGTATAATTAACAATTCTATAGGAATAATAGGTAGGTAAAAATTATTGGCAGGAGGCTAACTAAGTGAAGTCAAACGATGGGAAATCAAATAATGAATTAAATAAAGTCGAACAGTTTTTACTTGATAAAACCGACAATGTACAGATTGATAAAAATATCACTTCCGCTAAAGACGGTATTCGGTACGATTACAATGATTCTTCGGATTTTAATGAAGATAATTTCTAATCCTGTTGAACCGCAAATGAAATGCGGTTCTTCATATATAAACAGACAGAACTTAGTATTTCTGTCTGTTTTTTTATGCCTCAATTATTGGTCCCCTAATTTTTGTCAAGCTATTTTTATTTCAAATTCACGAATAGCTGTAACTCCCAGCGAGTTCAGCCAAAGCGTCCGGGTCAAAGAGCAGCAGTGCCCTAATTAGTTGATTTTACAGAGAACATAAGTGCCTTGCTTGTCGAACTTAATCGCTATTCACCATTTACTTCAAAAGCTTTCACAACCGATGAACCTAGCTAATATTTCATCTATAAAATAAACGAAGTGCCAACTTCTCTTTAATAGAAATCGGCACTTCGTTTATTTGCTATACGTTATCGTGTCGCTTTTGGTGGTTGGCACACTTCACATTTACGTTGGTTATTATTTTTAAATTTCGTTAATGTTTTTTCAAAGTTGCTACCACATGCACATTTAAAAAGTAACTTTTGAGAAAAGCCGTGATATTCCGTCGTTAGCAACTTACTCTCAGAATTGTTCTCAACAAATTCTTTTATTTTGCCAATCGTCCATCGTTTATTCATTCGCTTACACCTCCATATTTTATGGCTATGCGGAGGCTTTTTTTGGCATCCGTTCAATTATTAGTAAAAGTAGTACGTACTTATCCTATGTTATTAATTATAACATGCTTGCATCCAATTAAACAGATGGAAAGGTATCTTGTTAAACTAAATCCCCCCCCCCCCCCGTTGGCTTAATAACAAAAAAGGAATATAAACTATGATTGGTTTTGTATCCGAGTGTGTACCTGCAGTAAAAAGCTCCTTTCAGAATAGAAAGGGGCTTACTCTTTCTGTGTAATAAACCATCCTTCAGGTTTTTTTTCTATATGAAAAACATCTTCATTGAATTTTTTTCTCAGTTCTTTGTATTCCTCATTTTCAATTTTAACCTGTGCTACTCTGATTTGCTTTAGTGTAATTTCTGGTTTCTGGATTTCAAAAATCAGATCTTTATAAATAAAAAAAGTCCTTTGACGTTTCATACTCTCCACTTCCTTCCTTTTATATCTTATATTAAAAATTAGTCAAAATTGGATAAAACCCTATAAAATCTTTGTAAATTATTTGTAAAAAAACAAAAACCCATCTCACTCGTCAGGGGCTTAAATATAGTGATTCTAAAATCGTAGAAAAGCCAATCTTCCGCTTTGGAAAATCGGCTTTTTTCTGTTACTTTTCATGTTACCAATCGATTGGTTTTCCTTCTCTGAAGAATTTCCCATTAGGTCCTTCTGGTCCAATCGTCGCCAACCAAAGGATAGACTGCGCTGCTTGCTTTGGTGTTCTTGGAGCTGATGGCCCGCCCATATCAGAGCTAACCCATCCCGGATCGACTGCATTTATTTTGATATCACCATTGATTTCCGCAGCTACCAATCGTGTTAATCCATTTAAGGCAAATTTAGACAACTTATAAGCTCCTACTCCTGGATAAGACATTTCGCTCATCGCCCCATATTCTGAGGAAACATTAATAATTCTCCCGTAACCCTGTTTTTCCATGAGGGGAATAAAGGAACGGATTACATGGTAAACACCAAAGAAATTAGTAGCCATTGTTTTCTCCAGAATGCCAGGGTCTATAGCCAATAACTTTTCATTCTTATCTAAATACACGCCAGCATTATTAATTAATACGTCTAATCTTCCATACCGCTCACTTACTGTAAGGGCGGCTTGACTGATGCTTTCTTGATTATTTACATCCATTTCCACAATAGAAACGTCAAGATTTGATTCCATAAGTTTTTGCGCAGCTTCATGACCCATCTCTGGGTCCCGACTTGCCAAAATGACCTTAAAACCTTTTAACGCCAATTGCTTGACCAGCTCATATCCAATTCCTCGATTCCCGCCGGTTACAAGTGCAACTTGTTTATCCTCTGACATGTAAATCCTCCATTCTCTTCTTTGATTGAAAGTATCTAACAATCCTAATAGGGATACACCTTATATGGAGAGTTGTTTTGTAGGACTATACTTATAATTTCTTAGTAAAATAGTGAACAAACCTAAAATCAATGATAGTATCCCCACTAACACAACGTATTGTGTACCCATATCCGATATAATGAATCCGCCGACGGCTGCCCCAAATGTTGTTCCTAAGTTAGCGGATGTTAGAAATAATCCATTAGCAAAATCAGGAGCTTCGGGAGCTGCCGACATAATCCAATACTGTGTGATATTGCCCCCAATACCTGCCAATACTCCCCAAATTAACGTAATGATCGCCATAGGTAAGGTAAAATGTCCTGTGAAAAATAATAAGATATAAACTGCCCCTAATACAAAAGGATAGGATACGACAGATTTCTTCGCATTTTTAGTTAATAATTTCCCTGCCACAATATTTCCTATAATATTGGCGCCACCGTAGACGAATAATAGTAAACTAATAGAATTTGAAGACAAATTCGTAACTGTTTTCAGATAATCAGCAAGATAACTATAAACTCCAAATACGGCTGAATTTAATAAAATGACCGTTACGATGGAAAGCCATGTAATTGATTTTTTTAATACCGATAATTGACTTCCGTAAGAAAGTCTTTCCTCAACCGGCATAGAGGGCACAAATAGTACCGTAGCAATGAATGCTACAACATTAACAACAGCAAAAAATACCATCGCCATTTGTAAAGAAACTGCGCTAGCTATAAAACTTGCGACAGGTACACCGATTACCATTCCGGCAGATACCCCAATGAATACTTTAGAAACAGCTTTTGGAGCTTCTTCTTTCCTTACTGAGGCGGCAGCTACTGAAAAAGCCAGCGAACAATAAATTGGATGAAAAATGGCTGGGATCATACGAGCAATTAATAGAATGGTAAAGTTAGAGGTAAATATGGATACAATGTTCCCCAATACAAAAACACCTAGTACAAGTAACATGACCTTTTTCCGATTGATTCCTGAAAATAATAAAGGCATGGTTGGACCAGAGACTGCAACAACCAAGGCAAAAAAACTCACCAGCCATCCTGCTTTTGATACACTGACATGAAAATGTTCGGCAATGTCAGGTAATATCCCAATAACCCCCATTTCGGTATTTAAAATACCGAAGACTCCAATCGTTAAAATAAAAATTAATAAATTATTCCGTTTAGTCAAATAAACAACTCCTATCTTCAGCATTTAAATAACTTTAGCTTCCTTTTTTACGTGTTTTACCTAAAAATCATCCTTTGTTATTTATTCTAGTGTAATCCTGGCATATAGCAATTACTTATATCAAATATCATGATATGCTTGTTAGGCATTTCTGAACTGTATATACTAAAACATGATAAAGGAGGAGTAATAGATGGAATTAAGAGTTTTGCGCTATTTTCTAACTGTTGCAAGAGAAGGAAGCATTACAGGTGCGGCTGATTTTTTGCATCTTACACAGCCAACCTTATCAAGACAATTAAAAGACCTTGAACAAGAGTTAGGAAAAAAACTATTCATTCGCAGCAGTCATAGTATCGTACTTACAGAAGAAGGAATGCTCCTGCGAAAGAGAGCTGAAGAAATCGTTGAAATGGTCGATAAATTAGAGGCAGAATTCCATTCCATGGAAGAAACGATAAGTGGTGATGTTTATATAGGCGGAGGGGAAACCGATGCCATGAGACAGATTGCACGGGTTGTAAAAGATCTACAGTTACGTTACTCAAGTATACGTTATCACCTCTACAGCGGAAACGAAGACGATGTGACGGATCGGCTTGACAAGGGATTGCTTGACTTTGGTATTTTAATTCAACCTGCTGATTTATCAAAGTACAATTATATCAATATCCCTGCGAAAGATGTTTGAGGAGTTGTGATGAGGAAAGACAGTTCTCTTGCTTCCAAGGATACGATCCAAGCTGTGGATTTGTTAAATCTTCCGCTAATCTGTTCACGACAGGCGATGAAACAGACATTCTCTAAAAATGAATTTGCGGATTGGTTTGGTGAAGATTTTGATAAATTAAACGTCGTAACGACATACAATCTTGCCTATAATGCTGCCATTATGGTGGATGAAGGCATTGGTTATGCCATAACCCTTGATAATATAGTGAATACGTCTAGTGATAGTAGCCTTTGTTTCAGACCCCTAGAGCCACGACTTCAATCCGGCTTAAATATTGTTTGGAAAAAACATCAGGTTTTTTCCGCTGCTGCTGATTTGTTTTTAAAAGAAATTCAGGTGAAATTTTCAAATCTTTGAACAGACGTCCTTATTCTTCCTATCGCAGCAGGTGTTTTAATATTCATTTGAGGTTGTTAGCTCCTCATGTAACGAATTAACTTTTTTAAAAGAGGAATAAACTATCTTTTTAGTTGCAATCTATATTTTGTATAGCAAACTGACTATTAAAACAAGAATCGAGGTGGATGAAAAATGCCCAATGAAAACACAGGCTTACCCAATACAATTAAATCTAGTATTTGGAATACACGAACGGACGAACCGATACCTGTAATCAAAGATAAAATCGTTGAATCCTTTGACAGACCTATCCTTAAATCAAAAACCAAAGACAATCGTGATTAATAAATTAAATGGTTCTATAACCTATAAGTAAAGCCCTCTCACAAGCTTCTCTTTTATAATAAAAGGCTGCACATTTGCTAACAGGTTCCGTTTCCTATCGCAAGACCTGAAAATGCAGCCGAAAAAGCAACCTAATTTGTACCTTTTTAGTATGTGTTTTTGTAATAAAATAAATGGCTTAGTTCACTATTCTAAGCGATTTATTTTAATAATTCCTATTAGCTTGTTCAACTAACCAGCTAATAGGATGTCAATATTTTTCATTAAAAAACAAAAAAATAAATGCTATACTAAAAATGCTTATGCCAAAAAACCTTCCTCAATCCTATTGGAAGGTTTTTCTTTAGTTACTTAATTGTATCTCTTAAGCCAAATCAAATCACTACTTTACCATAAAAATCCATTCTGTTATTGTGCTAATCAGCCCCGGTAGTACAATAAGAAAAGCTGCCACAATGACAGATCCGTTCTTCAACCCTCGCCCGCGTTAGCTTTATAAGAAGTATGTATACTTATTATAAGGAAGAAGGAAATAATAAGTAACAAAATACATTTATTTAGAGGCAATGTTTGTTGTTTTTTTTATCATAATTAGTTTATTCTTTGGTGTTTGGAGACGCTTAATTGGAGAACTGTAGAAGGCTCGTTATCTAAGCCTTCTTCCCCTAACCTGCCCGTCAGCACAAATAGAAAACGGGATGCCGCAGCCATCCCATCTTTTTTAATGGTGAAATAGCATGTTTTAGAAAGTTTGATTATTTATTAATTCATCGTAATATTCCTTTGGATTAGAGATATTATTATCAATAAAAAACGTGCCTGTTGTTTGAACATATCAATGTAAGGTTCTCTACCAATAGATAAATCACCCAAAGGAACTTTTGATTCTCTCTTATATTTTGCTGAGGTTATTGCTAAGACTTCTCATCAACAGGTCTTCGTTTATGTTTTTCATTAATTATTTTTTTGTTAAGTATCCTTACTTCACCAACCATTAGCAACCTCATATCCTCTACAATATACTTAGCTAACTCTTCGTCAGTAATGTCATTTCCATCAATATCTAGTCGAAATTCTTGCCCTTGTATTCCACCGCCATTAGTAAACTCGATTTCAAAGTCAAATTGAACTCTTTTATCCATTTTGAAACCACCTTAAGTTAGTTTTGGGTTGATCATTATATACATATTCTAGTTGAATAAAACAATAACCTTCCTGAACTACCTGCTACTTAAGTTGAAAAAGAAAATAAAAGAAGCACTCAAAATTTTGAGCACTTCGTTAGACATAAGATCACGGCAGTTAAAGGCTGCCGAGATTTTTTATTCTACCCGCATAGGGTATTCCTCATTAATTTTTCATTCACTGCTTTGTGTAGTATTAAAAAATTCAGACTGATCTTTTTTGTTAGCCTTTACCTTATTGTTGTTTTTACCCATTTTTCCATCTGATTCATAACTTAATTTTTGCGGTACCTTTTTATTCTCTTCCATAATTTCCCCTTTCAAAACTAGTATCGTAAACGTTAGTCACAATCATCGATTATGTTTATAACTATTAACTAACACTAAATCTTGACTTAAATTAAGTTCGGTTTTCCGTTTCACGCTTTAAGTGTTGTAGTAATAAAAAATAAGTCAATCAGATATAAATTGACTTAAACGATTACGTTTCTTGTTTTTTGATTGTATTGTTAACTAAGTTTTGAGTTGCATCTCGAGACGGCTCTGCCACATTTTCAATAGCTGGCTGCACGTAGTTTAAAGCTGACTGATTTATGTTTTTAACTATTTTTATCTTATTTTCAGGATCGTTCTGATTTCGATTACTTTCCTTCATTGTTAATTCCTCCATTGTTTTCTTTTTATTCTCTGTTTTATTTTGAAAAATATACACAACAACTCCTTTTTCCTTCTTGGACTATCCTGCCTAGTTAGTTAATAACTTCAACAAAAATAAGCGATAATCCCTTCTTGGATTATCGCACCCTGTCAGTAAGATTAACCTTGCTTAATACCCATTCTGATAATGCTCCCCTTGCATGTAAGTACATCTGATAAAAAGTTGTATAAAGCTCAAACCGTCCTTCTTTCAATAAAATGAAAAGAGAATTCCTTCAAATTTATTTACCTTGGAGACTAGAGTTGTTTCTTGATTATTTTTTCATTAGAATCACTAAAATAATCGTCGAAGGATTGAATTGGTTTTACATCTATCGATTGTCCCGAAGACCTTAAACAAAAATAAGTTGAAATTGTAATGAATAGGCAAAGTAAAAGGATGGTCAACATAAAATTCTCTCCTCGCTTTCTTTTATTTGTTTTGAGTGTAAATTATGAAACGCGTTCCAGGTCAACCCCAAAAATAAACGAAAAAAAAGGACCGATCGTCAAATGGTCCTTTGGCTAGATGGTAGTTCAAATTCTTATTAAAGTAAGCTGCTCCGTTCCTTTCTGACATTCTTGCATCTGAGGGTTGAATAAAAGTGGGCTTATAGGTGATTTTTTACTCTCTTTTCCATCCGTTCTGCTATTTGTTTCGAATTGGGATTGCCTTCATTTTGTAATTGATTAATGATGTTAGTATAATCCGTTTCATTTCGGTTCTGACTTAATTTATATGCTGTCTGAATTTCCTCCACCTTAATCTTAAATCCAACTATACCTTTCAGTTCACTCTCTAAGAGATCAGGAGAAAGTTTATCCCATAAAACAGGATTTTCACGATTTTTTTCATATTTTTCTAGCATTATGGTTAATTCTTCTATTAATTCATCTTTCTCTAAAATGCTTGCTTTACCATATACATGGACGGCTTGATAATTCCATGTTGGAACTTCTTCATGCCCATACCAGGAAGAAGAAATGTACGCGTTTGGTCCCTGAAACATAACAAGCACATCTTCACAGGTTTCAAATGTTTTCCACTGAGGATTTCCATAAGCCATATGCCCAGTAAGATAGTAATCATCACCTTTTTTCTTTAATCCCAAAGGTAAATGAGTGGCAATTGGTTTCCCTTGTTCGGTTGTAACAATTGTGCCAAAAGAGTTTTTTTGAACAAAATCCCAAATTTCACCCTCATTTGTGACCTTATAATATTTTGGAATATACATAATCATCCACCTCTTAAAAAGTTATAGGAGTGTTTTGGTCATGATAAAGTCCGTTTGTTTTTCATCACCCATATAAAAAGAGTGGGCTCCAGTTTGAACAAACCCCATTTTCTTATAAAAAGCAATCGCATTTTCATTTTTTTCCCATACGCCTAACCAGATTTTCTTTTTATTAGATTCCATCGCAATTTCCATCGCTTTATTTAGCAGATATTTCCCAAGTCCATGTTTTTGAAAAACTTTCTTTATATAAATCCTCTCGATTTCAAGTGATTCATTCCCCATTTCTTCAGACTGAGCTTCATTCATATTGACCTTTAAATATCCTGCAACTTCATGGTTAAAATAAACAAAAAAGAATTGCGAAGAAATAGTGGATAATTCTTTTTCTAATTGTGTTAAGTTAAATGCCCTTTCCAAATAGGCATTCATATTTTCGGGTGAATTCTGATGCTTAAATGTCTCATTAAACGTTTCATAACTAATTTCTTGAAGTTTACGTAAATCCCCAAGGTTACACTGTTTTATATTTACCGTCATTTTACTACGTCGCCCCTTACTATTATCAATAATTTCTCTTGTTTCCCTTTTTAACAAATTCCCAGTCTTTTTCTATATTTTTTCTTACTCGTTGGAGAAGATTGAAAATGGTATCTACTTCTCTTTCGGACAATCCCGCTAAAGCAACGGTATTGGAATAATCATTTTCTCTTTTTATAAAAGGATAGACATTTTTCCCTTTCTCTGTTGGAAAGAGTTTCTTTATTTTTTTGTTCTGTTGATCGTCTTTCTTTTCAATAAAACCATTCACTTCAAGCTTTTTTATAGCACGAGCTGCTGTTGTTCGATCAACTTTGATCATCTCAGCTAGCTTTTCTTGAATGATTCCTGGGTTTTCACAGATTCGCACCAGGTACAAATACTGTCCTTTGGTAAGCTCATATTCTTTAAATTCTATATTACTGATAGAATCTAACGCCCTTGCAATCATTCCAATTTCTCGTAAAATTTCCTTCATACTAACTCCTTAACCCACATTTTTTTGTTGCATTTACTATAAAAGTGATATAAATTTAATTTAACCTAATTTTATTGCAATTGCAACAAAATTATCATGGCCATATTTATTTAAAAGGACTGAAAAAAATGTATGTAAAAAGAATAACGATTGATGAAGATTTAAAGGCAGCATTTGCTATAAGGAAAGAAGTATTTGTTATAGAACAAGGTGTACCACTTGAAGATGAATTTGATCAATTTGATACACTGAATGGACGTTGCGAACATATATTGGTCTATTACAATGAACAACCAGTCGGAACGGGAAGGATAAGGTTTATTGATGGAGTTGGTAAATTGGAAAGAATCTGTATCCTCGAGCCTTTCCGTAAATTTGGTCTTGGAAAAATCATTATTAAAGCGTTAGAAGAAATCGCGGAAGAACGGGGAGCCTTGCAGGTTAAATTACATGGACAAACACAGGCAGAAGGATTTTACAAAAAACTTGGTTTTAGTCCTTCATCTACTATCTTTATGGAAGATGGGATCCCACATATTCTAATGCTCAAAGAAATGTCTAGTAAATAATGATAATCAGGTCGAGTAAAGCCAAATATGTTGTTTTTGTATTAGGTATATTACTACTAACCCTTGGTATTTCTTTCACGATCCAATCAGACCTTGGGACCTCACCTTTTGATGCACTTTTGGTCGGTCTATCAACAAACGTAGGGCTTACTGTTGGAAGCTGGGAAATCATAATTGCTTTCATACTGATAGGTTGTAATTCATTTTTAAAAAGAGAAAGACCTGAAGTTTTGGGGTTGTTAACCGCATTTGTAACGGGTATTGGCATTGATATGTGGCTCTTTTTATTACACGATTTGCTAACACCCGAACTATGGTACAGCAAAGTTGTTTGTTTCGGAGTCGGCTTAGTTGTTATGGGATTGGGAACAGCAATTTATTTACAAACAAATTTTGCCCCCATTCCAATTGACCGGTTAACCTTAATCATCCAAGAATTAACAAGAACTTCTATACTGTTTTCAAGAACATTCATTTATCTTGTATTCTTGTTAATGGCATTATTATTCAATGGACCAATTGGAGTTGGAACGTTATTAAGCGTTTGTTTAGGAGGACTAATACTTAATTACTTTATGCCATTTACTAAAAAAGCATTTGATCGCATATTAACACACTCTAGTACATCACTAAATAATGATAAAGATAAAAACCATTCAATATAGGATGGTTTTTGTTGTTCTTGTTCCACTAACCTGGCCGTTAGTACAGCAAGCAAAGCTTCACGTATATGTAAAAATATTAGCATTTTACAGTTTATCCTCCCCGTAGGGCAATAAGAAAAGGCTGCCCACAACGACAGCCTTTGATCTATTACTATTGCTACCCATTAGCTTAAATTTTAGTGAAATTTCAGCACAAATACGCCTTACATCAATAAAAAATGAGTGTCAAATTCATAAACCATTTGGCACTCATTTTACTTTGCATTTTTTATGTTTGCGATAGGTAACGGAACCCGTTACACATTTGCAACCCTCTTTTACTTATCCCATATTTGCTGCTGGAAACCAAATCGTTACCGTTGTTCCTTCACCTTTTACGCTGTCAAAGTGGATGGTTCCTTTATACTTTGCAGCAATATTATAGCAAATCATCATCCCAAGGCCCGTTCCTTTACTTTTTAACGAGTAAAATGGAGTACCAAGAGAATCCATTTCTTCTTTTGACATCCCTTGTCCACTATCGATTACTTTAATTTCAACCAAGTCCTTATTCCTTTCAGCGGTAACGACAACTGAATCACCAACTTTTGATGCTTCAATGGCATTTTTAATAATATTAATTAATAACTGTTTAAATTCAATTGTATTCGCAGCGATATAACAATCCTCAACCATCCTAAGTACAATCTCATTATGATGCAGGAGGCCATAAGTATTGAGCAGATCCGTTACACTTTGAAGAACACTCTTTACATTTACTAATTCCGTTTCAGTATCTTTGTCGGGTTTGGCAATGGATAAAAATTGAGAAATGACCTGTTCTGCCGTGTCTAATTCATTAATCATTAACGAGAAATGCCGCTTATTATTTTCATTATATGTATGATCTTTCTCATACATTTGTAAGAAGCCTTTAACAACTGTTAATGGATTTCTAATCTCATGTGCCACAGCAGCAGCCAACTGTCCAGTTGTTTTCAGTCGTTCTGAATGTTTAATTTGCTCATAGTAGAGCTTCTGCTTCTCCAAGCGTCCATGCGATAAGTAAAAGATAAAATAAAGAATGGCTTGGCTTCCTAAAAAGTTAATAATATTTCCGATTAAGTCTTTACTTATATAAGGATAAAGATCCCCTCGATCAACAATGGCAATATAGCTAAAAAGAATGATGATGGACAAAGTATTTAATAGTAAGGAAAGATGAAAAAGTTTTGTATCAAAAAACAAAATTGAAATAGCAGGAATAAAGCATAAAAATATGAAGTTGGACCAAGTATTCGGATATAAAAAGAAGATGGTATAAAAGTAACTAGATGCCACGACGATTATTATGATTCTAAGAAAATGGGACTTATATAAAGGGTAAATTAATAAGCAGCTAGAAAAAAAGAAAACTAAAACACCATGCGAAAAATAGCCTGGTCCAGGATGATGAAGAAGTGGATTACCGGCAAACAGCCCAAGCAACATAAGTGTAATCACCACTACCACAGTGCTGTAATATAACTTTAGATTAATTTGAGTATTTTCGTTCTTCATACTTACCCCTTCTGCTAAAAGCCCAATCTTAAATGTATCAAAACTTCCTATATTCTATCATATTTGCTTTATGGAATAATAAAGCTACGGTTAGATTGTATAAAAAAATCCTCAGTAGTAACTGCTGTTCCTCCTCGTATCATTGCAAAAGTTCCAAAACCTTTCAAAAATTAAGCATACGGTTTAAATAAAAGTTTGATAATAACATCATATTAAATAAAGGTGGAAATTTAATACATACTGTAAAAGAGGTCTCAACTTGGGAAACTTTTTGGAGGGAATATTATGAAGGAAATTAGCCATTCCGTGGAACTTACATCAGCAGAAATAGCAAATCTTTGGACTCAATACATGAACGATTCCTTAGCAATTTGTATTCTTACTCATTCAATCGAAAAGGCAAAAGACCAAGATATTAAAGAAATTCTTGAATTTGCTCTTAGTCTTGCAGAATCCCATATCGTAAAAATCAGGGAATTTTTTAGTCAAAATCATTTCCCTATTCCAAAGGGATTCTCAATAGAAGAGGATATTAATCTAAATGCCCCTCCAATATTTACGGATGTTTTTATGTTGGATTATATGCACGTTATGACATTACTTGGATTAACAGGGTATGCTGGTGCTGTTGCAACCTCATGTAGAGCAGACCAAATAGACTATTTTATCAAATGCAACATTGAAACAATGGAATTACATAAACGAATCATATCTGTCATGCTTAACAAAGGGCTATATAGCAAGACTGCAAGAATTAATACACCAAGTCAAGTTGATTTTGTAGATAGTCAACGTTATTTAACAGGTTGGTTTGGAAAGAAACGTCCTTTAAACGTAATAGAAATTAGCGGTATGAGTTTTAACATGAAAAAAGACGCAGCTAAAACTGTATTAGAACTGGGTTTTGGACAAGTATGCCAAACAAAAGAAATTCAAAAGTATTTCGAAAGAGGAAAAAATATTTGTAAAAACCATTTTGGTACTTTTAGCAATATGTTAACAAAGGAAGAATTATCTTCCCCTAAAACATGGCTTTCTGAAGTAGCGAATTCCACCGTTTCCCCTTTTTCAGATAAATTGATGTTATTTCATATTGTCACATTAGTTTCGTCAGCAATTGGATATTATGGTGCTGGTTTATCGGTTACTCAAAGGAGAGACTTAGCGATTGAATACGCTAGATTTATGACTGAAATGGGGCTATTTGCCGAGGATGGGGCACAGCTATTGATAAAATACGGTTGGTTGGAACAACCTCCGTTAGCTGATGACCGAGAAAATTTAGCCAATAAGAAGTAATGTGGAACCCCGTTGGTTGAAGATATTTAAAGATTTTTCACATAAAAGTTTTTACTTGAACAAATTATCATACGGGGAGGTGTAAAAGTTGAGAAGAAAAGATTTCCCGTATTATTTCTTAATCATAGTGACTGCAATTGGATTGGTCTTATTACCGTTCGCCATTGTAAAACGTTCATTTAAAGATTGGATTATTGTATACCTTGTGAGTTTCATTGGTAATTTTTTCTCAGATAAATATTTTGTAACAAGAGGATATTTAAAATAACCAAAAAAAATTTTTCCAAAGTATAAAATCCACCTCCCATTTGATTATATTCATTACCCTTTACTGCTGCTTTACTATAATCAGTGGACATTGAATAGCAAACCCGTTGGAATCATTTTAAAACTTTTCCCTTTTGTTATACCGCAAACAATCATAGAGACAATCGCATCAAAGAAAACTAACCTAATTAAATGGAAAAAAGGATGGACTTGGTATCACTCATTAATAAGTCTTATGTTAAAACTGTTAATTTGCAGAGCTATCATTGCAATGATTAGAATAATAAACAAAGGTAAGATTTCAGTAAGGTAAAATGGGAACGTGACTATCGTTCTCTTTATTTTTTTTAAGACAAAAGGAATGGTGCAACATTAAAGGTAAGGTTATTTACTATCTAAAGTGCCTTTTTTCAACGAACGTTCCCGTTACTGTTTACATTTTATATTTCTCTATTAATTAATTACAATCGATAATTTATAGCTTACCAAATTGCTCAGGTCTGTCAAAAATTCATCTAATATTTGATTGGTTTGAAATTTGCATTCAAGAAGATAACAACTTTCTCCACTGATTTTGTAATGGTTTATAACGTATTGTTCTTGTTTTTTTATGAATGACAAATAAGGTTGATGATTTGTGTTTTTCGTATAAATATGTATAATTGCGTGAACTGCATACCCCATTTTTACTTGGTTAACTTTAATGGTGTATCCCTCAATAATCCCACTATCTTCTAATTTTGCCACTCTAGCTGAAGTAGCTGGTCCAGTTAAATGGACTTTCTCGCCCAATTCTTTCATTGTAATCCGACTGTTCTTGGATAATTCGTCTATGATTTGAATATCCGTCCTATCTAACATTTATTTAATTCCTTTCATTAATAAAGTAAAACCGCCAAAAGACTTTATTTAATCTATATATCATTCATGGGTCCATAATATAAACTATACATTGTTCAAAGGAAAATTCAAAAGATAAAGGAGTTAATAAATATGAATATACATCAAATTCGCAATGCAACAATGGTGGTTGAATATGCGGGGAAGAAGTTTTTAATCGATCCTATGTTATCGGAAAAAGGGACTTACGCGCCTTTCCCAAATTCACCAAGACAAGATCAAAATAATCCCTTGGTAAGTTTACCAACATCCATTAATAATATTATTCAAAATATTGATGCTGTCATTGTCACTCATCTGCATCTAGACCACTGGGATGATGCTGCTAAAGAAGCATTGCCAAAAGATATAAAACTCTTTAGTCAAAACGAAGAAGATGCTGCAGAAATAAGAAACGCTGGTTTTCAAAATGTAGAAGTATTAAAAGAAGATACAATCTTTGAAGGTATTCAATTAATTAAAACAAAAGGCGAGCATGGAAGAGGCGAAATCTTAAAGCTTGCGGGTCAAGTATGTGGCGTTATAATCAAACACCCATCTGAGAAAACATTATATGTGGCTGGAGATACTGTGTGGTACGATGCAGTCCAAGAAGTAATCGACACACATAAGCCAGAAATCATTGTAGTCAATGCTGGTGACAACCAATTCTTCGAGGGCGGTTCTCTGGTCATGGGGAAAGATGATGTTTATAAAGTGTATAAGGCTGCTCCTAACGCAAAAATTATTGCTGTCCACATGGAAGCAGTAAACCATTGGGCATTGTCTAGAGAAGAATTAAAAAGCTTTATTAATGAAAAAGGAATCTCCTCTATTGTTTTAGTTCCTGAGGACGGAGAAGCCTACTCATTTTAAGTGAAAAGCAGACGGAATAATAACATTTCCGTCTGTTTGGTCCTCAAAATAATAAAATTAACAACGCATATTTAAATCTGCAATGACTTTTTCTACTTTATTGTACAATTCTTCTGGTGTAAGATTCTCCATCAGCAAGGAACCCACCACTGCGTCTTTCCCTTTTGCCTTTCCTCCAACAAATAAATTGTTAATTAAATAACACTACATTTCTATAAAACAGAACTTTTTATTTGCTAATAATTCAGGTTTACCAACGCACCACTTATCAACAAAAAGGAAATAAAAAAATGCCGCAATGTAATTGCGGCAAATTGAATAGGGTAACACGACGAAAAAATGTTCCAAATGGTATTTATATTAAACCATATTTATTAAAGCTATTATAAATACCATCTTCATTGTGTGTATCGGTAATATCGTCAGTTGCCTTCTTAACTGCTTCTTTTGCATTCCCCATAGCAATACCGTGTTGAACAAATGCAAGCATTTCTAAATCGTTCAATCCATCCCCGTAAGCAAAAGTATTTTCTTTATCAATTTTTAAATACTGAAGCAACGTTGAGATGGCTGTTGCCTTGTGAATACCAGGAACTGATAATTCTCCGCTATTTAACCAGAGTTCCATCAACATCCATAAAAATAATTTTCTTCATGCTTACACCTGCTCTAACTTTCTTATAGTATTAATTTTACAAATTTACGTTTGCCTACTTGAAGAATTAAGCCGTCGGTAATCCTAACGTGTAATTGTGAATCGTCTACCTGAGCTCCATTCACTTTTACACCTCTATTTGCAATCATTCTCCTAGCTTCACTTTTGGAGCTTAGCATTTCCAAATCAACTAGCAGGTTAATGATTGAAGTTTCTCTTTCTCCCTGCCACTGCATAACAGGTATTTCATCTGGAAGAGAACCTTTTTGAAAGACTGAGATAAAATCATTTTGTGCCGTTTCTGCCGCTTCATGCCCGTGGTAGATTCTTACAATGGTCTTAGCAAGAAGCATTTTTGCATCTCTCGGATGCAATTCACCTGTTTCCATTCTTGACTTTACAGATTGAATTTGTTCGAGAGTTAAATCCGTTATCAATTCGAAATACTTGTGCATTAATTCATCTGGAATGGACATTGCTTTCCCGTACATTTCTTGAGGAAGTTCATCGATCCCAATGTAGTTTTTCTTTGATTTAGACATCTTCTCGACCCCATCAAGCCCCTCTAATAAAGGCATTAACAAGGCTACTTGCTTCTCTTTTCCAAACTTTTCTTGAAAATGCCTTCCCATTAGGATATTAAAATGCTGGTCTGTTCCACCTAGTTCAATATCGGATTCCAGGACAACAGAATCGTAACCCTGCATTAAAGGGTAGAAAAATTCATGAAGAGAGATTGGCTTGCCAACTGCAATGCGTTCTTCAAAATCGTCCCTTTCTAAAAGTCTTGCTACGGTTATTTTTCCTGCTAGTTTGATGACATCTTCAAAGTTTAATTTTGATAGCCATTTAGAGTTATAGTGTAACTCGACTTTTTCCATATCTATAACCTTTGCAAATTGTTCGAAGTATGTTTTCGCATTGTGCTTTACTTCTTCATCTGTTAATTGTTTTCTAGCTACTGATTTTCCTGTCGGATCTCCAATTTTCCCTGTAAAATCTCCAATAATTAGTTGGATAACATGTCCATTCTCTTGAAACTGCCTCATTTTATTTAGGACAACGGTATGCCCAAGATGTACATCTGGAGCCGAAGGATCTAAGCCTAATTTTATTTTTAGCGGTTTATTCTCTAATAGGGACCTGGCTATTTTATTTTCTAACTCTTCTGTTGGAATAATTTCTTTTACACCCTGGCTGTAAATAGCCATCTGCCTTTTCACTTCAGTTTGTTGTTCCGGGTTTAATTGCTCCATTAAATTACTCATTTTTTTGTTCCTCCTAGAAAAATATAAAAAACCACATCCCAAAAAAGGGACGTGGTTTAACTTTTACACGCGGTACCACCCTTATTGAAGGATATAATCCTTCCACTTAACGATTAACGGCTCGACCGTTCTTTGCTTATTATTTTTGCAAAGAAAGCTCAAGGAATGTAATTCGTGTTATCTTTGTATCGATTTGCACCAACCACCGATTCTCTGTTAACAGGGAGATAACGACTACTGGATTTCCCATCATAGCTTTTTCATTATTTTATTGTTATGCATCAAAAATCATTTTCCCGAATTACTTTTCTAAGTAATTTCGTCATGCTTTTTTGTTCATCTATCGACAATCCCGAAACAATCTCGACTTCTCCTTTGTGGAATCGTGGATAAAGATCCTCCATCACGTTCTTTCCCTTTTCTGTTAAAGTAACGTAGGTAATTCTTCTGTCCCTATTGTCGCTTTTTCTGTAACACAACTCTTTTCCTTCAAGTGTTTTGGTTATATTACTAATCGTAGCTTTTGAGACCCCAGCAGACTGTGCTAATTTTTTTGTCTCAATTGAATCCCATATCCACAAATCATATAGCATCGAGAATGCAGTCCATGATAACCCATATTCAGATAAAACTTCCTGTTCCATTTTGTTTCTTAATCCTTGTGCCACCCGATACAAAATTGTAACCACTGCAATAGCAGCTAGATTTAACGAGTCATTGGGGATTTTAGTTAATCGATTAATTGTATCAATTTCTTCAGGAAGTAGTTCTCCAACCTCATTAAATGAATGAATATTGAATCACCTCTTTAAATTTTCAAAATCATTAGCTATGAAACGATAATACCAAAAAAAAGTATTTAATGCAAGGAAGCTTTTGCTAAAAATATTGTAAAAGTCAGGTGAACGATTTGTCAACCTGGTTAGCTTTTTCATTTTTCACATTTGAATATTATTAAGTTTTATAGAACTTTAATAAACCTTTAGCTGGTAATCTAGTCAGCAAACAACTATATAATTAAACTAAAGCTTCCCATAAGATGCAACAAGTAAAGCGATTGCTCTTATTGAACAATCGCCACCGTTTTAAGTGAGATTTTGTTATAGGAAAAAGTTTCCCTAAATTAGTCCCAAATTGTCCCCAAGTCAAACTGGAAGAAAGCTTGGGAGACTTAGGTTTTAATAAGAAAACAATACATTCTTTTCTTTAAGTGTTTTTTCAAGTCTTTTCAATTTTTTAATCGATTCTTCTGATGATCGTTTACCAATTTCAATTACCAATGCATCTATCAATGCAATGATAGGAATAACTGAAAATTGTTCTTTACTAACTTCTACTTTCAACGTTACGGACGCATATGAAATAACTGGACAAGAGATATAGTCTGTTATCAATATAATGCTATTGCCTAGTTCATAGGCTAGCTTAACGGCTTCAACAACTCGATTAGTGTATGGTTCGAATGCAAAAACCACTAAAACTTCATCCTTTTCAAATTGTAAAATCTTATCGTAAATCACCTCCGTATCATGGCTTAGTTGCCTTATCTTAAAATAGAATTCTCCAAGCAACTGTTCAAAATATAATGCAGTTGCTTTGTACGGCCGACTACCCAAAACATTGATAAAACTTGATTTTTCTATGATATCAATAGCCTTTTCAAAATTTTGCATTAAATCGGAGTCTAATGATTTGTTTAATAAATTTACGGATTCTTTCCAAACTTGGACTAAAGTTGGAACTTTTCCTTCCTCTTCCTCTTTTTGAATCTCTGTAATTGAATTCTTCAATGTCCATCTTGATTCGGAAGGGAACGATTCATCGTAGATATCTTTTCGTAAATCATTAAAGTTTTCATAACCCAAGGCATTTAACGTACGCATTACAGTTGAAATTCCAACATTGGCATTATTGGCAAGCTCTTTAACTGTTATCAATCCGATTGACTGATAATTTTTTAGAATATAATCGCATAACTGTCTTTGTTTTTTTGGAAAAGAATCTTTAATATCAAGTATTTTATTAATAGTTGTTCTTGGATTATCTATACTCATTTAAATCCCCTTTTTTCCTTCATTTTGTAGATTATCCGTCAAAATTGATAAGTTAAGTCCATTATAACTCATATATGTAAAAATGGCCCAATTCGAAAAGGACGCCGTCTGAATGGCGTCCGATACTATTTTCATATTGTTTTATAACTTATTTAATTATATCCTTTCTTTCAAAATTATGACGACGAGAATTTAATAATTGAATAAGGATTATTAATCGCTTCAAGGTACTTTCTAAAGTCTTGGACTGAAAGGTTGACCGTTGTTGTGTTTACATTAGGATGGAAGTTAATCGTGTCTTTATCAAGTAAATCACTGTCAAATACAACATGCACATGGTTATCCGTATCATTTATCAAGCCGAAAGCGCCAACTGCTCCGGGATAAACCTTTAAATATTTTTTAAGTCTTTCCGGAGAACCAAAACTCAACGGAGTGCTATCAATAAGCTTTGATAAACTTTTCAAATCTACATCCTTATCTTCTGATACAATCACTAAAAAATGTTTATCCCCTTTTCGATTTCTTAAAAATAAATTTTTAGTATGTCCTCCGGGAATAGTGATATCCAATTTACGTATTTCTTCAACTGTAAAAACCGGGACATGTTCATACCTTTTAAAGGAAATCTTTAATTTTTCTAAAACATCATATACACTTTTTTCCTGCTCTAGTAGCATCATCTTGGGCTTTTCTCCTCTCGCTTTTCTTTGCCTTAGACCGTCCATCTGCGACGAGAATTGCTGAATACAAAACCAATGCGATTCCTAACACCTGCCATCCCCGTAGATGTTCTCCAAGAAAAAGTACTCCAGTTACTACTGCAATGATGGGTTCTATTGTTGCTAAAATGGAAGCCTTGCTAGCTTCTAAATGTTTAAGTCCTGATGTATACAAAACAAAAGCTGCAACCGTTGCTACTAACGCTAACAACACCGCTGACATCCAAACATCTACATATTGGAATTTATCAGTCTTCTTTAAAATGTCACTTGTCAATAACATGAAAATACTCGTATAAAGAAATGTGTACGTTGTAATTGTCAATGCAGAATACCGTTTGGTTACAGGTTTGCTGAAAATACTGTACAACGCATAGCAAAATCCAGATAGAATCCCCATTAACAAGGTTTTCATATGTATACCTTCTTGGCCGAGCGGCAGTAGACCTACAACAAATGCACAACCTGTAATAGCAAGAGCAAGTGCCCAACCTTTACGAATGGTCAAGGGCTCTTTAAAAAAGAGCCGAGACAGGATGGTTACAAACAGTGGGCCTGTATACAAAAGTGTTACGGCAAGGGATAAACTCGATTGAGAAAAAACTTCAAAATAAAAAAAGTTAAATAAAGCGATACTAAAAATTCCCGCACAAGCGAAAAAAATATGATCTTTTAATCTGGTACGTAACTGCTCCCGATAAAATGCTGTCATAATTAGAATTAAGATAACAAAGGTAAAAATACCCCGAATGGCAACTACGTCCCAAGCTGTAAAGCCGCGAGCATACAATGGAGTAATAAATAAACCAATAAGTCCCCAACATACCGCACCAGCTATTGTAATGATGTAAACTCTTAAACTCGTCCGTTTTTCCATTTTATGCACCTCATATTTCCATGAAGGGATTGACTCCAATTTATCACTTTGCCACAAATCGGGTCAACCCTTCATAGAAACTCACTTGATTCCTGCTTTCTCACAAAGCTTTTCTTTTTAACCGTTTTTCCTCATTGCAATACTTTCTGTCCTTCGTGAAGTGCCTTTGTTTATAGAGCTGGTCTCTGCTAAACTCATATTCTTTGTTTCAGGGGCCATGATGAGAGAGACTAAGAACCCGATAAAAAACAATGCCCCACAAATATACAACGTTGCTGCCAAACCGAAATTAGACAAAATGGCCGGGAAGAAAAACGTTCCAATGGCAGAGGCGATACGGGTTACCCCTGTGATAAAGCCCATTGCTGTGCCCCGAATATGGGTTGGGAATAGCTCATTCGGATATATCCACTCATGAGCTCCCATCGCAGTATTAAACGTTCCATAAACGATAAAGAGAACGAGGATAAACATAAACGATATATTCATTCCAGACGTTGCTCCTAGTATAAATAAAGCGATGGAAGATACTATAAATGGAATAATAAGTGTAGGTCTTCGTCCGTATTTTTCCAATAAATAAAGGGCAGGAATCAAGCCGGCAAGATAGACGATATTAATAACTGCCGCTCCCAGATATTCCTTCGTCCCATTAGCAAATCCAAATTGTGCAAGGATCTCAGGGATATAGGTTCCTATTCCAAAGGTGGGGATGACTTGAAGCGACCAGAAAACAGATACGAAAAATACCCATTTCCCATAACCATTTCGGAATATATCGAGAAAGCTGGTTTTCTCAGTGGACTCTTGTTCTTCCGACATGATGACATTATCCCCAAATATTTTCTGTACAATTGAGTTTGCTTCTTTTTCCCTTCCTTTGTTAGCCAGCCAACGAGGGGATTCCGGCATATTTAAACGTGCGAAAAGCATGAGGAGTACTGGAATCGCAGTGCTTGCAAGCATCCATCTCCAGCTCGTATCACCCATGGATAGCAAAAAGTAACCAACCAAATAGGAACTGGCGTAACCGACATACCAGAATCCATTAAGCCCTCCAAGTAAGGCACCGCGATTTTTTTTCGGAGAAAATTCCGCCATCAAGGCCCCTGCAATGGGATAATCTGCACCTACAGCAATACCTAAAATAAATCGTAAAATGACCAACTGCATTGGATCAGTGACAAAAAACTGAAGGACTGACACAGCAAACATGACCAGCATGTCGATGAGAAACATCGTCTTCCTGCCAATAATGTCTGTAAGGTAGCCTCCAATTACACCACCAACAAACATCCCCGCAAGAGTTGCCATTCCAATCAGGCCAATCATGGTTAGCGACATATCGAAATAAGTCTGCATGACAGCAAGTGCTACCGCAATAATTCCGATAATATACCCATCGATAAATGTACTCCCACTGGCATAGGCGAACATTTTATAATGGAATCCACTTAAAGGCAGGTCTTCCATTGTGCGGACTTTATTCATAAATTCCCTCCTAGTATGGCAATAATTTTTTTATATGATTAGTTCGTACAAATGAAATATCACAGATGGTCCTCAAATCACATGGTCCCAGTCTTTAAGCTATTATCACTTTTCAATCTCTAAAGTCTTGCTGATATTGCGAAGTAAACGTTTGCATTTTAGCGGTTGAGGAATTAGTAATTTCAATTGAGATTAACTAATTCTCTCAACAAAATTCTTGAAATTAATTAGAAACCGCAGCCTTGAGTTTCTTCTCTTTTTGAGATTCAAAAATCCCGAATTCTAGTAAGCTATTAATATTTTGTGCTGCAGTGAATCCTGTTTGAATAGCTGTTTCAGTATAAAAGGTGCCTAAATAATCACCTGCTAAGAACAATCGACCCGCAGATTTTGTTAAAATTGGTTGTATTTTTTCACGACCTGGGAATACGTAAGCGGATCCAAATGGAAATTTATTTACCTGAGCCTCAACCACATGATCACTAAAACCAGGAAATATTTCATTTAAATCTTTCAAATAGATTTGAATAATTTCCTCATCAGATTTATCAATGAGCCGGCGCCCACTTTCCCCCGGTGAAAATGTCATAAAACTACTACCTGGCTGCCTATGGGTTTCCATCGAACGTACTAAATTAGATTGATGAAGAATAATGTCAAATGACCTTTTAGGCGTAGCAAAAGAATATACATCATCCCAAACTTGAGGTCCTGTTTCATTTGTTAAAAATGCTGCACTAACATGTGGACCATAAGTAACCTGACCAAGAGCGTCTGCAATTTCTGGGTCAATATTTTTTGCTATTTTTTTTGTGATGGTGGCAGGTGTCGCGAGTACTGCATAACGTGCTTCCTCCACATGCTTCACACCATTTTGAATATAGCTCACTACAACGGAGTCCTCTTTCTGAAGAACCTCTAAAACGTTTGCATTTAGTTGAACCCGTTCGCCTAATGTTGTTGCAATCGTGTTCGTAAGCGTTGATGGCCCCCCAACAATATTTCTCGATAACCCTTCACTTTTGTTCCATATCAAGTTGAAATACCCTACACCTGACCCTGCTGTCATTGTCTCTGGACTGCCAGTCGAACGGCTGACGGTAGGTCTAAAAATCGCATCTGCGTCTGGTGGTAATTTACCAGTAAAGTCAGCAAAAGTTCGATCACTCATAAATTCTAAAATTCTTTGTTGTTGAACTCTATCGTTCTCTCCTGGACGTTTCTTTGCCATTTTGCCATATTTGATAACAGCTGCACGCACTTTCGCACCTGCACGTATCATAGCAAATCTAGCTTTCCATGACATAGGGACCCTAAATGGAAATAGTTCAACTCGACCACCTACAAGCAACTTTCCATTCAAAGACATGGCAGTTAATATTCCAGGTACAGGTGCTGCAGATGTTCCCACAGATTGGAATAATTCATCAGTAGCTGATCCGGCTCCAGCATATAGATGTCCACCCCAATTTAACCAATATTCTCCTCGGCGTTCTGAACGTACACGGCCACCAATACGATCATCGGATTCTAAAAGTAAAATATCATGGTGTTTAAGGCGCCAGGCAGCGGACAACCCAGCTAGTCCACCGCCTATGATTATTACATCTTTCATTGGTTTTCCTCCTATCCCTTGTGTTTATTATTCTCCTAATTCAATTAATGTTGATTCACTCTTAGTTCCCCTAATTCATTTAATATTTTTTCTATCTTTGTTTTGAACTTTTCGGAAGCAGGCACTAGTGGTAATCTACTTGGTCCTCCTGATAATCCTAGTACTTCCAAGCCAGCCTTTACGGTTCCTGGAATCGTTTCTTCTTCAATAGCATTATATAACTCTAGCAGTTCCTGATTTAATTTAGTCGCTTCTTTTAAGTTGTTCTCATTTACGATTAAATCATATAGTTTTGCTAACTTTTTCGGGGCCAAGTTGTGGACTAGTCCAATAGCACCATGTCCCCCTAATGCTAATGTAGGCAAGATTAAATGTTCAAATCCAGTAAGTACCGCAAAGTTTGGATTGTCTTTTGTCAATGCAATAAGTTTAGAAGTATGCAGTCCATCAGCAGTATTTTTAATACCTACAATTCCATCTATTTGACTTATTTCATGAATTAATTCTGGATCCAGTTCAACACCTGTAGCATCTGGATAATGATAGATTACAATTCCAATGCTAGAGTTTTCTGCTACTGCCTTGTAATGATCAATAATTCCTTGTCTACTAGTTGTCATATAATAAGGATTAATGACCAAGGCACAAGCTGCACCAACTTCAGCTGCGTATTTAGTAAGTTCAATTGTATCTTCTGTTCGATGACAGCCTGTACCCGCCATAACAGGTAATCTACCGTTTGATGTATCACACACGAATTTAATGACTTCTTTTCGTTCTTCCATGCTCATCAATGAGTATTCTCCAGTACTTCCTCCAACTAAAAGACAATTCATTCCTCCGTCTATCAAATGTTCTACTATGTGTTCTAGCCCCTTATAGTCAATACTGTTATCCTCTTTCATAGGTGTAGGTAAAGCCGCGATCATTCCAAAAGGTTTATACATATTTATCCTCCTCATAAATGTTAATTAAAATGGAATTTCTACAAATAAACTAAAATTTGACATTGCCTGAAAAAAACTAAATTAAAAAAATATTCAGAATTATCCATCGAGATGATATTATCAAAAATGAATCGTAGGCATTTAATTTTGTTTAATATTCACATATACACTTTTCACTTCCGTGTAGTTCTCTAAGCCATACTCTCCGCCCATTTCACGTCCAATACCAGATTGTTTGTATCCTCCGAATGGCATTGTCTCCCACTCAAGACCAACGTCATTAATCCAAACTGTCCCTGCTTGTAGTTTACGAGCAATATAATGACCAGTTTTTATATTTTCTGTCCAAACACTAGCTGCCAAACCATAATCACTGTCATTTGCTCTCTTAATTACTTCTTCAACAGTATCAAAAACGAAAATCGACATTACTGGACCAAAGATTTCTTCACGTGCAATCGTCATGTCGTCTTTTACATCTGCAAAAATCGCTGGTTCAACAAAATAGCCTTTATCAAATGTTTTTTCTCCTCCAGCAACAAGGCGTGCACCTTCTCTTTTTCCTTGCTCGATGTAGCTAAGAACAGTTTGTTGCTGTTTTGCAGAGACGAGTGGGCCCATATCTGTTTCTGGATCCATTCCCGGACCCAGTTTTAACGTGTTCACACGTTCTGCCAATGACTGCACTACCTGATCGTAATGTTTACGATGAACGTAGATTCGTGTACAAGCACTACAGTTTTGTCCATGATTGTACATCGTGCCATTAAATGCCCCTTCTATTGCTTCTTCCAGGTTGGCGTCCTCTAGGATGATTGCAGGTGATTTACCACCTAATTCAAGCGTAACGCCTTTGATTTGATCTGCTGCTTTCTTCATCACTTCTTTTCCAACAGCTGTTGATCCAGTGAACGACACTTTGTCCACCTTCTTATGGGTAATAATGGCTTCACCGGCCACTCGACCGGAGCCAGGGGTGATGTTAACAACGCCGTCTGGGAAACCAGCTTCTTTGAACAGTTTTGCTATATAAAGAAGAGAAAGCGGTGTTTCACTTGCAGGTTTAATAACAACTGTACAGCCCACAGCTAGAGCCGATCCTAACTTCCAAGCAGCCATCAAAAGAGGAAAGTTCCATGGAATAATTTGACCAACAACGCCCACAGGTTCATGCACAGTATAATTCACATAATCTGGTGAAACTTGTGTCGTTTTCCCTTGAATCTTCGTTGCAAACCCCGAATAATATCTGAAGTGTTGGATTGACCCATCCACATCATCTGTTAATCCGACTTTATAGGGTTTACCATTATCAAGTGCCTCTAGTTGCACAAGCTCTTCACGGTTTTCCTCCATAAGATCTGCAAACTTATAAAGAAGACGCGAACGTGTAGCCGCTTCCATTTTCGACCATTCACCCTCATCGAAGGCTTTTCTTGCAGCCTCGACGGCAATATTAATATCTTCAGTGTTTGCTTCGCTAACTTGTGCAATTACTTCTTCAGTAGCAGGGTTAATGACACTGAATGTTTTTCCATTAACCGCTGATACGTATTCTCCGTTAATATAAAGTCCAATAAACTCTTCTAGGAATTCTTTTACTTTCGGTTTTAATTTGTATTCGGTTGCTTGCATTTTGCACACCTCTCCTCATTTAGTTTTGATACCTTCTGTTCCAAAAGAATAAATATTCAAATTTTTTGAATTATTCATTGAATTAAATATACCAACAATTTGATTTGTTGTAAATCATTTTTTTAAAAAGGGAATATTTAAGTTCATTTATTTATTATTTATAATTTATATTGCGTTTTTTCTGTTTCAAAAATAACAAAGGAGATACTACTTAAAACTGTAGTATCTCCTCTTTAAAGGTCTTAAAAATATTGTAGACATTAATAACTCTCTACGCATTGTTGAATAGGAAATTCAAAATGGCACTTTGGTTCTCTTATTTTGTTTTTTAGTCCTTTTTTCAACTAACCTAATCCTTTTTAGAAGGCATTTGTCAGCCGCCTTCTATACTCATTACTTTCCGTGCTCTGTAATAATAGGTATCTTAATCGTTTTATTATAAAAATCAATCTTCGGAGTTAAGTCATATGACTTTTTTTTAAATTCAATTACCCCTACACTGGTAATGCTAAAGCGAGCTATATATTCATCCTTATGATCAATAATTATAAATTCATCTTTGTTTTTAAATAAAGCAAAATTAAATTGCATGATGATTTTCCAATTGTGAACTAAATCGTATCTTTCTAAAGGGATGATTTGTTCTTCCTCTATTTTTTCTTCGTTCGACTTTTGTTTTTGTTTACTTACATTCCTCACCTATGACTTCTACTCCTCTCTTTTCAACTCATTTAGATAAACTATGATTGGTTTTGCATCAGAGTGTGGATGTTTGTACAAAAAGTAAAAAAAGAGTCTATAAATACGCTCGCAGAGTCGTTTACATGTAGTGCAGTGCAGACGTTTCTTTTCATTTTTTAGAAAATGTTTTAACAAATCGCTGATTTTGTCTTAACTCTAAGGTAAATGTCCAATCGATTCTTGTCTTAAGAAATATATATAAGAGGAATATTTATTTTGGGATTATCCAAAAGGTGGTGTAGATATGGGCTTTGGATACGGCTGTGGCGGTTATGGCTATGGTGGTGGCTATAACGGCAGTAGCTTTGTACTGATCGTTGTATTGTTCATTCTGCTGATTATCGTACTTTCCAGTTGGTGTTAATGTTCAAACCGGCTTTTTAAGTAAAATCTGGAGGTGATATACATGGGTGAAGAAAGAGGTTATGGATTTGGATTTGCTTTAATTGTTGTCTTGTTCATTCTCCTTATTATTGTCGGAGCTTCTTTTATGGGTTACTAATTTGTACGGAAAAAAATGACAGGTTAATTTCATCTGTCCCATTGTCATATAGACATCTGAAATGAAAGGCGGGTGAATGAAGTGCCATTTTTGGGATTTGCCCGAAGAGATCGGTTTTTTCGTGACGACTTTGGAAGAAGACTGTTTTTCCCCTTTATATTTGTATTTGATATAGACAGAAGAAGACGTTTTGAATTCGATAGAGAAAGAAGAAGAAGACGTAGATTTTATTAATAAATAGGAACTATATTTCCAGACATACGGTATAGGAATTTGCGTTAAATAACGTAATACGTACAGTGGGAAGCATTCGTTTCCCACTGTTTTATTTTTAGTGGTTATCTAAATTGCCAGTTGCTTGAATAAGAAATTGCCTTGCCCCTTTATGAAGGAAAGCTTCTGTTGGTTAAATAAGGACCATTGTACGTACCTTGGCAAAATCGATCGGATAGCTGCATTATTAAGAATAAAGTATATTTTTACCTGTCTTAAGCAATATAAAGGAAAACAGCTAAGGAGTATTATTATGTTGGCAGCTATAATTAGAATTAGTCTTTTATTAATACCTTGGTTAACTGTTTTCTTTATACCAAAAAATGTTTTTAAAAAATATACACCTGTTGCCATCTTTGCGTCTTTACTTGTTGCTATTAATTGTATGTTTTCTGTTCCTTTTAAATGGTGGACGGTAAAAGGCGGATTACTAAATAAAGTAATTAATGATTTAAGCTTTATTTTAGGTCCGTTCTTTATAGGTACCATCTGGATTTTTCGTTTGACCTTCGGAAAATTTTGGTTATACCTTCTTACTAATTCGTTAATGGACTTATTTCTCGCATTTCCAATTAACTGGTTAATGCAAAAATTAAAGGTATATAAATTAGTAAATTTTAAATCTATTCACGTTTTTTTGATTTCGATCTTTTTTGCTCTCATTATTTATCCCTACCAGGTATTCATATCTCCAAGAAAATCCAGTGAATGAAACTGGATTTTCTTTATTTTCTCTATGGATTTATTTACCAACAAAGCGAATTCAATTTAAGTCCCCTTCCCAGTCCAATTCAAAGCGTCCTTTACTTAATAAGGATTACTTTTATTAATTTGAAGGGATTTTTGCAAGGTAATAATCTCATGCTGTATACTTGGAAACTCTTCAATTTCAGGGACGTTTTTTATTGAAGGTGACTGTATTCGATTGGCGGCATTGGCCATCGTTTCACATACATAAAGCAATTGGGAAAGGGTTTTATCTGATAAAATTGGACGAAATTCATTTTTTGAGCTGCTTATATTCGCATTAAAACCGGTCCCTTGATCAGAGAAAAGAATGAATAAAAATTGCGCCTGACTACGGATCGTTTTGGTTATTAAATGTGGGAGTCGACTTGATGCCGAACGTCTTCCTGCGAAGAATACTCCTATTAGACCAATGATAGTACCGATAAAGATATCAATTAATCTGGCTGATGCAAAATAGGTAAAGGTAAAAGCTTCCATGACTCGTGCTTTCCGCCATGTAAAGCCCTCGTTAGATGGATAAAAAGCCATAGATTACTTTTTTCGAGGAATCGTTAGTGTCTTCCAATCACTTGATTTTAAATATTTTGCTATATAAATAATTTGCCCTACATGATAAGAATAATGGTACATTTGGCGTTCAATGGCTTCTATAACGGAATGCGGTTCATTACGGATGGTAATTTTTTTTAAGAGGTGTTCTTCATCAATATCTTTTAATGTAGTTAAAAAGGTATCCCATCCAAATTCCCACATTTTCATCAACTGTTCTTTCGTTTTAATATCTCCCACAAATTCATCATCACGATTACGATACGGCTTTTCCCCATCAGTGGTAAAGAAATCAGTCCAGCGAGATACCATATTACCACTCATGTGTTTCATAATAATCGCGACACTATTGGATTCTTCATTCGGAATCCAAAATAATTCGCTTTCGGATAATTGCTCTATTGCTTTTTCAGCGGTTATTTTTGCTTCATTAAAGCGTTGAGTCACTGTTTTCAAATACTCCCTACCTACGTTCATAAAATCACCTCTCCATAATTACATAATGATACTACTCAATTGTACTAACACTGTTTCGTTACTATACCAAATTCAACAAAAAGAGCATCAATCCTTCTTCAACCTGCCACGTTAGTGGAACAACAAAAAGGCTTTACTCCTTATTTGGGTAGAGCCCCTTTAGTTCAGTAACCGTATTATATATTTTGGAAACCATAACTTCATTTTTTTGTAGTATTCTAATTTAGTTTTATTAAAAAAGCCAAAAAAAGTGTCCCAAAAAAAGCTAGGCTTTTAGGACACCTTTTAAATACCATTAAAACATATTATTAACGCACCTTACATTGTGCTAATATCGATTACAAATCGATACTTCACATCTGAAGCCAATACGCGTTTATATGCTTCGTCAATTTGATCAGCCGAAATTACTTCAATATTAGGTGCAATGTTATGTTCCGAACAGAAATTCAACATTTCCTGAGTCTCACGGATGCCTCCAATCATTGAACCTGCAAAGGAACGGCGATGGCCGATGAGAGAGAACACATTTAATGACAATGGCTCTGCAGGTGCACCAACATTTACTAGCGTTCCATCCAGCGCTAACAGGGATAGGTAAGCACTTATATCGATTTTTGCACTTACTGTGTTAATGATTAAATCAAAAGTACCGGCAAGTTTCTCGAATGTTTCAGGGTTGCTTGTTGCATAGTAGTGGTCTGCGCCAAATTGCAAGCCATCTTCCTTTTTACTCAATGTTTGTGACAGAACTGTAACTTCTGCACCCATGGCGTGTGCAATCTTGACAGCCATATGACCAAGACCGCCCAACCCAACAACACCGACTTTCTTACCTGGTCCAGCTCCCCAATGGTGTAATGGAGAATAGGTGGTAATACCTGCACAAAGTAATGGTGCTGCGACGTCAAGTTCAATGTTATCAGGTATTCTAACTACGAAGTCCTCCGTTACAACAATGTGGGTAGAATAGCCGCCTTGAGTTGGCTCGCCGTACTTGTCAACACCAGCATAGGTAGGGACATTGCCTTTTAGACAGTATTGTTCTTCTCCTTTACTGCAGTTCTCACATTCGCCACAGGAATCTACCATACATCCGACCCCTACTCGGTCCCCAACTTTGTACTTTGTGACCTGTGCTCCTACATCCGTGACAATTCCCGCAATCTCGTGGCCAGGTACGAGTGGATAATTTACTGGCCCCCACTCACCGTGAGCAGTATGGATGTCAGAATGACAGATTCCTGCATATTTAATTTCGATTAGAACATCATGTAAATCAAGATCGCGTCGTTTAATTTCAGCAGCTCGAAAGGATTTGTCTGGACCGTCGACAGCACGTGCTTTAGCGGTTATCATAATAAAACCTCCAATTATTTATCATTTTCAAGATAAAAAGTATGTACTGGGTAAATTTCTATCCAGCTTCTTTCTCTTGCAAAAACAATGTTAAACCTTAGAGTTAACTCTAGGTCAAGTGATTAATTTATTTTTCTTTTTTCAAATCTCCCCTGCTATACAGGTATCATTCCTCTATCAATCTAGCCTATAGAAAACTATATTTTTTAATAAATAAATAAAACTTACTTAAAAAGAGAAGATTTCTACTATTCTATAAGGTGACTTTGACATTTCAGCAAATACCGTGATAAAATCCATTCAATTCATAGAGGGAATCCGAAGCCTATTTATCATAAAGAAAAGGAGTAAAAGGATGAAAACATATACGATCAGCGAAGTCGCAAATGAATTAAATCTTACCGTATATACCTTACGTTACTACGACAAAGAGGGTCTTATGCCTTTTGTAGAACGGACAGCCAGCGGAACACGCTTGTTCAAAGAATCTGATATTGACGCTTTAAGAATAATTGAATGTCTGAAATCCACAGGGATGCCGATTAAGGAAATTAAAAATTTCATTGATTGGTGTTCTGATGGGGATTCCACGCTGCAAAAAAGATATAACATGTTTTTGGAACGAAAAGCTACTGTAGAAGCACAGATGGAAGAATTAAAAAAAACAATGGAAGTCATCGAGCATAAATGCTTGTATTACAAGACTGCGTTGGATGCCGGAACGGAGGATATTCATAAAAACAATAAAATAGAGATTAATCATTAACGAAAAACCACCTGGAGTATGGTTCGATGAAATAGGATTTTGCAATTGTTATTGTTTAACATCGAATTAAAGAAAAAAGCCGATTATCCTTTTCCTATCTAGGATAATCGGCTTTTTCTGGACTTTGTGGAGGAAGGCATTTGGAAAAGTGTAAATCAATTTTATATTACGCACGTCTAACCGAACGAAAACGCGGGTGCTCGGCCAGTATGGAATCTTTCATTAAATTTACTACAGGATGTTGTGAAGTAAAAAACTGTTTCTTTTCATCGTAAAGCTCGACCAATTCTCCTTTTTCTAGCACACCTAATTGATCACTAATCGTATAGGCAGCTTTTATATCATGGGTAATAAAGAGATAGGATAAACCGAAGTCTGCTTTTAACTCCTTTAGTAAATCTAAAATAAGTGTTTGATTCACCATATCTAGACTACTGACAGATTCGTCTAAAACGATTAGCTTGGGCTTAAGTGAGATGGCTCTTGCAATATTGATTCTTTGCAATTGGCCCCCGCTAAATTGATTAGGGTATTTTTTCAAGTCCGCTTCACTTAGCCCTACTCTTTCTAATAATTCAATCACGGTTCGTTTTTGCTCAGCGACGGTTAGCTTTTCATAGTTTTCTAGCGGCTCTGCAATTATTCGTTCGGCTGTCATTCGAGGGTTGACCGATGAGTATGAGTCCTGAAAGACAGCTTGAAGATCGCGACGAATCTTTTGACGACTATGCTTATCTGCGGTATAAATATCGTGCCCTTGAAATAGAACCTGTCCAGATTGCGGTCGCTCCAGACCAAGAATCACTTTCCCTAAGGTACTTTTACCAGCCCCGCTCGTACCAAGCAAACCTAAACAGGTTCCTTCCTCAATAGAGAGTGAAATGTCGGAAAGTATTCTTTTAGAACGGTCTTTCCAGTTGAAAAACGTTCGGGATCCATAGCTATGAGTTACTTCTTTTACTTGTAATAAACTCATTATTCCACCCCTTATAGATCAAGCCAAATGAATGACAGCTTCATCTAAATCTATTGTTGAGCGTGCATGTAATAGTTTTTTTGTATACTCGTGCTGTGGCTGATCGAATAGCTGGAACACATCGGCTTTTTCTACGATTCGGCCATTCTGCATAACGGCCACTTCATCAGCCATTTCAGCAATGACCCCGAGATCATGGGATATTAATAATATGGCTGAGCCATATTCAGCGCGAATTTTATCTAAGTGGTACAGTACTTTCTTTTGATTATTTACATCAAGTGCGGTTGTGGGTTCATCAGCAATAATTACCGCAGGATGTAAGCATGCTGCAATTGCAATCATCACCCGTTGAAGCATACCGCCGCTCAATTGAAAAGGATAGTATTTTAATAGTTTAATCGGATCTGGTAAGTTCACATGATGCAACGCCTCAATGGCAAGCTCTGTTGCTTGTTTTTTATTCCATTGTGTATGTGAACGAATGGTTTCAATAAATTGATGGCCAATGGTAAAAACAGGCGTGAAAGCATTCATCGGATTCTGCATAATAAAGGCGATATCCTTGCCACGCACCTTACGCATTTCTTTCTCCCCTAAACCATTCAATTCGCGTCCTTGTAATTCCATACTGCCTTCAATGGTTGTCGTTTTCCGATTAAGAAGTTGAAGAATGGACATACTCGTAACGGTTTTACCGCATCCACTTTCCCCAACAAGACCCAGTACTTGCCCACGCTTCAGTTCAAAGTTAATATCCTCAACAAGCGTCGCAGCACCATTTTTGGTTTTCACCTGTACATGTAGATCTCTCACTTGTAACACATTCGACTGTTTTGTATCCAACATTCTCATTCCTTTTTATGATCGACGTTTGACACCATAACGTTCGGATAACGCTTCTCCCAATAAATTGAAGGTCACAATCACGAGCATGATCATCAAACCTGGATAAAGCATTAATTCTGGATTCGTCCGAATATACGATTTTCCTTCATGAATCATCGCTCCCCATTCAGGTGTAGGCGGTTGTACTCCTAAACCAAGAAACGACATGGCCGATATATCCATGATGGCCCAACCCATTTCTAAGGTTCCCATGACCACAAGAGGAGGAAGAACATTTGGAACAATATGATTTTTAATGATTTTCCATTGCGATGAGCCGCTTATTTTCGCCGCTTCAATAAAGTTTTGTTGCTTCAAACTTAGTACCATCCCTCGGAACATTCTCGCGTAATAGACCCATTGCACAAGCATCAACGCTAAAATGACCTGCGGAAGTCCTGGACCGAATATACCAACTAGTCCAAGTATAAGGATAAGACTAGGAAACGCCATCACACCATCACAAAATCTCATCAAAACCTGATCGACCCAGCCGCCCTTATATCCAGAAAAGGTTCCAATCAACAAACCAATCGTTAAAGACGAAAGAAAAATGAGCATAGCGAAGCCTAGGGATATTCGTCCGCCATATAAAAGGCGTGATAAGTTACATCTTCCTAAATGATCCGTTCCTAATGGGAATTCCCAGGAAGCTGGCTGAAGTTTATAAGCTAAATTGACCGCAATCGGATCATTGGGTGCAATCCAGGGAGCAAATATCGTGATGATAAAAAGAATTCCCAATATCGTGGTACATATCGGAATCACCTTTTGACTAATAAATATCCTGCGTATACTGGTTATCATCGATAGTGCCCTTCTTTCCTGGTTATGCGCGGGTCAATGACCATTTGAATCAAATCCACCATTAGGTTGCTAAGGATAAATAAACCAGCGGCTATTAGTACATAGCATTGAATGATAGGAATGTCACGGTTAAAAATCGCCTCAATAAAATATCGGCCAAAACCTGGCCAAGAAAAAACGGTCTCTACAATAATCGTTCCCGTTAGCAGTTTTCCAAGATTCATCCCCAGTCCAGTTATCATCGGGGATATGGCAATCCTTAATATATGCTTGGCCATAATGGTTTTTTCTTTTATCCCCCTTGTCCTTGCAAAAAGCACATAGGGCTCTTGTAAATTTTCAAGAATACTAGCACGCAACAATCGTGTGTACATTGCAATTAAAGGAAGAGCAAGCGTAAGGGAAGGCAAAACAAGATGTTGCCATGTTCCAAACCCCTCAACTGGGAAAAGATCAAGTCTTACAGAAAAGAAAAATATCAATATATAACCTAGCCAAAAAGAAGGAATGGATGCCCCAAAAAACGATAGGATTCGACTGAAATGATCAATCAAGCCATTTTTCTTTACTCCTGCCAGAAAGCCCAGAGGGACACTGACAAGCACTGCGATAAATAAACTCCCTAATGCTAGCTGGAGGGTCGCTGGTATACGATGGACCACCTCGTCCCAAACAGGCTTATTCGTAACATAAGATATGCCAAAATCAAGTTGGCATATCTTTTTAATAGAATTTACATATTGCATGAAGAATGGTTGATCTAAACCAAACTCATGTCTTTTTTGGGCTAAAATCTCATCAGTCGGTTCGATATGGGCTGCTGTTAAATAAGCCTCGGCCGGATCCACCGGTGAAAGGTGAATCATCCCAGTCGTTAGAAGTGCCGCCAAAAGAAAAACTGGGATAATAGACATCACGCGTTTTATAATATAAGTGCCCATCGTAGCCTCCTACTGCTTACTGCTTGATGCTAATTCCTGTAAATGGATGTTCATCACGATTAGCAGGGAAAGTGAAATTTGTAACATCCTTTTGATAAATTGCTGTTTTCTTAAGATACGAAACAGGAACAATAGCTCCTTGATCTTGCAGTGATGATAAAATAGATGTATAAAGCTGCTGGCGTTCCTTTTCGTCTGTAGTTTGAGGAACTTGTGCAATTTGTTGGATTAATTCCGCTTTGTTTGGATACGCTAAAATGGCTTCATTAAATCCAAATCCTTCCTTTGCCACAATATTGATAAATGTATGCGGATCATAAGGAGCACCAAAGTTACTATATAAATTGATATCAAAATCATTATCTTTAAATCTTTGAACCTGAACCGCAAGTTCTACCGTAGCAATATTTAACTTGACACCAATAGCTGCCCATTCGGATTGTAGCGTTTCTGCCATCGCTTTTTGAATCGATTCGGCTGAATTGTACATTATTTCAATTTCAAGTGGCTGCCCATCTTTTTCACGAACTGTTTTCCCTTTCGGAAGAACCCAACCCGCTTCGTCTAACAAGGACTTCGCTTTCTCGACATTATATTTAATGGACTTCACATCGATATCGGAAGTGTAAGGCAAGTTTGTCGGTAAAATAAATTCTGCTGTTTCTTCTAGTCCAGACGTGATACCTTCCACCATTGCTTTTTTATTAAATCCATAATGTAACGCTTGGCGAACACGTTCATCAGAAAGCTTTTCTCTTGCTGAATTTATAACAAGCTGTCTTGTAGCAACTGGCTCAGAAATACTAGTTTCATATTTACCCGTTGATTCCAATTGCTTGAAACTATCAATACTGATCATCCCTTCTCCGTAAATCAAGTCTAGCTCACCTTTTTCAAACGCTAGTACTCTCGTTTCCGCATCAGGAATAACTTTCACTTGGATTTTTTCTACTTTTGGAAGCTCGCCCCAATAATTTTCGTTTCGTTTAAAAATCGCATATTCGTCTGCTTTATATTCATCCAAAATCCACGGGCCTGTACCAACCGCTTCCACAACACCTTTTGAGGTATCCCCATCCTCAGGGAAACCAGCTTCACCTAAGAAACGAACTGGTCGTACTACCGCTAACTCCTGAACGGTTGGATAATACGGCTCAGTTAATGTCATTTTAAACGTATACTCGTCGATGACTTCGGTACTGCTTATTTTTGAAAGAAACCCTAACCAGCTATGTAAATCCATATGATTTAAAATAGTATCAAAATTCTTTTTTACAATTTCGGCATTAAAGCTAGTTCCATCAGTAAACTTCACATCTTGGCGCAGATGAAAGGTATATTCTTTGCCATCTTCAGAGATGTCCCATGACTCAGCTAGATGCGGTTTCAGCTCGCCACCATCTCCGTAGCTTACTAATGGCTCATACACCATGGATTGTGCGAATAATTGTGAAGGATTATAAACATGTGGGTTCATTGCGCCAACATCCCTCGGCCATGCAATGGTCAGCATGTTATCTTTCGTATCGTCCTTGGAAGTTGAAGCTTTATCGCTACCCTTTGTACAACCAAGTAAAACTGTTGATAATAAAAAAATAAAAATAGATGCTAATAAAATATTCCGACTACTTTTCTCATAAAACATTTCGTTGCCTCCCAATTGACGTTGATAATCATTTTCAATTGTAAGAGTATGATATAGTCTTGTCAATGTAATCTTTTTTAATTTTAACTAAAGTTTGCTTTAGTTAATTTCGGGACAAATAATGTTAAGAAAAACGACCGTGATAGGCTAAATAAAATAAATGCGACCCAAACTCCAGTATTGTGATAGATGGGAACGAGCAGCCAAAGGGCCGCCAAAAATACAAGTAACGATAATACAATGGAGTCTCGAATATACTTAGCCTCGGTAGCTCCAAAAAAGATACCTTCTAGCTGTAATCCCCAGAATCCTACAATCGGAAACACTACCATCCAAACCAATAGCTCTAATGCAATGTCTTTCACCTCTGGAAGGGTGGTAAAAAAACCGACAATCTGATCACCCACTACAATAATCGTTAACGCTAATAGAATGGCTGAACCAAGGCCCCATCCCGCTGAGAGCGATAATGCACGCTTATACAGATACCGATCTCTTGCACCAATCGACTTTCCGACTAGGATTCCTGATGCATTCGCAAACCCTCCAAACAAATACGCCATTATATAATGGATTTGCAGTAAAACTGCATTCGCTGCCAATGTAACTTCCCCCATACTAGCACCTTTTGCAGTAAATAGGCCTGTCATCGTAAGTAAACAAATCGTCCGGAAAAATATGTCCCGGTTCACCCTCAACATTCTTATCAGAGATTTAGACTCTAGTAACATCTTAAATTTGAAATCATTTACCTTAAATGTAGTAGTTCGTATAATTAGAGCAAATCCAAAGATAACAGCACTAATTTCAGCTATTACCGTGGCAAAAGCCACACCGTCAACACCCATACCAAATACTAACACGAACAAAAGATCCAAGCTGATATTTAATAGATTCATTAAAATTTGAATGGCTAACGATAACTTAACCTTACTCCTCCCCATCAGCCAACCAATAATTACATAGTTTAATAAAATAAATGGTGCTCCCCATATTCTAATCAAAAAATAATCTGCTGCAAATGACTTGACTGCTTCACTTCCTCCAAATAAAAACAAGGAAATTTGGAGAATAGGCTTTTGCAATAGTATAAATAATACGCCAAATAGGATGGCAATGATTGCTGGTCGGAAAAGGCACAAAAATACCTCTTTCTGGTCATTAGCACCTTCCGCCTGAGCTGTAAAACCACTTGTACCTACTCGGAGAAAGCCCAGCAGCCAATACATAGTATTGAAAATTACCGCCCCAATCGCAACTCCACCAATGGAAGCTGGATTAGGAATTCGTCCGATTACTGCTGTATCAACAGCACCTAATATCGGCGTTGAAATGCCAGAAATGATAAGTGGTACTGCTAGGGTCAAATATTGCCAGTTAGTGATTGATGTAGCCTTCTTCGTTTCTAAAGTGGAGGTCGATAACCGCATAAAAATCTCCTTTTTCCCTTCTAATTGAATCCAAAGAATTTAATGTGTTTTCTATTTGCCCTACAAACTAATTTCTAAAAAAGTCGATCTAGAAAGTGGTTTAAAAACCTGTCAGCTTCTACTTGCGTACAAATTTGAATTTTCTGCTCACCTTCTGAAAGCGCTACGGTTCTACCCATCTCTTCTCCTTCTAAGACAACCTTAACATTCCAAGTTTCCTTCTTAACGAAACTTGGGTCGATCACAACTCCTACCGCAAGAGGATCGTGCAGGGCGCAGCCGCCTATACCAGGATGGAACGTTTCATAAGCTTGAATATAAAAACTTGTTATATCCGCAAAAAAATCGGATACCTCTCTACCCGCAGCTCGCCAATCAGCTAAAATGGCATTTGGTAATAATGTCTTCATCGTGACATCAAGACCTACAATCGTTACAGGCAGTCCTGATGAAAACACACACTCAGCTGCATGAGGGTCGGCGAATATATTTGCTTCGCTATACGGGGTAGTATTACCCCCTACAAAAACGGCGCCACCCATGATGACTACCTCTTTTACAAGAGAGACTATTTCAGGTTCCTTTTGAACGGCGAGCGCTAGATTCGTAAGTGGCCCGACTGCAATAATCGTGATCTCGTGTGGACGCTGTTTCACTTGGTTAATGATATAATCCACGGCACCCTCAGACTCTGCTTCCCTAACCGGAGGTTTTTCCACTCTGTTACCTAGTCCATCTTCGCCATGAACATGTGTCGGGAATTTTTTAGGAGGCCGACTTAGTGGTTTATCTGCTCCTGAATAGACAGGAACACTTTTTCCTAGCTGTTCTAAGACAACTAATGTATTGCGGGTGGTATATTCAACAGGACCATTCCCGAAGCATGTTGTCAGACCGATAATCTTTATCTCCGGAGAGTTTAATGCATAGGCAATCGCTAAGGCATCATCAATCCCCGTATCGACGTCCAATATTACTGGCTTCATAAAACTCACTCCATTTAAGATGATTTATGTACTTGTAAAAATTCCTCTACTTCCTTTTTGGTCGGCATTCCCGTTTGTGCCCCTAGCTTCGTAACCGAGATGGCCCCAACAACATTAGCAAACCGACAGGCTTCTTCGATATCAAGCCCGTCACAAAGAGCAGTAGCCACTGCGCCATTAAAGGAGTCACCTGCACCTGTCGTATCCACAGCCTCAACCTGGATGCTTGGAATTTCCATTTTTTCGCCATTTTTATAAATCATAACGCCTTTGGACCCTTTCGTTACAATACACTTTTTCTTAAACTTTTCTAATTCTTGCTGTGACCCGTCTATGGAATCAAACAACAGTGTTTGTTCATGTTCATTCGGTGTTAGATAATCCACCATTTCTAGTAATTCCTTCGGAAGCTTTTGAATCGGCGCCGGATTTAGTATCGTTCGAACCCCATGCTTTTTCGCAAGCTCTACGGCTTTTATTACACTTTCAAGGGGAATCTCTAATTGCAACAAAATAATATCGCTATGTATGATTTTATCTTCCTGTTTTTCGATTACCTCCGGACTAACATGATTATTTGCTCCGGGAACAACAATAATACTGTTGTCAGCTTCCGATACTATAATAGAAGCAATTCCAGTAGAGGTATCCTTCACTATCATAATATTTTCTGTGTTTATGCCTTGGTTTGTTAAATGTTCTACTAGTGTTTCACCAAAAGAATCGTTCCCCACAGCGCCAATCATCGTTACATCCGCACCAAGCCGGGCTGCAGCCACCGCTTGATTCGCACCCTTTCCACCTGGTATGGTATGAAAGGAATTCCCTAACACGGTTTCTCCAACTTTAGGTATTTGAGTGGTACTCGTTACTAAATCCATGTTAATACTTCCAATTACGGTTATTTTTCTACCCGCCATATCCCACCATCCTTTCTTTACTCGGAACATACTACTACTAAAATTACCTAAACAGGAGTAATTATGTCAAAATGATTGATTTATACCTTATAATAGAATTAGGCATATAATTACAGTAAGAGGTGAATTGTAATATGGGAAAAATACAAAATACTTTTGGATTAAACAATTTCAAAACGATGAAAGAAACATCAAAAGCTGTTGAATTTAAAAATATTGTAAACAATGAAGTAATTTACTTACTTCCAAATAAAGAGATTACTATTGTTTTAAATCCAAAAACAGTTGAAGCAAATAAACAACTAGAGGAAAAATCTACGGGGTTAAATCATAATACATCTTTCCTAGAATTTCCTAAGAGAGAGCACACTGGTAATGGACCGATTTGCTATGGGTATGCTTATAAATTTCAATCAAATGATGAATTAGATGTTTTTTTACGTGAGTTAAATAATTCACAATAACAACTAAATTTTCCAAATTAAAAATACTATAAAATGCAGTATCTTTTATTTATGTAAAAGGGACAGTACTTAAAAAAAGCAGGTACTATCCCTTTATTATTATGCTTTTCAACGAACCTTTATTGTTTACCTACACACTTCTCAACTCATCAATCGGATGTAATTTAGATGCCTTTCTTGCAGGTGCAATGCCGAAGATAATTCCAATTGCTGCAGAGAATCCAAGAGCCAATAAAAACTGGATAGATATTAGGAAAATTGAGATCATGGCTAGCTTCAGGTTAAGCACAAGAATAATTCCAATTACTGTTATTAACACAATCATTTCAATGAATATGTTCCCAAAAGTGGCCGTCAAATAACCTTTCACCTTTTCTACATCAACAAAAACCCGTGTGCCAATTTCCCCGCTTTTATTTTCCGTAAAGTATTTCGCATAAAGTGAGTGAACTTTATTAAAGATATCCTGACGAAGTGTCCTTTCGTAAGTTCAAATTCCTTAAATTCAATATTGCTTATAGAATCTAAGGCTCTAGCAATCATTTCAATTTCGCGTAAAATTTCTTTCATACTTACTCCTTAGATGAAGGTTTTGTTGCAATTACAACATATTTATTATAAATTTAATTTAACCTAATATTATTGTAAATACAACAAAAAATTTTTAAAGGATGAAAATAATGAAGGCAAAAAGAATAACCATTGACGAAGATTTAAATAAGGCATTTCACATAAGGAAAGTGGTATTTGTTGAGGAACAAGGCGTTCCCCTAGAGGATGAATTTGACGAATACGACAATTTGAATGGTCAATGTCAACATATCTTGGTCTATTACGAAGAAAAACCTGTCGGAACAGGACGGGTACGATGGGTTGATAAGTTTGGAAAATTAGAGAGAATTTGTATTCTGGAGCCATACCGAAAATTTGGCCTTGGTAAAGTCATTATTACAGCATTAGAGCAAATTTCACAGGAAAGAGGATCAACACTCGTCAAATTACACGGTCAAACACAGGTAGAGGGATTCTATAAAAAATTTTCTTAAAAAAACAGGATCTCCCACAGAGCATCCCGGAGTAAAATGCTTTTGATCCTTAAATGTTTCCGTAAATCCCCAAGGTTACATTGTCTATATTAATACTATTTTACAAATTCCCAGTCTTTCTCTCTCTATATTTTTTCTTACTCTTTGAAGAAGGTTGAAAATGGTTTCTACTTCTTTTTCGGTAAATCCCTCTAATGCAACGGTATTGGAATAATCATTTTCTCTTTTTATAAACGGATAAACAGTTTCCCTTTCTCTGTTGGAAAGAGTTTCTTTATTTTTTTGTTATGTTGATCTCTTTTCGATAAGGCCTTTCATTTCAAGTTTTTTATACACAGGCAGTGGGCTTTTATAAAAAAATAGGTTATCAGAGTTCATCAAAACTATTCATAGAGGTTGGAATTCCGCATATTTATGCTCATTAGTTCCAAATTCGTTTTGTTAGAAGAAACTAGCTCAAACAACTGAAGTTGTTTAAGCTAGCATTTTTATGACAAACCCTCTTGCGAAAACTTTGCTCTCGTTAATTTCGGAACATATAACCAAAGGAAAACGGAACGACCTAGACTAAATAAAACAAAGGCTATCCAAATCCCTTGGGTTTGATAGTTTGGTACAAGCCACCAGATGGCAATTAAGAAGATAATGAGCGCCATGAATACGGAATCTCTAACAGGTCTGGCTTCTGTTGCAAACGTCCTAATGTGGATTTTCCACTCCCACTTTCTCCGATAATACCTAGACATTCTCCGTTTTTACATTCAAAACTAACATTCTTTAAAACGTTCTGTTTGTCTGAAGAAAAAAATCCACCTTTTTTATAGGATTTTCCAACACTATCAACCTTCAGCAACTATAGTCCCTCCCCCATTACCTTCTTGAAGTGATTACTCAACGCCAGTCTGGTGGATACTAAATATTTTGTGTACTCGTGTTGCGCCTCTGAGAAAATAGCTTCGGTTTTCCCTCGTTCAATAATTTCTCCATCCTTCATAACTATGACATCATCAGCAATTTTTCTTACAACACCCAGATCATGGGAAATAAAAATCATTGAACATCCCATCCATTCTCGCAACTTAATAAATTGTTCTACTACTTCAAATTGTGAGATGGTATCAAGTGCTGTGGTCGGTTCATCAGCAATAATAATATCCGGCTCCAGGACAATGGCCAGCGCAATCATAATTCTTTGCAACATTCCACCCGATAACTGATGTGGATATTTGTTCATAATTTCTGTCGGGTTCTTCAACATGACACTTTCCATCGCACCTGTCATTTTTACTTCCATTTCTTTTTTACTCCAATTGAAGTGTTCAGCAAGTGTTTCCCTTAAATGTACACCGATTACACAAGAGGGATCGAAAGCACTCATCCCATTTTGTAAAATCATGCAAAGGTTTCTACCCCTTTTCCTTCTCATCTCTTTTTCAGATAGAAGGTTTATGTTCTCTCCTTTTAATAGGATGTCCCCAGATTGGTGAAGAGAGGATCTATTTAGTCTCATTATCGCCCTACAAGTGACAGACTTGCCACTTCCACTTTCTCCTACAATTGCAAGGCAACTTCCAGACTTTAAGTGGAATGAACTTTCTTGAATAATCTCTTTTCTAGAATTAACATCCCATACTTTTAAGTTTTTAACTTCTAATATATTCATCATCTAATTAGCCACCTCTTTTTCCTGAACCTTTATTTTAGAAAGTGGTAAATTTTCTATATGTTTGTTTTTAGAGTTTACTAATTTGGGTTTAGAGCAACTTGAAGTGAATCAGACAAAAAATTAAACGCTGAAACCACAATTATTATGGATAAGCCAGGAGTTAACATTAATTCTGGTCTCGTAAACATAACTTCCCTCGCTTCATTTAACATCATCCCCCATTCAGCATTTGGGGCTTGAATTCCTAGGCCTAAAAATGAAAACCCTGAAATTTGCAAAATCATCGATCCAATAGAACCACTTGAGATTACTGCGATATCAGAAAAGGTAACTGGAACAATGTGCTTACAAATTATTTTTATATCACTAATACCTGATGCTTTGGAGAACTTCACATAGTCTAATTCTGCATACTGCATTACAGAAGTTCTGATAACTCGTGCGAACCATGCCCATTTAATCAAAGCAAATGCAATGAGGATGTTTTCAAGACCCACGCCTAAAACTCCAATAACCGCTAACGCCATAACGTATCCTGGAAAAGATAGCATCGTGTCACACATTCTCATAATGATTGCATCGACTTTTCCTCTAAAATAGCCAGCTAGAAAACCTAAGATAGCGCCAACTAAAACAGATAAAAACAGAACAATCAATACCCATAATACACTTGGTCGAATTCCATATATCATTCTGGATAAGATACATCTTCCTAGATGATCATTGCCTAATAGATATGACCACGAAGGTGACGCGTATCGAAGACTCAAATTGACTTCATTAGGGTCATGTGGCGAAAATAATGGTGCGAAAACACCAACAATAATCGTCCCCAGAATGATAACCAAAGAAATCATAGCTAACTTATCTTTGCTTAAGTTTTTCCATACTCTCATTTAAAGATCATTCCTTACCTTAGGATTCATCGCCGCGTTAATAATATCTGAGATTGTATTAAACAAAACAAAGAATGCAGCTATTATAAGAACGTATGCCTGGATAATGGGAAAGTCTCTGCTAAGAATGGCATTAACACTTAGACTTCCTAAACCAGGCCAAGCAAAAACGTTTTCTATTACGACTGTACTGCTTAATATAATAGGTATTGCCATACCAAATATTGAAACGGCCACTTGCAATGAATTCCTTAGGATATGCCTGGTTATTTTAATCTCAGATAATCCAGATGCTCTTCCATATAGGACATAGTCCTGATTTAAATTGTTTAACATGGATGTTCTTATATTTCTAAAATAAATGCCGGCATAACTTATCGTAATAACAACAACAGGTAAGACATAACTTTTATACGAATCCATTCCGCTAGTTGGTAATAAATCTAATTTAACGGAGACATACCAAATTATTATGGAAGCTAGCCAGTATGAAGGCATTGATGTTAAGAAGAACGAAATTCCTCTTACCGATTTATCAATCAATTTCCCTTCCTTCAATGCACAAATCACACCTAATAGGATGGACATGAAGATAATGACCACAGATGAAACGAGTGTTAACTTTAACGTATTTAAAAATGCTGGACCTACTAACGACCACACAGGTTTTCCATTAATGTATGAATTACCAAAATCAAACTGTAAAGTCGCGATAAACCAAGCAAAATATCGTAAGATAAATGGCTTATTCATCCCTAGTTCTTCTTTTGTTTGTTCTAATAATTCATCTGTAATCTGTGGCACACCTTGCGCCTGTAATACCACTTCATTCGGATCTAATGGAGAAAGGTTTATTAAGACAAACGTCAAAAATGAAATAATAAAAAGTAAAGGGACGGATATTATTATCCTCTTAATGATGTAACTTCCCATAGAAAACTCCTTCCTACCTGAAATTTCTCATAAAATAAAAAGGGGAAAATTCCCCTTTTTATTTCTATTTAAAGTTCATCAATACAAATGGCAGCTCAAATTGAGTTTGCTTAAAAGATATTCCGTTTAAATTTTTTGGAGCTACTACAGTTACACTTCCATTTGAAATAGGAATAAAAACTGCTTCATTATGAACAATGGTCAATATATCAGCGTACAACGATTTTCGAATGTCTTCATCCGTTGACACCATAACTTGTTCAATTTTCTTGTAAAGACCATCTGCATTTTCAATGCCTTTTGTCGTATGTAAATAAGAAGCATCAGAGGTAAAAGCCGCGATAGTACTTTGTGGGTCATACGCTAGACCCCAAGTTTGATTAAATAATAAATCATAATCCCCTGTTGACCTTCTATTAGCGATTGAAGTTGACTCTTCACCGATAATCTCGAGCTGAATACCAATCTCTTTTACTGATGCTTGGATAAATTCTGCCTGGGTTTTCTGAGAAGAAGAATTACTATCATAGTAGAGTTTCATAGATAATTTTTTATTATCTTTCGTTCTAACTTCAGCACCATTCTTTATTTTCCATCCATCATCCTCTAAAATCTTTTTCGCTTTTTCTACATCATAGCCTCGTTTCTTTAGATCAACATCGGCATAATTGACGTTGGGAGAAAATAGTGTGTGGGCTTCAGTTTCAGTACCATTCAAAAGATCCTTTGTAATTGTTTTTCTATCAATTGAGTACCAAATTGCTTCACGTACCGCTGTTTCACTTACTGGATTATCAGCATTACTGCTGTTTGCTACGATCATTTTCGTATTCATTGGTTCACTTCTAACAAGCTGATAATCTCCTGACTCAACTAATTGATTCATAGCTTCGACATCAAGACTGTCTGCACCGCGATCATCCGTAAAGACAAAGTTCACTTCTCCTTTTTGTAAGGCTAAGAATGTCGTTTCCCCTGCCGGTAGAACTTTAGATGTAATTTTCTTTATTTTAGGTGCCCCACCCCAGTAATCTTCATTTGCTTCAAACGTTGCATACTCATCGGTTTTATGTTCAGTGATAATATAAGGACCTGTTCCATTAAAACCATTTACTCCTTCTTTCGTTTCCCCGTCTTTAAAATCATTGGGTGATAAAAATACATAAGGTCTGGTCATAGACAATTCAACCAAAGTTGGATAATATGCTTCTGATAATACTAATTCAACTGTATAATCATCGATTACATTTACACTTTCTATTTTCGTAGATAACTTAATCCAAGCATGTTTTTCTGCATTATTCTGTACAGCTTCAATATTTGTCTTCACTGCATCTGCATTAAAAGGTTCTCCATCATGAAATTTTACATCTTTCCTTAAATGAAACGTGTATACTTTTCCATCCTCTGAAACTTCCCAGGATTCAGCTAGCAAAGGTTTGATCCCATCTTCCGTATTTTCAACTAATGACTCATAGACCATTCCTTGAGCCGGCATTGAACCTGTATACAAATGCGGGTTCATATCGTTTATATCTTTGGAGGCTGCATAAACTAATTCTTTTACGTTATCAGCTGAATCAGCATCTTCCTTTTTCTTACTAGTAGATTTTTCGGCAGAGCATGCAACGAGAATTGAAAAAACCAAAATTATTATAGCTATGTTTTTTAATTGTTTGACTAACAATCTATTTCTCTCCCTTTATATACAATTTTGGATTAAACTGATTAAACCATTTTCTGATCTATATACGCTTTCAAGCTCTTTTTTCGTAATCATTACGATTTAAATTTTATAATCTAGCCACTATCTTCTAGTCTGCCGACTAACATCTAAAACTAGTGTTGGTGCAGTTTGTGACCATCAATTTTTGGGTGATTGTGATGAATTTTGTTTTGATACAAATCACTTGTAACTAAATACGAAATAAAAAGTACAATAAGTATAATAGGCTTAATTACCCCATATTTAGTATTAACTTTATGATCACTAGATTTTATAATTAAATATACTAACGCAATGGAACAAAAGATTAACATAACAAAGAATTTAAGTAGAAGTATCGTTTCTTGTGATGGAACCATCTCAGCAAGCATGGCACCCATCATTCCACTCATTAACCCTGTGAAAAACCCTTCAACTGCTGGTAAAATACCATAAACTGCTCCAATTAGTAGTCCTGCCAAACCACCTACCGAGACTGAAAAAATAGTGGAAAGTAATAAATTCCCTTGTAGGTAGGCACCCAATACTAATCCAAAAGATACACCAATCGACATTCCCAAAACCATAGCAACGATCATAGCAGACATCATTGATAAATCTCTTTTGTTCTTTAAAGATACAAAAACTGAGATGAAAACCAGTGAAGATAAAGTCGTGAATTCAAATAAATAATTCAGAATTACCGCACTCCCTCCTTTAAGATATACCAGAATGATAAACACTATGTTAAAAAATCGGAATTATTACGATTTAAACTTTATAGGCTAGCTACAATTCTCTCAGCTGCCTGCCTTGCACCAGAAATATTTCTAGCGATTGGACCTATTTCCAACTCTGCTAATGGACCCATCACATATAAATGAGGACACCACAGGATATCCTTATCTACAATTGGATAACCGCAATGTGCACACGATAAATTTTCTGCTTCAACTAGCCTCTCTATCCATTTTCCAGGTCTTGTTGGTAAAAAACCTGTGGCGAATAATACATTACGAACTTGTAGTGAAACGGAGTTTACATTAAGAGTAAGATACTCAGGTTCCATTGTATAAGAGTTCACTTCACCATCAACAGTATGTAGCTTATGCTCAGATTCTAGTCTCTTTACTTTACTTAAGACGTCCCTGGGGACAGAGCCTTTTAATCTAGCGCCTTTAATTTGTTCTCGACGAAGATCATAGTCCTATACCTTTCGATAGGGTCTCTGTCGTTTTAATCCCAACCATCCTGGATCACTATCAAAGTCGTGAATCCGAAATGGATGGCGTTTTATTAAGGTTACTTCACCTGGATATTCTCTCGACATTTTAATCGCAAGATGAACTGCTGTAATCCCTATGATAGCAATAGGAGATTTCATCTCCGTTAATTCAGGAAGCTTATCGTCAAATATATGGTGAACTCGTTTAGGATGTTGGAAAGCAAGTTCTTCTGCCCAAGTAGGTATCAATAGCTGATCATTCACACTAATAGCAATGACTACATTTTTTGACCTAATTATTTCTCCTGTTTCCGAAGTTACTTCCCAAGAATTATTTATTTTTAGGACACTTTTAACTAAACCTCTATGCCAACTTTTCTTTAAGTTTGTTTCGGATATAACTTTATCACTATGGTCGTTAAATAATTGAAGTGATGGACGTTTATACATTCCATAAAATTGACTATGTTCTTCTGAACTTTTTCCGAACATTTGCAAACTAAAAGGATGGACATCAATATGATGAACTGACGGAGAACGAAGATATTGCATTGAAATTCTTTCCGTATTTCGTTTCCATCTGGCCATAGGCTCCGAATGAGGATCAATGATACAGAGTTTCTCAATTCGAACTTTCCCATATTTAATTAAATAAGTTGAGATTGTACAGCCATGAATCCCTCCCCCGATAACTAACCAATCAAACATTTACTGTCTCCCTTACTTAAATCGTAGTGATTGCGTATTATACGTTGATTAAACTTCTATCTAAAAAATTGAAATGAGCTCTTTTGTATAAGGATGGCGATCCTCAGCAAATAACTGATCACCGTGAAATTGATCGATAAGCTTACCCTCTTTCATTACCATGATCCGCTGGCTCATTTGACTCACAGCAGCAAGGTCATGTGAAATAAACAAGTAAGAGAGATTTAAAGTTTCCCGCAGCTTTGTCAATAAAGTAAGTACGGCCCCTTGTGAGATGACATCAAGGCTTGCGGTCGGCTCATCTAGAACAATGAGCTCTGGTTCAATGCTAATAGCACGGGCAATTGTTACACGTTGCCGCTGCCCCCCACTCAATTCATGAGGATATTGATTAGCTAACTCCGGCGGCAATTCAACAGCTTCAAGAAGCTGCTTTACAAAGGCTTCCTTAGAGGTATAGGAAAAATGGCTAAGCTTAAGCTCCTTACTATACTGGTTATAAGGGTCAACCAGTGAATCCTTTATTTTAAGCTTTGGATTTAAAGCAGCTGATGGGTTTTGAAAGACGATTTGAATTTTTTTTCGATAGGGTTGTAACTGACGTTCTTTAAGCTGTTCGATTGCTTCATTCTTAAAGTAGATTGAGCCGCTGTCAATCGGTTCAATACGTAACAAGCAACGAGCCAATGTGCTTTTACCACAGCCACTCTCACCAACGAGACCCAGGCATTCACCCTTATTCAGCTCAAACGATAGGTTGTTTATAGCTGTTTTTCCTTCTTGATATGATTTCGTCAGTTGTTTAACGGTAAGCAGGTTCATACTTTTCAACCTCCTTCAATCCCGATGGAAGACCTCGTCCCAGTGTTGGTGCGGCTTGGATTAACTGCTTTGTATATTCATGTTGCGGATGGTCAAGTATGCGATGCTTGCCGCCTGATTCAACGATTTTCCCTTCCTTCATGACAGCAATGCGAGTCGCATAGCGTTTGACATGGCGCCAATCATGAGTAATGAATAAAATCGCACAGCCAGTTTCCTTTTGTCTCCTTGCAAGTAATTCTAAGACTTTATGTCCAGAAACACTATCAAGTGCTGTAGTTACCTCATCCGCAATTAATATATCCGGTGACATCAATAATGCCATCGCAATCGAAACTCGCTGAAGTTGCCCCCCACTTAGCTGAAATGGGTACCTATTATACAGAGCTTCATCTAACCCTACTGAGTCAAGTGCATCCATTGATTTTACCTTCCGAGTTTTGGAATCAAGGATACCGTGGCTTTTCTGGTATTCTTCAAAGTGCTGGCCTATTGTTCTAAAGGGTGTAAATGAGCCCTGATAATCTTGAAAAATATAAGACAATTTTCGGCCACGAATTGTCCTCATTTGTTTTGGTGATAACGACAACAAATCCTCTTCATTAAGAAGAATTTTTCCCTTAACTTGTAAGTTTGTTGAAAGCAATCGTCCAATTGCCTGTGAAAGTAAAGTTTTACCACTCCCACTTTGTCCAACAAGTGCATACCACTCTCCTTCACCAATAGAGAGTGACACGTTATCAACTATTTTCTTTTCTCGACTGCTAATCGTTACTTGCTCAATCGATAAAATCATTGCCGCACCTCTTTCTTCACATCAAAATGGTCCCGTAAATAATCACCCAGCATATTGGTTAGTAGTACAACGACCACAATGGCTAAACCAGGATATATCATTAATTCCGGTCTTGACTGAAAATATGGACGTGAGTCGTTTAGCATCGCTCCCCATTCAGGAATGGGGGGCTGCGCTCCAAGGCCAATGTATGAAAAGGCCGAAATAAGCAAAATAATTTTGCCAAGATCAAGACTAGCTAGTACGAGAACATGCCCTATAATATGAGGAAATAGATGCTTACGCATGATTTTACTAGGAGAGAGTCCATTTGTGCGGGCAATCAGTACATAATCTTTTTGAGATTCTGATAAAACTGTGCTCCGAACTAGCCGAGCATAACTAACCCATTTGACCAATACGATAGCAAGCACAAGGTTGCCGATGCCCGGTCCAAGTAAACCACTTAAAACAATTGCCACAATCGTATCGGGGAATGCTAAAAAGCCATCCGCCATTCGCATAAATACCCGATCAACTAATCCGCGTTTATATCCAGAAATTAGACCAATGGGGATTCCAATGATAAGAGCCACAATCAATGCTAGCAAACTATATCCAATGGTTTGCTGACCGCCCAGTAAAAGCCTGGTTAGTACATCTCGACCAAGTTGATCTGTTCCAAGTGGATGCTGGAGGCTCAGCCCCTGAAGTCGTCCATCCAAATTTGTTAGAGTTGGATCATGACGTAAATAAAAAAAAGCATAGATGGCAGCTACCAAAACAAAGACCACACAAATCAAAACCATCATTCTTTGCCAACTGTACTTTTTTACCTTCAGCAAACGTATAGATAACCCTTTCATCAATTGGTCCTCCTTTCTTTTAGTTTCATTTCAGGATTTAAATAACGGTAAGATAAATCCACACAAGTATTTACAATAAAAACAATAATGGCCATGATTAAAATATATCCTTGTATAAGTGGATAATCACGTTGCCGAATTGCATCAACGACAAGCTTCCCTATTCCTGGATACGCAAATAAAACTTCAATCACTACGACCCCACCTATCAAGCTTCCTAAGCTCACTCCAAATACGGTAATAACAGGAGGAAGGCTGTGTCTAAATGCATGGACAAAAAAAATTCGCCGTTCTGATAACCCACGTGTTCTGGCTGCACGGATAAATTCCTGACTAAGTGAATCTAGTAAGCTGGAACGAAGCAAACGAACGTAAACGCTTGAAATGGCCAACCCTAGTGTCAGTGAAGGTAAGATTAAAGAGATGAATCCATCTCTCCCCATTGTTGGAAGCCAGTTAAGGCGCACACCAAATAGGTCAATAAAAATAAGGCCAAGCCAAAAACTTGGAACAGCTGCACCAAGGATTGAAAGGAATCTACTCACTTGATCAATCCAGCTATTTCGATAAAGAGCTGCAAGCGAACCTAATGGAACAGAGACGATCAGCATGACAATTAATGAACCAATCGTCAATTCAATAGTGGCAGGCAGTCCGATTATAATCATATCGATTACAGGTTGTCCTGTCGTATAGGACTCTCCAAAATCAAGTTGTATAAATTTAAACAACCAAAGCCCGTATTGAACGAGCAATGGTTTATTGAACCCCATCTCTTCTCTCAATGCCTCTACTTGCTCCTGACTTACTGATAGCTCATCAACATTCAAAATGGTCAAAACAGGATCGCCAGGTGCAAGCCGAACAAACAAGAAGCTAACAAATGTTATAAATAGCATAAAAAATAAAACTTCAAAAAATTTCCGAGTAAGAATTTGAACCATTTACTTCACATCCAAGGCATTTGTAATCATGTAATATTCACTTCGCGTTGTAAGCCAGTTTTTAACTTTATTTTCGTTATACGCAACAATGGTGGATGGATGCAACACAAATGAATTGATTACATTCTCATGGACAAAATCCGCTGCCTGCTCTGCAAGGACAGCCCTTTCTTCTTGAATGACAGTTTGATTAAGCTTGTCAATGATTGCAGTTAGTTCAGGCTCATGAGCACCACTAAAGTTAAGAGCACCAGTCGGGTGATAGGTAGCATTTAAATAATAGCCTGCATCTCCACGCGGGGCTGTTAAATTACTATACGTAGCCAAATCCCATTCACGATTTGAAGCCATGTATTCCTCAGGGCCATCTATTTGACGGATTTCGATATCAATTCCGATTCGTTTAGCGTCGGATTGGAAAACTTGGGCAATTAATGGCAAGTCTGCTCTTGCGCTATAGGTTAAAAGGGTAAATTTAAGAGGTACTCCATCCTTTTGCATTTTCCCATTCTCAAGTGAATACCCTGCTTCCTTCAAGTGCTTTTCAGCTATATCCAATCCTGTTTCAGCCTTTTCATAAGATGGGGCAAACGGTAGTGATGGTAAAAACGGACCAATGGCAGGTTCAGCATACCCCAAAAGAATCGTGTCAACAATCTTCTGACGGTCGATCATTGCGTTAACTGCACGACGTACATTGACATCCTGCAAATTTTCCCGCTCCATGTTCATCGTCATTTGATGTACACGGAAGGTCGCTGTTGACTCAACTTTAATCCCATCTTGTGCTCGTAATGCTTCCAGGCTTTCTACCTCTGGACGATAAACAATATCAACTTGCCCAGACTTCAGTGCAAGCGAGCGAGCATTGGCATCCTCATTAAAAGCAAATGTCACTGAATCAAGATTTGAAGCACCATCCCAATAATCAGCATAGCGTTCAAGCTCAAGCTTGCTTCCCGGTGTGAATGACTTCAATGCAAAAGGTCCTGTACCGACCGGCATATTGACAATATCCTTTTCAGTTACGTCAATAATTGAAACATTTGGGTTAACTAATTCAGAAACAAATTCTGGAAAAGGTTGTGTCGTCGAAATGTGCAATGTATAGCCATCTGCTTCAATCTTATCGATTTTGAGTGCATTTTGAACAGCCACACTCTCTTTCAGTGCACGTTCAAGAGAGGCTTTCACCGCTTCAGCATCCATTTTATTTCCATTTTGGAACGTAACATCTTCACGAAGTTTAATCGTCCAATGTTGCCCATCCATACCTTCCCAGCTTTCAGCCAGCCATGGTGCAACGGTTAAGTTTTCTTCATCTAGTCGGACTAAGGTTTCAGTTATTCCGGCCCTTAATGGGACATAACTTGAATCAACATGGGGATCTAGAGAATTAGTGGAGAAATTATAGAGAAAACTGATGTGCTTATCTTCTGCTTCTTCCTTATCAGTGCTTTGCGAGGATAGCGCACATGCACTTAACAAGTTAACACACATCAATAAGATACTTATCTTGAGAAAGTGATTTTTTATGTATTTATTGAAACTTTTAATACTGACGTAACAGCGCCCGTTATTATTATTTATTGTTTTCATAATGAAAGCCCCTTTTTTTTGAAAATACAGTAAATTTTAATTCTATCTAGTTCAAAGGTTTATTTAAGTGAGAGCCCCTCAAATATAAGGAGCTCTTACGTAATAATTCGGGTTAATTATTTTGTTTCTCGGTGTAATGTACGTCTTTTTAACTTTGGCGAGTATTTCATTAATTCAATACGGTCTGGATTGTTTCGTTTGTTCTTAGTAGTAATGTAATTGCGGTCTCCTGTTTCTGTACATGCTAACGTGATTTTTACTCTCATTATTGATTTCCTCCTAGTATTGTTTTCTTTATGCTGTGACTGTAAACGCTGGAAGTGGATCGTTAAATGCTTTCCAGTCCATTTTCATTTCATCATCTGTTAATAAACATTTATCTAATGAGACCTCAATTTCCTCGCGATCCATATCAACACCAATTAGAACAAGCTCAGTCATTCGGTCGCCGAATTCTTCATCCCAATTTTTCAATAGGTCAGGTTCTTCCTTTAGAATTTGATTTCTTTCCTGTTCAGGATAAGCGGCGAGCCATTCACCAGCTCCCTGAAGCATGATGGAAGGTCCAGCTTGTGATAACAGACCTGTCATATCATTTCTGGTTGAGAGCCAAAAGAATCCTTTGGCCCGAACGACATCTACTGGCCAATTCTCTAACCATTGCATCCATCTTTCGGGATGAAATGGTTTTTTCCTACGATAGACGAAGGATGATATCCCATATTCCTCTGTTTCTGGAGTATGTTCTTCCGTTAATTCCTTGATCCATCCTGCCCCTTGACTTGCCTCTTCAAAATCAAATAAATGGGTATCTAAGATTTCATTTAATGCGACTCGTGAATGAGTACTTTCAATTATTTTGGCATCTGGATTTAGTTTTTGGAGGACTGCTTTTAGTTCCCCTACACTCTCTTGATCCACTAAATCGATTTTATTTAAGACCAGCACATTTGCAAATTCAATTTGATCTATTAATAGATCCACCACTTCACGAGTGTCCGACTCATCTGTACCCTGCTTCCGGTCAAGCAGACTTTCTCCAGATGAAAAATCATGCCAAAATCGATTTGCATCAACCACTGTCACCATGGTATCAAGCCGGCAATAATCAGATAAGTTGATTCCCAAACTTTCATCAACATATGTAAAGGTCTGAGCAACAGGAACAGGCTCCGAAATTCCAGATGATTCAATTAAGATATAGTCAATATCCCCTGCCTGAACCAGCCTTTCCACTTCAATCATCAAGTCTTCTCTTAAGGTGCAGCATATACACCCGTTTTGAAGCTCCACTAATTTTTCATCTATCCTAGAGAAACCACCTTGTTTAATCAGGGCTGCATCAATATTGACTTCACTCATATCATTTACAATAACGGCAATCCTTTTATTCTCACGATTGGTTAAAACATGATTTAATAACGTTGTTTTCCCTGAACCTAAATAACCACTAAGCACAATAACGGGTATTTTTTTAGCCAATTTCTTCACCTCATTTTTAAATCAAAATTATTACGATTTATAGAATAGAAAAAATCACTATTTCTAATCCTCTCTACCTTTCCATTTAACCGCTAGCACAATTGTACATAAACAGCTAAATCTAAATCGTAATAGTTACGGTTAACATCATAATCAATCTTTTACTTAAATGCAAGCAAAAAGAATAGTCCCAACGGTCTTTTTCCATAGAAGTATTTTTTCTATCGGGTAAGATTCCCAAAATTAAAGATTCATATTCTTATTTACAAATTCATAGAGATGTTCTAGAATGTAAAACGTAACGATTTCGATTGAAGAAATAAAAGAATTGTATTTTCATTTACATGCCCATAGATATATATGGGATTTAAAACGAAATAATTACGATTTATTAATAATTAACAGAACAGAATGGGGTAATAAAAATGAAAATGAAGCATTTAGTTTCCACGTCGATTCTGATGTTCAGTCTTATGCTATCTGGATGTGGAAAATCAGAAACTGTGAGTGAGAATACAGACAAAAAAGAGAAAGAAACATTAACAGTTTATACAACGATTTATCCATTGGAGGATTTCACAAAAAAAATCGGCGGTGAGTTTGTCGAAGTTCAAAGTATCTACCCGCCAAGTGTGGATGCTCATTCCTATGAACCTACGACAAAAGACATGATTAATCTGGCAGATTCTGATTTATTTATCTATACAGGAGTTGGCATTGAAGGGTTTGCAGATAAAGCTGCTGAAACATTACAAAAAGAAGAGGTACAAATTTTAAAAGCTGGAGAAGGTATTGAACTCATTCCTAGTTCTGATGAGCATCACCATGAAGGTGAAGAAGGGCATTCTGAAAGTGAACACCACGAAGATGAAGAGGGACATTCTGAAGGTGAGGCAGAATCTCATGAACATGAAGAAGATGAACACCATCACGGTGATTTGGACCCCCACGTATGGTTAGATCCAGTTCTTGCGGTTGATGTTGCCAATAATATAAAAACCTCATTAAGCAAAATCATGCCCGAACACAAAGCTGAGTTTGAAACCAATTTTAATAAGCTAAAAAGTGAGTTAGAACAGCTTGATCAAGAATTTAAGACGACCATTGATGCTTCTAAAACGAAGTATTTATTAGTTGCACATGCTGCCTACGGTTATTGGGAAAAGCGTTACGGCATTAAACAGATTGCGATTGCAGGCTTATCTCCAACGCAAGAACCCTCCCAGAAAGAATTACAGGCTATTATTGAAGAATCATCGGAACATAACATTCATTATGTGGTTTTCGAGCAAAATTTAACACCAAAGGTAGCAAAAATTATTCAAGACGAAATAGGTGCAAAATCTCTAACGCTCCATAATCTAGAAGCAGTAACAAAGGAAAACCTTAAACAAAAGGATGATTACTTCAGCATTATGCGTAAGAATTTAGAAACACTCAAGATTGCTTTAAATGAATAACAAAGTAGAAATCTTTCAATCCCTACCGATTTGTGCGGTAGGGATTTTTCATAATGAAATGAAAATAATGGTTGAAGTATTGTAGCCATATCGACCATTATCTACTAAATGCTAAATGTAAAATTGATTAATGGTAATTTCTAATTCTTGTAGATTTTCCCTACTCATAAAGATAAGCTCTTTCGCTTCATCTTGAGGAATCCGAAGTTTCCGTCCCAAAGCTCTTTAACCACAGTCACTATATCTGCACGCACGTGTTGTACCAACTCTTTCGTATTTATTCTTAAGGGACAACTACGTATAACAGAGGAATCATTCGTTAGATGAGAAATATCTTGTGTGAAATTTGTGTAAAATAATTCAAATCCTACCTTTTTCAGCCTTATTCCTTCATAGCAAAAAAACACCCACAAACATTGATTTATCAATATTTATGAGTGTTTTTTTGTTTAATAATTAACTCGTTTAAATCTAAAGATACCGGTGGTCGGGATCGAACCAAATCTTTAGCAATGCCCCAGTACGAATCAAATTCTTTTCTTTAATCGACCTACAAGAGGTATTACGATTATACCTGCTATTGCGACCTGCATGATGTTTCCAGGGATGGAGCCGAATGGCTGTATCCAGTTACCATATAGGAGCACTTCTGTAAAATAATAGCCAACCACTTTAATGATGAGTGCAGTAGCAACGGCCAGAGTGTTAACAAAGATTCTTTTCCCCGGTACGTTTTCGGAAATTAGTCCGACTACGAAGCCCATCGCACCTACTATGATAAATGTAAATGGTGCCCAAAGTGCCCACCCAGAGAGAAGATCGAATAAGCCCATTCCGAACGCACCTGCTACTGCCCCTGTTTTTTTACCATAAACAATGGCTGCTATAAAAAGAGGTACGTTACCGAGATGGATGAGTCCTCCGTTACCCATGATTGGGAGCTTTATGTTGATGAACATCGTAGCTACAAGGGTTAAAGCGATGAAAAGAGAATTGATGACAATGGTTTTTGTTTTCGTTGATTCTGTCGGTGCAAATAGTGAATTCATAAAGACAACCTCTTCTGTTTTTTTAAAAATAATATCATACAATCCTATTCTTTTAAATACAAAGTTCCGAATAGTACATATAGTCCCTAACAGCTCCACCTCCCCTTATTTAGTTAGCTGCCAAGCGATTAGATAGCGATCCTCTCTATCACTACCATAATTATTAAACTACTTACTTTAAAAACTATAGATAGGAACGATGCTTAGTTTACCGGATGTACAAAGTTTGATAAAATTTTGATTGAAAAACGAAAGCGTTTTCTTTTAAAAGAACTGTGAGAAACAGTTATGAAAATGGAGGTAATATAATGGTACTGACAAATGAATTTGCACACCGAATGGCGGGTAAGACCATCAAACTTGTCGATGCAGCAGGATATTCAGTTGCAGGAAAGGAAGTATCACTTAATCTGACAAACCATAATTTCTTATTTGGATGCGGGATTTTCGATGCAATCGAAGTAGCAAACAAGAATGTACCAGCAGATAGACTTGCATTTTTGGAAGATAAACTGGATAAGTTCTTAGATGTATTTAACTCTGCAACACTGCCTTTCTATTGGGGAACCTTCGAGCCTGAAAAAGGAAAACCACGGACAAACGAATTAAAGGTTGCTGCACAGTGGTTAAAAGAAAGAAATGTAGCAGTAAAAGGACATCCTCTTTGCTGGCACACCGTAACGGCCCCGTGGCTTCTGGATATAAGAAATGAAGAAATTCTGAAAGCACAGTTTGCTAGAATTGAACGTGAAGTATCCGATTTCAAAGGATTAATCGATATGTGGGATGTGATCAACGAAGTTGTAATCATGCCAATCTTTGATAAGTATGACAATGGTATCACAAGGATCTCTAAAGATCTTGGCCGTGTTGGCATTATAAAAGAAATGTTTGCAAAAACTCGTGAATTTAATCCTGGTGCAACACTATTATTAAATGATTTTAATACTTCTATTAACTATGAAATCTTAATTGATGGCTGCCTGCAAGCTGGTATTTCCATTGATGCGATTGGCATTCAGTCACATCAGCATCAGGGATATTGGGGACGTGAGAAATTAGAAGAAGTACTAGACCGTTTCTCCCACTTTGGTCTTCCCCTGCACTTTACAGAAAACACACTGACATCCGGACATCTTATGCCGCCTGAGATTGAAGACCTGAATGATTATCAGATTCCTGAATGGCCATCAACACCTGAATTCGAAGAACGACAAGCAAAAGAAGTTGAGGAAATGTATTCGATTTTGTTTAAACATCCTCAGGTAGAAGCCATTACGACCTGGTCCTTCAGTGATGATGGTGCATGGCTTGGTGCACCTGCCGGATTTGTCAGAAAAGACAATAGCCCAAAACCTGCTTATGAAGTATTAAAGAAACTGATTAAAGGTGACTGGTCTACAAATATTAAATGTAAGACAGATGACAACGGAATCGTTTCATTTGAAGGATTCCTTGGTGATTATGATCTTGTTTGTGGAGATAAGAAAGTAAGCTTTAACTTAGATAAAGATGCTGAAACCGTACAGATCACCATCTAATCGATACACTTAAAAAAAAGCTTCCGGCCAAATTCTGGCCGGAAGCTTTTATATTCGGGGTAAGGTATCAATTGAATAGATTTTGACTTATCCCTTCTCCTTTACATGTAGATCATCACCATTCCATGGCCGGCAAGCTTGCAGAAGCTGCCTCTGTTGGAATTCCCCGTCGTTTATGACCCATAATTTTATTTAGGATTTGGCTTACTAGTTTCGTGAATAGAGGGTGGTCTCGGTGCCGTGGGTAAGGAAGACGGACAGGAACTTCGAGTACAATTCTGCCTTCTTCGATTAAAATGACTCGGTTCGCTAGTGCTACCGCTTCCTCGACATCGTGGGTAACCAGAATCGCTGTTAATTGTTTCTCACTCCACAATTCTTCGATCAATTCATGCATTTCCAGCCGGGTCAATGCATCCAAAGCACCGAGCGGTTCATCCAGTAATAACAGTTCCGGCTCATGAATCAGGGCTCTAGCAAGTGCTACCCTTTGTTTTTGACCCCCGGAAAGCTCAGATGGCCAAGAAGAGGCACGGTCCGCTAATCCTACTTGTTTCAGGACTTTATCAATCTGCTCTTTCTGTGCTTCCTGTTTTAGCCCTAGTGCTACATTATCATATACTTTTTTCCAAGGGAGAAGCCTTCCATCCTGAAACATGATTTTGGCCAAATCATTTCGCCCTTTTAATTCTTTACCGTTTACGGCTAATGTACCTGAATTGGGGGCTTCGAGACCCGCCATAATACGCAGTAAGGTGCTCTTGCCGCAGCCGCTTTTTCCAACCACTGCAATAAACTCTCCACGATTTACCTGTAAATCTATACTACCTAAAACCTCTTTCCCATCAAATTCTTTCCGGATATTGGAAAGGTCGATGATCGGTTGTTTCGTTGCCATCCTCTTTCCCCCCTTCTTACTTCTGATGGCTTGGATGCCATTTTAAAAATTGTTTTTCCGCTAACTTTGCCATCACATCAGACAGCTTTCCTAATAGTGCGTAAAGCAAAATACTCAATAACACGACATCCAGCTGCATAAATTCCCTAGCATTCATGGCCATGTAGCCAATTCCCGAATCAGCTGCAATCGTTTCCGCCACGATTAACGTTACCCAGGTAATCCCCAGTGCAAATCTTACCCCGACAAGGATGGATGGCAGTGCAGCCGGAAATATAACATGCCAAAACAATGAAAATCCTTTTAGTTCATATACATATGCCATTTCAATCAAGGAAGGGTCAACCGAACGAATCCCATGGTAGGTATTGAGATAAATTGGGAAAAACGTTCCAAGGGCGACGAGAAACAGTTTCGCTTCCTCGCCAATCCCAAACCACAGGATGACAATGGGCAGTAACGCGAGGTGCGGGATATTACGGATCATTTGAATGGAAGAATCCAGCAAACTTTCTGAGATTTTTGAAATCCCATTGACCAGCCCTAAAGCAAAACCGATTCCCCCGCCAATCAAAAATCCAACAAAGGCTCTTTTGGTACTAGTCCAGACATCCGAGACAAGCTGGCCGCTCTTCATAAGGTCCACTGCTGCCGTAAAGATATCCAGTGGATTTGGGAGTACCCTATTGGAGAGAATCCCAATGGAAGAAGATACTTGCCAAGTGATCAGTAATACTGTAGGAATAATCCAAGGTAAAATCTTTTTCGTTTTCATTGGCGTCCTACCTCACTGCCTTGTTTTTTGGTAAAAAGCTGTTGGCCACGATCTCACCAAATGGACTGACGATGGAAGAAGGCTTCATCCCTTCAAGATTCAAGTGTGGAAATAATAACTCCGATACACGGTAGGCCTCTTCCAAATGAGGATAGCCTGATAAAATAAAGGTCTCGATTCCAATTTCCTCATATTCTTTCATTCGTTTGGCAACTGTTTCCGGGTCTCCGACTAAAGCCGTACCTGCACCGCCTCGTACCAATCCAACCCCTGCCCAAAGGTTAGGGCTAATTTCTAAATGATCTCTCCTGCCTCTATGAAGTTCGGACATTCTCTTTTGCCCAACAGAGTCCATCCGGGAAAAAACTTTTTGTGATGCAGCGATCATATCGTCATCGACATACTTAATTAACGTGCTAGCAGCGTCCCATGCCTCTTGGTCTGTCTCTCGTACAATGACATGGAGGCGGATGCCGAAACGTAGTTTCCTTCCTCGTTCCTCGGCTAATTTTTTCACAGCTTGAATTTTTTCTTCGACTTGCTTTGGCGGCTCGCCCCAAGTCAAATATACATCGACATGATCAGCCGCAATCTGCTGTCCAATTTCCGAAGAGCCGCCAAAATAAAGTGGAGGATATGGCTTTTGCACCGGAGGATATAATTGCTTTGCCCCAGAAACGTCTAAATGGGTACCAGAATAATTGGCTTCTCCTTTTTCCAGCAGGTCCTTCCAAATGGTTAGATATTCATCTGTCAGCTCGTAACGTTCTTGGTGAGATAGATGGATTCCATCACCCGCCAGTTCCACTGGATCGCCTCCGGTTACAACGTTAATCAGGAGTCTGCCATTCGATAATCGGTCAAAGGTTGCAGCCATCCGGGCTGCATTCGTTGGCGACATGATACCAGGACGAACTGCCACCAAAAATTTCATGCGTAATGTAACTGGAATTAACGAACTCGCAACCACCCAGGCGTCTTCGCAGGATCTTCCAGTCGGCAGTAGCGCGCCAGTAAATCCGAGATTGTCAACAGCTTGAGCAATTTGCTGGAGATAAGGAGTATTGACTTCTCTTCCTCCAGTCGTTACACCTAAATATCGTGAGTCTCCATGCGTGGGAATAAACCAAAATACATTCATCTTATTTCCTCCTCTTATTCTCCTGATTTCCATATTGCTTCAGATGTGTTAATTTCCGTAGGAATTAACTTTAGCTCGAAAAATTTGTCGGCAATTTCTTGTTGATCCTTCATTCGTTCCGTTGTAATCTGTTCAACGCCAAATGCTCTGCGTCCGAGTACGACTTCCAGTGTTTCCTTATCAATTCCGATTTGCGGAGCTAAAAATTCTGCTGCCTCTGATTGGTTATCCTTCACCCATTGTTCTTCTTTTCCTAATTCCTCAATGAGGATTTCGAGGACCTTCGGATGTTTTTCAGCAAATGTTTCTGAGGCGAGGAAGAACTCACGATTATTGACTAACCCAGTGCCGTCTGCCAAAATACGGGCTCCTGTTTGTTTTTGCGCTTCCGCTAAAAATGGATCCCAAATGACCCAGGCGTCTACAGCCCCTTGTTCAAAGGCTGCTCTTGCATCGGATGGAGGTAAAAAGGCTGTTTCGATATCTTCATATTTCAGTCCATTTTCTTCTAATGCTCTAACTAGCAAATAATGAACATTAGATCCTTTGTTTAAGGCCACCTTTTTTCCTTTTAAATCTTTAATACTCTTAATCTCTGAATCTTTAGGAACCAGGATGCCCTCACCCTTTGGGTTAGCCGGCTCATTAGCGAAATAGACCAATGGTGCGCCTGCTGCCTGAGCAAAGATTGGAGGTGCCTCACCAGTATGCCCGAAATCCAGGCTGCCTACATTTAATGCTTCTAGGAGCTGAGGACCTCCCGGAAACTCAGTCCATTCTATCTTATATCCAAGAGGCTCTAGCTTCTTTTCTAACGTTCCTTTTGCTTTTAGGAAATTTAGGGAACCAAACTTTTGATAACCGATGTGAATGGCTGTACTTCCACTCTTATCCGCGGAAGCCTTTTCTGTGGTGTTTTGATTGGTGCATGCACTTAGTAAAAATAAAAACAGGGTCAAGCTAATCAATATTAATTTATTTTGTTTTGAGTTCATTGTTATACCTCCTGATTTTTCTATATTTTTTTAATACTTAAATAAGAGATTTAAGGATGTGTGTAATTCATCAAGTGCTGATTCCAGTCTTTCTTTAAGATGAAGGTCAGTAAACTTTAACTGCTCACCGGAATAGCTGAACTGTGAATCAACGAGATAGACTCCTTGAGGGATTTCACGTGCGCCAAGGGTAGAAAATAAAGGTTTAAATGCATATTCGAGTGTCAACAGATGAGCAATCGACCCACCTGAGGCAATCGCCAGCACTTTTTTTCCATCCAGACTTTTCTCCGGCAGCAAATCAAAAAAGCTTTTCAAAATTCCTGGGAAACTAGCTTTATAAACAGGACTCACCACAATCAGTGCATCTGACTGTTCTACTATCTGTTGGGCTTTCTTTATTTCTGGATGGTTAAACTGTGCATGTAACAGCGCTTCAGCAGGAAAATCTCTAACGGAAAGCTGCTCTGCCTCATTTCCCCTTTCTACGAGGATATTACTGACAAATGAAGCAATGGCTGCGGTTCGTGAAACACTGGCAGGACTCCCTGAAATAATTAAGATTTTAGACATTTACATCTGCTCCTTTTTTAATTATTTTTAGGCTGTGTTAATGAAGCCTGTTGATTTCCGCTCCAGGCACTTCGCTTTCCGCCAGCGTGCCGGGGAGCCTCATCGGCGCTTAAGCGCCTGTGGGGTCTCCCCAGCCCCGTACTCCCGCAGGAGTCTTCGTGCCTTACGCTCCAATCAACAGGGTGCAAAATCAACAATTAGCTTTAACACAGCCTATTTTTAAAATAAAAAGGCCCCTAACTCTTTAATAAGTTAAGGACCTTCAGCTGTCTGATCGGTCGTCATGACTATTCGATTTGCCCCTAAATTGCTGTGGGGATGGGATGTTTTGTTTAATTGATTAATCTTGTCTCCCTTCTTTTAAAGTTTTCTAAGAAAGTCTCCCACTTATTTCACTTCCTAAGTTTAGTAAAGGAAAATAAAATAGGCCCTGCAATATTTAATCTTATGATTTCAACATTGCAAGGCCTTCAGTGGTCTGATCGAACCTTCTTTATTCCGATTGGTTTACTATGGATTAATTTATCAATATTTTCCAACATTGTCAACCTTTTTTTACGAGTTAAATCTTGAGTGATTTAGACAAGATGGGTTTAATGTATGGTGCGGCAAACACGAGGTGTTAAAAAAGGCTGGGTTCAGAAGGTTACTTAGATATACACAACGTGACTAGGAAGCATATTGTTATCTCAAGATATATACAAGTGCACCTTGCTTGCATGAATAACTAGCTCACGTTATTATTTAAGATTGGTAATACACTTTTCTATATCATGTTTTTCTTTTTAAACTCCTAGGAGGAAACGAAATGAATGTCATCGAGGTTCAAAATTTACGGAAAGAATTTAATTCCTATACAAGCCGGCCCGGTCTAGCTGGAGCGTTTCGAGATTTATTTACGAGAAATTATAAAATCCATGCGGCTGTTGACAATATTTCCTTAACGGTTAAACAAGGGGAAATGGTTGGCTATATTGGAGAGAACGGTGCTGGTAAATCAACGACGATAAAGATGTTAACCGGCATTTTAACGCCTACATCCGGTTCCATTATCGTTAATGGGATGAATCCTCATAAGCAGCGGGAAGAATTCGTGCGCACCATTGGCGTGGTATTCGGTCAGCGGTCACAGCTATGGTGGGATATCGCGGTTCAAGAGTCCTTTCGGTTATTAAAAAAAGTATATCGGGTTTCGGACGAGGACTATAACAGTCATATGGGCCATGTGATTGAAACCTTAGAAATCGGCCCTTTACTAGATAAACCGGTACGAAAGCTGTCGCTTGGACAACGGATGCGCTGTGAATTAGCCGCCGCTCTCGTACACAATCCTCCTCTACTCTTTTTGGACGAGCCAACGATTGGTCTAGATGTATTGGTAAAATTAAAAATTCGTAAGTTTCTACAGGAAATTAACGAGCAATACAAAACCACGATTCTCTTGACGACACATGACTTAACGGATATTGAAGCCCTATGTGAACGAGTGGTGTTACTAGATGAAGGAAAAATTATTTATGACGGCAAGCTGAATCAGCTTCAAGCACATGCGGTGGAAGGTAAACAAATCGAATTTGAATTTTTGTCAGAAGTCCCTCGAAGCTCCCTGCCTCGTGTCGAAAATCTTCAATGGGAACAAAAGGACGCAACCACTTGGCTCGGGTATATTAATGGGGATGAACGAATGGTCTCTCAATTAATAAGTGATGTGGTCCAAAGGAATCCGATTAAGAATGTTCGTATCAATGAAGTTTCAACGGAAGAAATTGTCCGGAAGATTTATGAAGAAGGTATGGCCCTCACATGAGTATGTATGTAGAAATGATTCGGGTCCGTTTTTTAATGATGCTCGCCTACCGGACAAACTATTATAGCGGGATTTTGATTTATAGCATTAATATTGGAGCGTACTATTTTTTATGGTCTGCGATTTATGGCGGAAAAGAAGAGATTCAAGGATTGTCTGTCGCTCAAATGACTACTTATGTGGCAGTCGCCTGGATGGCAAGAGCGTTTTATTATAACAATATTGATCGTGAAATCGCCGCTGAAATCAAAGACGGCAAAGTCGCGATTGAAATGATCCGTCCATATAATTATTTAGGGATGAAAACCATGCAGGCACTTGGGGAAGGCGTTTTTCGTTTATTGTTTTTCTCTGTCCCAGGTATGATTATTGTAGCCTTAATATTTCCAGTCCGCTTTGATGCTAGTTTGACCACGTGGCTGTTTTTCTTCATCTCGCTGGTTTTTAGTTTTATTGTTAATACGCATATCAACTTATTAACGGGTATTATGACGTTCTTTTTATTTAATAACACGGGGTTGATTCGAGCAAAACGTGTTGTGATTGATTTGTTCTCAGGTTTACTTCTCCCGATCTCTTTTTATCAAGACTGGGCTCAGAACTTGATGTCCTATTTGCCTTTTCAAGCGATCAGCTATGTTCCTAGTATGATTTTTACAGAAGGCTTTGTTGGTCAGGAGATTACTAACGCATTGCTTTCACAATTATTCTGGGTTGTCATTTTACTAATTCCAATCCGGCTTTTATGGTCACTCGCAAAAAAACACTTAATCGTACAAGGAGGCTGACCAATGTTTTATCTATCATTGTTCTTTCAATACGCCTCTCAATATTTAAAAACAAGGCTTACCTATCGTGTTGATACGATTATTGAAATCTTATCTGATCTTTTATTTCAAGCTGTCAATTTAATTTTCATTGTAATCGTATTCCGCCATACAGCCTTTTTAGGCGGCTGGAATCGCGATGAAATCATTTTTATTTATGGATTTTTCCTTGTTCCTTATGCAATATTTTCGTCTTTTTTTAACATCTGGGACTTTAATGAACGCTATATTGTCAAAGGAGAAATGGACCGTATCTTGACCCGCCCGGTTCACAGTCTTTTCCAAATTATATTGGAACGAATCGAGCTTGAATCTTTATTCGGCGCCATTACAGGCTTATTGGTTATGGGTTATGCCATGGCGAACCTAGAACTAACCTTTGCGTGGTACGATGTTTTGATCTTTATTGTCATGGTGATTGGCGGGGCTTTTATTTATGCCGGGATCTTTATTTCGATTGCAACGATTGGATTCTGGTCTGACAGCCGTACCGATATTATGCCGATGATGTATAATATCAGCAATTACGGCCGCTACCCTATTAACATTTACAACAAGGTGATTCAGTTTGTGTTAACGTGGATTTTACCTTTCGCCTTTGTCGGTGTGTATCCAGCTTCTTATTTTTTAAATCGAGAGGAATGGTATGGCTACGCCTTTTTTACACCCGTGATGGGAATCCTTTTCTTCGGTATCGCGATTCTTCTGTGGAATGCAGGAGTTAAGAAATATCGTGGGGCTGGGAATTAACATAAGAAATAATAATAAATACGATAGTTTCATATAGCAACTCTTAAAAGACGATCAGAAGCCCTAAGAAGCCCTCACAGGCATTCTAAAGGGTTCCATTTTGAGGTGACTTTCAAAAAATAAGTTGGTAGTCGTTTTGACATCGTTATTGGAATATAAAATAGCAAAACTCGCTAAAGTAATTAGCGAGTTTCTTTATTAGGAATACCTAAACCTACCTTATTTAACTAAAACAATTGTGTATTCAAACCCCCTTTGAGATACTCCCGATTTTGTCCTTGCTCCATTTGCCCCCTTATATCATTTAAAAAAATGGAACTGTTTTACTAGTAGGATAATTAAGGTCGCTTTAAGAGTTTATCAATCGTTATGAAACAGCACCCATAACCTTAATTAGCTCTGCCTCAAAATCACTAGGTTCATTGGCATAGTTATATATTCCAAGAAACTTCTCGATGACTGCAGGATGGACGCTGATTAGCTTGTTAACAGCATCCTGTGGTTCGGAGATGGGTTCATTTTTGGAGAGCTCGCAGCCCATGTAAAAACGGACCATGAATTCAGCTTCGATTGCTTGCTGATACTCTTCCGCGATTTGGTCCCATTGTCTTAGTGGTCCCTTGTTTCTTTTTAGAATATCTGCCAGTAGTTGCGCTCCGCGAATGGCGTCATGAATTCCCTGTGCCATTGCGGGATCCTTAAAGCAAATAGCATCCCCAACGAGCGCCCAGCCTTTGCCCATTCCCTTGTACCAGTAATTTTCATATTCATATAGTCCTCTGATTGGTTCTGAAAGGGTTGCTCCCTCCAGCCTTGCTCCAATTGTTGTGTTTGGGAAATGATCTTTCAACAGCTGACGAAGGCTCGCCTCCGAGTTTCTTTTAAAATTCTCCAGTAAGCTTTTATTTGCAAGTGGAAAGTTTGCCGTAACGACATAGTTGTTCTCATTGGTCGGAAAAAGAATGGCCATGTTCTCTCCTCTTTTATAAACTTCGAATTTAGCTGCGCCGTCATGCTGAATGTTGGAAAAGTAACCAAAGTAGATTGCTACAGTTGAAGGACTGGTGATTTTCTGTTCGCTTTTCACAAGCTTCCGAACCACCGAGTGTCTTCCATCCGCTCCGACTATAAGCGATGCCCTGAACTCCTGCACGACTCCTGATGAATCTTCTCCTTTTACCCCAGCTACGACGTCTCCCTCATACACTAGTTCATTTACCCTAAAGCCTTCCAAAACCTTGACATTTTCCAGAGACCCGGCCTGTCGGAGCAAGATATCATCCAGGTACGTCCTGCGGATGCAGTAGGATGTGTCCTCACCGTCAACGACAGGAATGGGCCCTTCTATTACGGTATCCTCAAATTATCATTTGAAGTTTAAATACTATATATCTATTATTAATAGGGATTAATCTGAACGGGTGGAAACATGAAGTTACGGTTGCTTGCACTTAGTTTGCTAGCTGTGGCTGGCTTGACGGCCTGTGGCGCAGTGGACCGGAAGCGGATACCTATAAACAGCCGAAAATTGAGGCTGTTGAGGTATCGAAGGAAGAGTATCCAAAGAAAATCGGGGAGCTGCACCAGAAATTGAATGATGGGTTCAAGGACATGCAGCTTATTGGAGCAGAAGAAGATTCAGAGGATCGGAAAAAAAATTGCGGGTCAGATTCAAACGATTCAGGATGTTGTAAATGGCTACAAGGCCATCAAGGCTCCGGCCGAGTATAAAGACATACATACGATGTATCTTGAAGCTGCTAAAGTCTATGATGAGGGATTGAGCTACAACCGCAAGGGGCTTGCGGAACAGGACAATGATAAACGTGGCAGAAAGCCGATACATATTTTGCAGATGCCAGCGCAATGTGGACTGAAGCGTTTTCCCAACTCTCCGAGATGACTCCGGTCCCACAGGGTGACGGGACGATTACGACCGAGGACTTGAAGAATCTTGATAAATCAGCAGGGATTGACCGTGACGCCGTCCGCAAGAATATTTCGGAGGATGGCAAGGAACTTGTGGGCAAATGGGGCTTTAAAGACTCAATGCCTTCGATTGTTATGTATAGAGATGGAAAATACGAAGGATACGGTAATGATTCCTACCCTTCCAAGGACAATGCCTTTATCGGGAAATGGGAATGGGACGATAAATGCAAAGTGACTGTGTTTACGAATGAGAAGCTGTTCAAGGACGGCAAGGAAACGAAAATGAATCGCCCTGCCATGACGATGGAAGTCCTGAACTTTCGCGACGGGCAACTGTTCCTGAGGGATATTGAAACATTGGGTGAATTCAGGTACGAAAGCAAGGATGAACAGTGATCGTTCTGGGATACGGAAACAAACTCGCTGCTTTAATGGCGAGTTTGTTTTTGTTTGGGTTGAAAACGGAATCATTTAATTCATTTCCAAGGCTTTTTCAAAGTAATATTACTTTGGTTTCCTCCAATACCAAACAGTGCTAATTAGGATAAAAGCGGCCATAGCGACTCCAAGTATGATTAGGCTGATTTCCGACATATTCTCCATCGAATCCAGCCAGCCAATTTTCTTCATACTAAACAGACTTACGTTAAAGGCAATTCCGATTGAAATAACGGACCAAATCGAGGAAGAACGTACATAAATATAGCCATAAACAAGTCCTAAAGCGACCCCTAGAAGCTGCATCCATATTCCGCCTGGCGCCTGTATCACTGCAATGATTAAGGCAATACCTAATATTGGCCAAAAAATGTGCACATTTTTCTTTGCTTCGTTAAACATAATGCCAATAAATACAATCAATTCAAGGGCCGTAGTTATTACGGAGGAAAAAATTAGAGTGGTAAACGAAACAGAGTTATAATAGCTTTCGGTAAAATCATTTAGAGAAGTTATGTTATGAAGGAGTAACCATTTCATTACTGCAGCATTTAGAAGAGTAAACGCCAAGCCGATGATAACCATGTAAATAAAACTGCCCAAACGAATCTTCGAGAACCCAAAAATCCCCCAAAAACTTTCAGGTGTTTGTTTCAGTACTCTGTATTTAATCATATACACAATAGCTGAAAGTCCAATGGTTGCTGCCAAAACAAGAAACATCTGGACCGCAATGTTCTCTCCTGTTCCGAATTGTCCCCAACCTAGGAACGGATTCACCAGAACATTGTAGATGAGGATGACCACAATCATCACAGCCAAATAAAGCAAATAATTTCCTATCATCGATAAATAATTTTTCAAAAAATCCACCCCTTTGAAGAAACCTTATCTATCTCTTTTATGATTATTCCTCTCTAGAAACCCGTATTCCATCTATATCTAATTCCAGTTCAATACGTTTTTACAATATACGCTAACTCTATAGCCCTTATTAAAAATCCACTTAAAAAAATTAATATCTAAAATAAACACAAAAAACTCTAAATTAATCACATGTTAAAATTAATTGAAAATTCTTATAATTACGCTATAATCTAATGTTATCGCTTACATAAATAGGTTATACCAATTTATTGATTTAAAAGGAGTGATAAATGAAAGATTATTTTATAAAAGGTGCCTTTTGTAGTCCTAGTCTACCGAGTTTATGTATTAAAAGGAGGAAAAAGTTTTGTCTAAGAAATCTAAAAAATTAAAAAAAATGGTAATGTCAACTCTTGCTACTAGTGTTCTCGCAGCAACCGTAGCTGGCTTGACATTCGCTGCTCCCCCTGATCACTCCAACGCTGGAGGCAAGAAGGCCCCGTCGGTTGAAGCCCATGTTAAACCTATCATCAAGATTGGCCAGCGTGAGTTTAAAGATTTAAACGCGAACGGAAAACTTGACCGCTACGAGGACTGGCGTTTACCCACAAAGATGCGTGTCGCCGACCTTCTCCCACGTATGAGCATGGAAGAAAAAGCGGGCATTATGCAGATCACTTCCTTAGGCGCAAACCCTGATGTAATGAATGACTACGTAAACAACCGGCACATTCGTTTTGTGATTATCCGAGATAACCCTACAGCCAAAGAATTAGCCACCCGGGCAAACTCTTATCAAGAGCTAGCTGAAACCACACGACTTGGGATTCCACTTGTATTCACTTCCAACCCGCGGAATCACATCAATGAGCAAAACCAGTTCGGAATCAGCGAGGCCTCAGGTCAATTTTCCACTTGGCCAGGTACCTTGGGGCTTGCTGCAACTGGTGACATAGAGCTAATACGAGATTTCGCAGAGATTACACGCGATGAATGGCGTGCTTCTGGAATTCAAAAAGCCTACGGTTATCAGATTGAAACTGCGACTGAGCCGCGCTGGCGTCGAATTTCAGGTACCTTTGGTGAGGACCCAACCTTGAACGCCAAGATTTCTCGTGAATTAGTCCTTGGCTTCCAGGGCGAGGAGCTTAGCAGCAAATCTGTAGCTCAGACCATCAAGCACTACCCTGGAGATGGCGCTGTGCTCAATGGTTTAGACCCTCATAATGAGCAAGGCCAGTGGGCCGTTTATCCAACGGCGGGAAGCTTGTTCAAGTATCAGCTTCCACCATTCCAAGCAGCCATTGACGCTGGGGCGAGCTCGGTAATGTCCTATTATAATGTCCCGAAAAACGAAGGCAGTGCTGTCCAGCTTCCGAAAGAGCTTTGGTACTCTGAGTCACAGCAGTTTGAGGAAGTAGCAGGAGCATATAATAAGAAAATTATAACTGACCTTTTACGTGACGAGATGGGCTTCACCGGCTACGTCAACAGTGACAGCGGTGTACTAACCAACCGTGACTGGGGAGTTCAAAACCTAACAATAGAGGAAAAGTTCGCTAAGGCGATTGATGCCGGTACCAACATCTTCTCTGATAACAACGATCCAAGCGGGCTGATTTCAGCAGTCAAAAAAGGTCTAGTTGACGAAAAAGACCTTGATCCATCCGTATCGCTTCTACTTACAGAGATGTTCAACCTTGGTCTCTTCGAGGATCCATACACAGATCCTGCTGAGGCACAAGCGATGGCCGACTCGAATGAGTTCCAAGCACGCGCAGACGAAGCACACCTTAAATCGATCACATTACTGCGCAACAACGAGAAAATGTTACCACTGACTGACCAAAAAGCAGCCTCAACGAAACTATATGTAGAAGTTTTCGCTGGTAACAACAGTGTAGCTCGGACCACTGCCCTAAAGGAACTTATTAGAAAAGAAGAACCTTCATTAACCATCGTCGATACACTCGAAGAGGCGAACTCTGCTCTCGTTATGTTACGTCCAAGCCCATACGAGAACCCAGTTGACCTTAATGCACCTGTCGATATCAAATTAGGCACAAACACTGGTATTAACGTTGATCGAGTTAAGGAGATTCAAAACAAAGTGCCAACTGCTCTCGTTATCAATATGAACAACCCATGGGTAATCGATGAAGTTGAGCCTGGGGCTGCTGCTGTTGTGGCAACCTATAATGTAAAGGGCGAGGCACTGCTAGATGTATTGCGCGGACGTTACAACCCAACCGGTAAACTTCCTATTACTGTCCCGGCAAACCAAGAGGCCGTTGATAAAAACGCGTCCGACGTTCCTGGCTATGCAGAATCATATGATTACACCTATACAAATGAAGTAGGTGAAGACTACACCTTCGGATTCGGTTTAAGTTACGAAAAATAAGTAACTTGAAAACTGAATAAATAACAAAAAGGGGTAGGAATGTCTCTGATTCCGCCCCTATTTTTCTTGTAGAAAATTCTCAATCTACACTGTAAAATACACGTTATGAATAATTTCCGATGATGTACTTCATCTTTCCCCAAATTAAATACACTAAAAAATATAGATTCAGTATGGTGAATAAAAAATCCTTTTTTCAACAGCTCTTATTCGGAATTTTGCACGAAAGGAGAACTTAACCTAAAAAGCCGAATTCCTTTAAGGATCCGACTTTTCAAAACGGCTTTCTTACCTCTTATAAAAATTGACTATTATCTATTCTGGTGGAGTTGCTCCCCTTAACCTGTTTTAACGTCGCGACGATAAGAAAGCTAACAATCACTAATAAGAGCCATGAACTCACCTTTCCTAGATGAACGAGACTCCATGCCTCGGTTTGGTTTGGATATTCCCAAGCTCCAAAGAACGTTGCGATATTTTCAGCTATCCAAATAAAAAATCCGATGAGCACAAAAGAAAGTGCGAGTGGCATACGGTAACGCGTTCCACCGATCTCGTATGTGACCCATGAATGCCAAAAGACGATTATGACAAGAGCTGATAAATACCACCGAACGTCAATCCAATAATGGTGAGTGAAAAAATTCAAATAAATCGCAGCTGCAAGAGGCACTACTACCAAGAACGGCGGCCACTTAACGAGTTCTACCTTCATCCTCCTCCACGCCTGACAAAGATAACTCGCGACACTTGCATACATGAATCCGCTATACAAAGGCACTCCAAAAATTTTGAAATATCCTTCCTCTGGATACGACCAGGAGCCCATGTGTGTCTTGAAAAGTTCAAGCGCAAGTCCAATAAGATGGAACAAGGTGATCACCTTTAGTTCATCACGCGTCTCAAGCCCAGAACGTACCATCCACCACTGCATGAGAAGGCAGATGATGAGCAGCCAATCATACCGTGGCAGGAAGGGAAGCGGCATAATTTTTGTAAAAGCCAAAGAGGCAAAAATAACAATAGGAAACAAACATGATAAGGCCTGTTCCCAACCAAAACGAACCAGTTGTTTTAGTGCTCTCATAATTTATACCTCCATAGTCAGTCTTATGGGGTTTCCTCATCACTTCTGTATTCTAAAATATCTCCCGGCTGACAATCTAAAGCCTTACAAATCGCCTCTAACGTTTGAAATCGGACCGCCTTTGCCTTTCCATTTTTCAATATAGAAAGGTTAGCCATCGTAATTCCAACCTTCTCCGAAAGTTCCGTTACACTCATTTTCCTTTTAGCCAGCATCACATCAATATTGATTATAATTGCCATCGTTATCACCTCAGACCGTTAAGTCATTTTCAGATTTTATATCAATCGCTTCTTTTAAAAGTCTTTGAAGAACAGCAGCAAAGACGGCAATTACCATTGAAGCGAAAACAGGAACCATTCCAATTATGATGAGGCCTGGTGCGTCGTCCAGCTCTGCTACAAGATAAACAAATGGCAATATTACCACAAATAAACCACTGATGGTCAAAGCACAGATTTTGATATTCTTCAGAGCCTTAACAGACAACTCAGAGAAAGCTTGGTTCTTGTCAATATAGCTTAACAGTTTAAAAGCCTGAACCAAGGCACCGAAAAACGGTATCACGGATACATACATACCGATTACAATGGGATATAGAATATGGGCATAGTCTGGATTTACTGGATTTTTAGGTAACCACGTTAACCCAAATATACCTAAAGCAAGAACTGGAGTTCCAATAAGAAAAACAGCCATTCTTAAAAATAATGTTGACCCTCGTTTCATAAAAAGCACCTCACTAATTTATTTTCTATTTGATATTACCACGACATTTATCGTTTTTCAATAAATTATTATCTTTTTTTACTATATTCTTATTGTTAATATCCATAAAAAAAGCATTTCTCATGACAAGAAATGCTCTTCAACTGTAACTATTCAATTTATTACCTGTTAAATAACCTGTCTACAGATTCTTCATAAGCTGTACTTCTCATTATCCCTTATATGCTTTCAGCAATTCTGCAAGATTAAATTTCTTCATTTTTAGAAATGCTTTCGTTAGGCGCTTAAGCTGCTCCGGGGTGCCCTTGCTCATCATCTCGTCCATCTCACTTGGCACAATCTGCCAGGATACACCAAACTGATCTTTCAGCCAGCCGCATTGCTCGGCTTCAGGAACTGCAGAGAGCCTTTCCCAGTAGTAATCAATCTCTTCTTGTGTGTCACAATACACCATAAATGAAATTGCCTCGTTAAAATTGAATTGATGCTCGTGTGCGCTGTCCATTGCGGCAAACCACTGGTTTTCTAAGCTAAAATCAGCGAACATGATGGTTCCTTCTTTATCCGGTTCCATGCCATTAGGGTAACGGGCGATATGTCCCTTCTTTGTGTTTTTAAATACGGATAAATAAAAATTAATCGCCTCTTCTGTTTTGCCGCATTGATCTCCCACGAACAAAAGTGACGGCACGATTGTAGGCCGCTCTTCACCTTCTGGATTTGTAAGCATTAATTGCCAGGATAAACCATATCTATCCTGAATCCAGCCAAATCTCTCACTGAACGGATACTTATCAAGTGGCATTAACGGAGTGCCGCCATCGGACAATTTGTTCCAAACCTCATTTATTTTTTCACTCGCATCTTTTTCTCGCGATGGGTCAAAATTAACGATGAAGGACACAGATGGATTGATCTTGAAATAAGGGCCAGCGCTGATTGCCATGAACTTTTGCCCCCAAAGCTCAAAAGAGACTATATCGGAGTCGCCTGATGGTGTGTCATGAATTGTTGTTACATCCGTGATTTTTGAGTCCGGGAATATGGAAGCGTAAAACTCGGCTGCTTCTTTTGCCTCCTTGTCATACCATAAATGCGGAACAATTTTTTGATTTAGTATTGACATAGTTATTCCTCCTTAATTTACTGTTCAGAATAGACAATTTCCAGTATAAGTAATCAGTCAAATTTATTTTACCATTTTTATTCTGTTGTAATTTCTTATCGTTTGCAAATAATGCGTTTACTTCTATTGAAGTATTTGCCTATTCCCGGAAAAATAAAATCCATTACGCTATTAAAAAAGCACAAAAAAAGCCAACATTAAATGTTGACCAGTTTCTTTGTAAGTAATTTTATATACCAAGGATAGAAGAATCTAAAAACTATAAAATAAACAAGTAATCCATACCATGTTTCCCAGTCGTGATTGATCATGTAGCCAACCTTAACTAAACCAAACAAATCAAAAAAAGCCACCAATTATGGCAGCGTCAATCCCATAGCAATAGTTAAAATGTCAGAATTCCTTATCTTCATCAAAAATTTCGTACGTATTTTTTCCATATAATTTTGCTTTATACATTGCTTTATCGGCATTTCTTAATAATAATTTTATATCTTTTCCTTGTTTTGGAAAAAAGGATATACCTGCACTTGTTGAAGTTAAAATTCTATGATTGTTGATAACAAATGGCTTGTTAATCTCTTCGATCATTCTTTTTACGATTTTTAAAACTGAAGCCTTGTCTACGTTTGGTAGGAAGAAAATAAATTCATCTCCTGCAAAACGTGAAACCAAATCCTCTTTGCGCACACTTGCTAAAAGCCGTATCCCAATTTCCTTTAATAAAATATCACCAATTTCATGACCGTAAGTGTCGTTCACAAGTTTAAACCCATCAATGTCAATGAAAACAACAGCACCGGTTTTTCCTTCTTTACTTTTTCGCAATAGAGAATTGCTTACTTTTTCTTCAAAATATCTACGATTTGGAAGTCCCGTCAAAGGGTCAAAATAGGCTAACTGTTTGTACTTCTCTTCTGCTCCCTCTAATCTAATTCTTTGCATCATGACAATAATGATGAATGGTAACAAAATCAATATAGTAACAATAATGACTATGAACTCGCCCTTGCTATCCAAAGGTATGTTCCAAAACCAATGAATGATTCTATTTAAAATGACAAATTCAAAGACTTTTATGAACAATAGACCGATAATTATAAAAATAACTTTATATGACCATTTTATATGTTTCTGTTCCTTCATCTCCAAGTGAGTTCTCTCCGATTCTCTATTAATCCTTAAATAGATTACTAGAACTATAGAATATAATCAAATGAATATTATTGGAATAAATCGAGTCGATATGAAATGCGAAGGGTCTATCATTCAGATCCCAGTATTAAATAGATATTTCTGTCATTTTTAGGACCAATCCTGATAGAATAAAAAAAGTAGAGATATGTATATTAATATCAGTTTCAAAAAAGTAATTAAAATAAAGGGGAAAATAAGAATGACAGAACTCCAGGATTGGAAAAATGGTGCGTACGGTCATAAATTTATTGCTTCTTTTAGCGGAGGAAAGGATAGTGTTTTAGCTCTCTATAAAGCTATGAAAGTTGGAGAAGCAGCGGGTCTGATTGTCATGCTCGAGGAAGAAGGGAAACGTTCCAGATCCCATGGGATGCCTCCGGAACTGATTAAAGCCCAAGCTAAATCTATAGGTTTGCCTGTATATACCGCTGCTGCCAGTTGGACAGATTATGAAACTGTATTTATGAGCCTTTTATCAAAAGCTAAAAACCAAGGAGCAGAAGTGTTAGTAACTGGAGACTTGGATTTACCGGCTCATGGCTGTTGGCATGAAAAAGTTGCGAACCATGCTGGATTAAAGCTTGGAATGCCTTTATGGGGAATGAATCATCGGGAAGCTGTAGAAGAATTCATAAATCTAGGATTTACAACTATCATTGTCACAGTTAATTTATCATTGGGAATGCGCGAAGACGACTTAGGGCAGACATTTACCCATGAATACGTAAAGGAACTAGAAGCACGTGGTATTGACCCATGTGGAGAAGGCGGAGAGTTTCATACTACCGTCATAGATGGACCCCTTTTTAAACAGCCTATTCGCGTTCGTAAAGGTGAGATTATTAAGAACGGCGAATACGCCTTTTTGCCTTTGGAGCTTGATCAGATTTAGCATGATTTATTATTATAGCTTCAACTCATTGTAAAAAAATCAAAACCTTAGTCCGCATACAAAGGGCTAAGGCTTTTCCAATGTTCTTTTTATATTAATCTAGTAGAACGGACCGACAGCCAAGGGTCAATCGCAAAGGCAAACTGGCCGGTTAAACATAGAGAGACATGCCCTGCTTCCACATGCTGATAGGTTTTATCTTCACTTGAAATAAGGTCCATGACAGGAAGGCTTTGTGATTCCAGCACTAATTCATCCCGGGTGGATGTGATCACCAATGTACTGCATTTAATATTGGCTAAATCCACCCTCTGACCGCCAATCTTCATTTCACCTTTGACAAGCTTGTTCTCTTTGTATAATTCATTCATCATCTGCTTAAATGCGGCACCTGAAAATGTAACAGCATCCTTCATCCATTTGTCCATATTCCGCCACTTATCAACATACTTTTGATCGTGAGCACGAGTGACCAGATTTATGGTTGGTGCGATGTTAAATCCTTGAAGCGCCATAAAGATGGCATATAAAAACTCTGATGGAATGACTTCGTAAGCATCTGCAAACCGGTCAAAATTCAGTGTGCCGTCTTGAAGTGCTTTCACCCATTTATTAGGAACAATTGCGTTGCTGTAGTCAATTGGAACTGCTGCCAGAACGAGATTTTTGATTGGCAAATCTGTTAGTGATGTCAGCATTGCCGAAAGCATGCCGCCAATACAATAACCCACCAAAGAGATATCTTCTGCACCTGAATGCCTTAAGGCTCGTTTTACTGCAGCTTCCAAATAGTCAATAAGGTAGTTATCTAAAGTGAGGTCCTTGTCCTCCAAGCCGGGAGAACCCCAATCTAGCAAATAGACATCGTAACCCTGTTTTGTAAGATTGCCAACCACACTTCCTTCTTCAGAGATATCAAGTATAAACGCTTTATTTAAGAGAGAATATACCAAAAATAGGGGAGTGGTATACTTTTTCTCTGGTGCAGCATGATACCACAAAACAGCTTTTCCTTTTTTCCAAACCGCTTTTCTAGGTGTTGATTCAATTTCAGGCTTCGGTTCGCTCAAAACTTTATAAATATTGTTCCACCGCTTCTTCTCACTTTCAAGATTGAGAACCGGGATATTTACGAGTGATTTAACCGCCATCGTTTATTCTCCTTCACCCTTATTTGGCTGCTAGAACAGGTTCTTTTTTATCTTTCTGCAAAAGCTTCTTCATCTCTTGAAATTCATTTTTCATTTCAGATAATGCAGCTAGCTCCTGTGACGCTTTTTGCCATTCCAAATGGATATGTTTGGTGAATTCTAGTATTTCTCCAAGCACCTTATTTTGCTCTTGTGTTGCTAAAGTAAAATGATCTTGTAAATTCCAGATTTGCTCTTCAAGAATATCTATCTTTTCTTCCGCTTGCATGGTTTGTTTGACCGCATTGGCTACATCATTTTTTGTTGGCAGATTCATATAATTAGCCATCAGTTCTCGATTTCTTTTTAGCATCTCTATGTATCTAGAATTCGCCTCAATGCCTAGCTTCGTCACTTGTATTAATGGGTTGTTATTTACGGATTGAAATAATAAGCCATTTAATCCTTTTTCCCACATTTCACTTATTTGCCTTATAGAATCAAAAGGATTATTTTCTGACATCGCCGCTCACCTCTGTTTAATATTTTTGTGCTCTCCAGCCCTCTTTTTCCGTAGTATAATTCTTACTCCTTTCCAATGAATGAATACTCATTCATTACTAATTACTTGTATTTTACATAGAAAAATAGTTACTTACAATAGGAGAAATTGAAGATTCTGAAAACAAATATAGATTTTCATCGACTTACGCTAAATGTCTTCTTTATAAAATTACCGATTTCTTTCACAGCCTTTTTCGCTTCAGGTAATCCTGAGCCGATTTGCCATACATGCCACATACCTTTCCAGACTTTGAAATGAACCTTCACCCCTGCCTGACGCGCTTTATCCGCCAGCATTTCAGCGTCACTTAACAATATTTCAATACTCCCCGCCTGAATAAACATTGGTGGAAATCCACTAAGGTCCGCAAAAACGGGAGAAATTAGGTGATTGTCTAGAGGCTCACCACCCGCATATTGCTGAGCCGTTTTTCGAACAAGATCTTTCCTTAAATACGGGTCTTTTTCACTGTTTTCCCTGTAGCTATACCCAGAGCTTGTTAAGTCAACCCACGGGGACAAACATACTAGTGCTGCTGGGAGCGGTTCATATTGATCTCTAAGTACATGAGTGGCGGCCACCGATAAGCCTCCTCCTGCTGAATCACCTGCAAATATAATATTCGAAGAGTCATATCCCTGCTTAAGAAGCCATCGATAGACAGTGAGAGTATCTTCGATGGCAGCAGGAAATGGGTGTTCAGGTGCAAGCCGGTATTCCGGCAGGAGGATTTTTACACCAGATTCTTTCATGATTCTCGCAGCCAGCATTCGATGGGTATCCGCTGAGCAATAGAGATACCCTCCTCCGTGTAAATATAAAATCACCCTTCCTTCTGAAGTCTGATTGTTAGAAATCCACTCAGCATAAATCCCTTCAATCTCAATCTGTTGAACCTTACAGTCCTTTGGAAGTTTGGAGATTTTCCGAGCAAACGAATCAATGACCTGCCTGCTCTCAGCTACTTCCTTTTCTTCCAATTTCAGTTTTTTTGCGCCAGCTTTAATCCCTTTTTTAAAAAAATAACTACTAATACTTGGCAAAACAATCCTCCCCTTCTGTGTAATCCCAAGCACGAATGACAATTGAGATGTAATTGTTCTTACTCCTAATTTTACCAAAAAATTTCTTTCGGGCCACTATTCACTATTGACATTTTTTCGTCCAGATTTCTTTCATTGTCCACCAATTGAACGATTGTTAATACGTAAAAATGTTCAGTTGGCGGACAGATTACAGGGGAAGGTCCTTTCAAATACAATAAAAAAGGAACTGGGTTAAAACAGTCCCTTCATCGTTTGGTTTCCAAACGTTTTCATTATTTATTGTTAACAGACCAGGCAATTTGTAAGAAATCATTAAAGGTTTGGATATTCGGTTCTTCTGAACGAATTTTTAAATTAATGGCCGAGGTTATAATTGAATTAGTGACATGTTCGAGGATCGTGATGGAGCCATCCTTTAATTCATTCTTTATAACATTTTCACCTAGTATGGCATATCCTGTTCCATTTAGGACCGCTCTTTTAATCATCTCATCACTTCCACCAACCATTATAGTGGTATGCGGCTGAAGTGAGCTTTTTTTGAAAAATTGGTCAATAATATTGCTGAAACTGCAATTATTATCATAAGAAATAAAGGCATATTCACTTACAATTTCATGAATACCTTTGCCCCTGCTGATGTCGGATGAAGCCACCAAAAAAGTCTGTTCTTCCTCTAAATAGGTTTTTCTTATATCAGTTTCATTACATGGACTCGCAATGATTGCAATTTCTGCGACACGATCCCTTACGCTTTGGATTGCATGGACACTGTTTAGTGGAAGAAGACTTATCCGTACGTTGGGGTACATGTCCATATACGTCCTTATTAGCGATGAAAGATGCCGTGTACAATAATATTCAGAGGCTGCAATTGTAAGGACACCTGACGGTTCGCGTAATTCTTCCATATCTTTTTCTATTTTTTCAACAAGGTCAAATAAGTGATCCACATGAGCTTTTAGTTTTTTACCAGCCGTTGTTAGTAGCGTCTTTTTACCAACTCTGGTTAAAAGAGAATGATTGAGTTCTTTTTCTAATGATTGTATTTGTAACGTAATGGTAGGCTGCGTATATTTTAAACGTTTGGCGGCCTTCGTAATATTTAATTCTTCTGCCACCACTTGAAATGTCTTTAAATTTCTAAGTTCCATCCAATCCCCGCTTTACTATAAAAATAGATATTTTCCCTATAACCGGTTAGGTTCTATTCCCTATTATTATACCAATAAAAATTTACTTACTTCCATTTGCTCATGGGATATGGAAAAAACTTTATAACGGTTTTGGATGGATGGAAGTTTACCTTCTACTGTTTATTTTTATGAAATCATCCATAAAAGATATTAATGATTATTACGTTATTAAACTATATATCTATTACTCTTACCTTTACTTTGTATGATAGGCATATTCTCTCTTCTTTGTTAGCGGTCGTTCTAACAATTTTTCGCCAAATAACGAGCCCATAAGAGCTACGGCAACGAGTGCCGTTCTATTTCGTTCATCGAGAATGGGGTTTACTTCTACAAATTCAGCTGAAGTAATGATTTGGGCATCTGCTAACATTTCCATGGCAAGATGGCTTTCACGGTAACTTATACCGCCTAATACAGGAGTTCCAACCCCTGGACATTCTTTTGGATCGAGTCCATCCAGATCTAATGATAAGTGTACACCATCGGTTCCTTTTAAATACTCGATTGTTTCTTCCATCACCTTTGTCATACCTAATCGATCAATTTCGTGCATGGTGTATACCTTTATCCCAATCTCTTTAATCAAATCTTTCTCTCCTTCATCAAGATCTCGGGCACCAATAATGACGACATTTTCAGGTTTAATTTTTGGAGCGTACCCGCCGATATTCGTTAGTAAAGGATGACCAAACCCTAAACTTGCTGCCAGCGGCATCCCATGAATATTACCAGAAGGAGACGTTTCCTCTGTGTTCAAATCCCCGTGTGCATCATACCAAATCACGCCAAGATTCGAATAATGACGGGATACACCAGCCAGTGTTCCAATTGCAATACTATGATCTCCTCCAAAAATCAACGGAAAATCATTTCTTCCAATGATTTTATCTACTTTTTCCGCTAAATCCAGATTAGCTTTCACCACAGCCTCTAAGTTTTTCAAGTTGGTATGTATGGCAGTACCCCTACCTGCAGGCTCAATTTCAATGTTGCCAAGGTCCGTTACAGTGTGACCTATTTTTTCTAACCGATCCACAACACCGGCGTAACGAATCGCACTTGGTCCCATGTCCACTCCGCGTCTTGACTGACCTAAATCCATCGGTACTCCTAAAATTGAAATATTCTTCTCCATCATTATGACCCCCTTGATAAGTATAAGAATATTCTAATCTTTTAAAATTAATTGAATCAACTAGACTAACAGACTTTATATATATTCAAAAATAACTTTTTATCAAGAGCTCATGTCATTGGATAGAACTTAGGTAGAAAGGAACTTTTACACTAGTAAAGTATGTCAGATTCGATTAAAATGGGGGTTGGCTTTTTGTATTTTTATAAATTGATCATGGATAGTAGCCTCTCAACCATTCCTTTTTTAACATTTTTTTACTATTAATTTTTTTAATAGTCGGCGTTTGACTGTTTGATAAAATTGTTAGAAAATTTCCTCAATATCTAGAATGGGGTTGAGGTTATGATTGATTGGAAAACCATTAATGAAGAAGGCTTGTTAGCTCCCACTATGGCGAAGGATTTTCCAAACCTGCCGGTAGTAAAATCAGAGGGATTGTTTTATGTAGGGGTTGATGGCAGAAAATATCTAGATTTCACCTCTGGTATTGCAACTGAAAATACAGGACACAGACATCCAAGAGTGATTGCAGCTATTAAAGAACAAGTTGACCATTTAGTTCATGGTCCGATTGGGATCATCAATTACGACTCTATTATTACATTAGCGAAAAAATTGAAAGCGGTTTTACCTGAGCCTTTAGACTGCTTTTTCTTTGGAAATAGCGGTGCCGAGGCGATTGAAGGTGCAGTTAAATTAGCAAGACATGTGACGAAAAGACCCTATGTTGTATCGTTCCTAGGAGGATTCCATGGAAGAACGATGGGAGCCCTAAGTCTTACTACCTCTAAAAGTAAATACAGAAGGAATTTACCTGTTGGGGCCAATATGACGTATCAATTACCGTATGCTCAGATTTCTGAAACACCACAAGGATTTAATCATAACGATTATTGGTCTGGACACGTTGAAAAAGACTTTGAACGACTATTCAATCACCAAGTAGCCCCAGATGAAGTAGCAGCTGTTATTTTGGAACCAGTGTTAGGAGAAGGCGGTTATGTCATCCCGCCAAAAGCCTGGTTGCAAAAAATACGGGAAATCTGTGACCGCCACGGAATTTTGTTAATCTTTGATGAAGTTCAAACCGGTTTTGGACGTACAGGGGACTGGTTTGCTGCCAATCGATTTGGTGTGACACCCGATATCATGGCGATTGCCAAAGGGATTGCTAGCGGATTACCTCTTAGTGCCACCGTTGCCTCACGAGAATTAATGGAACAATGGGCCATTGGCAGCCATAGTACAACATTTGGCGGAAATCCTGTCGCATGTGCTGCAGCGTGTGCAACGATTGATGTGCTAAGAGACGAAGGATTAATTGAAAATGCTAGAATGTTAGGTGACTATGCATTAAATAAATTAATAGCTCTTCAAGAAAAACACCCTGCGATAGGGAACGTACGTGGGATTGGATTGATGTTGGGAATTGAAATTGTCCATCCTGCAACGGGGGAACCAAATGGTAAAGGATTAATGAACATTCTTGAGAAGTGTCTAGACAAAGGAGTCATTTTCTATTTAAGTGGTAATAAAGGTGAAGTCATCCGAATGATGCCTCCGCTTACTATTGATAAAGAACATTTGGATCTAGGTATTTCCTTGCTGGAAGAAGCGGTCACTGAATACGAAATAGAATCTAGTTTGGGGGTTTATAGATGAACATACTTGATACGCTTGTACTTCTACTGTATTTTGGTGTATTGATGGTTGTGGGGATTATTGGAATCAAAAAGGCAAAGTCAGAAAAAGATTTTTTACTGGCAGGAAGCCGTTTAGGCTACTTTAGCCATGTCGGTTGTTTAGCGGCGGTCATTATTGGCGGTGCCGCAACGATGGGTTCGACCACTTTAGGGTATGATGTGGGTATTTCCGGTTTTTGGTTTGTTTCGATGATGGGCTTTGGAATCGCTGCATTGGGTTTATTCGTTGTGAATAAGATTGGCGGTTATGAGGTTTTCACGATAAGTCAGATGCTCGGAAAACGTTTTGGTGAAGGGACTCAGCTCATTAGTGCGATTGTTACGAGCATCTACACTCTTATGATTGTTGTAACGCAAGTAATTGGTATGGGAAATGTCATTCACGTCTTACTCGGCTGGCCGGTTATCCCTTCTATGTTTATTGGTGGTGGAATCGTCCTTTTTTATACCATTTTAGGTGGAATGTGGAGTATTACTTTAACTGATATTATTCAATTTGCTGTGATGACTATAGGTGTATTCTTTATCATGTTCCCTTATAGTGTTGATAGTGTTGGTGGATTAACGGTCCTTTTTAATAGTATGCCAGAAAGTCATAATAGCCTGACTAACATTGGTTGGGATCGAATTTTTCAATACTTTTTATTATACTTTTTTGGATTAATGGTTTCACAAGATATTTGGCAGCGTGTCTTTACAGCGAAGAACCAAAAGGTAATGAAAAGCAGTGCTGTCTCTGCTGGTGTGTATAGTGTTTTTTATGCCTTAGCATTAAGTATTGTTGGTATGTGTGCACTCGTACTTCTCCCGAATTTAGGGGACTCTCAATCTGCTTTTACTAGTTTGGCATTAGAAATTTTACCTCCAGGCTTATTAGGACTTGTCCTTGCTAGTGTTTGTTCTGCACTCATGTCGAATGCTTCTGGAGCCATCTTTGCCTCTGCAACTTTAATCACGAATGATATTATTAAGGTTTACGCGAAAAAAGAGATGAGCGATAAAGAGGTTATCAAAACGTCTCGGATTGTCACACTCGGATTAGGTGTGTTATCGATCATTTTCTCGATCTGGATTCAAAACATCCTTGTTGCATTGGATATGGCTTATGCGATTTTATCTGGTGCGATATTCGTTCCGCTGATTATTGGTCTTTATTGGAAGCGTGTAACAAGCAAAGCGGCTTTTTATTCAATTATCGCTAGCTCACTCGTCATTTTTATTACTTTCATGATTTATGGCATTACGTCAACACTGCCAATCATCTACGGTTTAGTCACAGGTGTCATTGTTATCGTAAGTCTAACACTGATGAATCCTGCTGCTATTCAGATTCACGAGAGCAATCTTAAAACGACCAATCATAAATAAAAACGGAAAAGGGGCTTGTTTGATGCCCCTTTTCCGTTTTTATTTTCCTGTCTTCAAAGGTTTACCTCAGTTTATTATTTTTTACCCATTCAATGAGTTCTGATATTGCGTCTTCAAAATCAATCACAACTGTACCATCTTCAGGAATTTCTCCCATGCTGTTTGCGAATTCATCTAACAGAACAGAAAGCTCCTCCGTGTTTTCATTGGATGGTTGTTTCTTTTTTTTATGTTGTTTCGCTTTTTGCAGGAGGTCACTGAAATATTCATCGTCCCTGATTTCGTCAATACCACTCCAAACCTCTTGTAATGCACTCTCTAATTTTTGGACAGAAGAATGCAGTTTTTGTAATTTTTCTATGGTTGTGTCCATGACTTGCTCTCCTCCTTCCTATTCCAAACCCATTTCATTTAATAATTTCTTTAACTGGATTAACTCCTCTTTTGAGAGGGTAATCCCTTTGCCCATTTTCTCATGGTTTTGGTCCCAATCACGTAAATCATATTTCGGTTCACGGTCATTCCAACTGATGAGATTTAGTTCCTTGTTCCATCCCTTTGCACCTTCTGATATGATTCCAATCGTTTCTTTTATTTCATATTTCAAATTCGCCATGATTGCACCCCTCTTATTTTCTATAAATTAATCTTCCCTTTTAAAAAAACAAAATGTAAAAGGGCTTTCCAAAGGAAGCCCTTTTTGTTCCATTTACTAATGTTTACACAACCACTTAAACGCGATTAAGGAATAAAGTCTATAACCATAAAAAATTAATTGAGATAAAAGTCCACGATGATACTATCCTCCATGCCTATCTCCTTCAAAAAGGTGACAATCTCCTTATGTGCCGGATGGGGACCATAGTTGTCCAATGAAGCTTTGTCCTCAAATCTTACCGTTAATCCGATTTCATACCCTTGACTTTTGTTTGAAAAATTAAAGCCCTGTTGGATGTCCATAATACCTGGAATCACATTTTTTAACTGTAAGGTCCTGCGAATTAGTTCTTCCTTTTGTTCCTTGGTAGTTTTAGGTGAAAATTTTAGTAAGACAATATGTTCTACCATTATTGAACACCAACTTTTCGGTTGAGAATATCTTTGTCAAAACCAGCAATTTGCTTGTACTTATTCGCTATTTCTTCTAATTCACGCTGGGCAATAACATCGTGTAGATTTACGAAACCATTCGGAGCACGTTCTTCTACAATTTGCATAACCTCTTCTGGCCCATTTTTTCGATTTGCGAAAACAATCTTGGATGTAGGTTCTAATCTCGCGTCTTCATAAGCTTGCAATGCCATTTCGGCATCCGGCTGCCCCAGGATGGCTTGTCCCAAAGCATCTGCATCGAGAATTGCCTGCGAAGCACCATTTGATCCAATTGGATACATGGGGTGGGCTGCATCTCCAAGTAATGTTACCCGGTCAAACGACCATTGAGGCAGCGGATCACGGTCGACCATCGGGAATTCAAAAACAGTTTCGGTCTCCTCAATTAATTTAGGCACATTCAGCCAGCCAAATTCCCACGATGAAAAAGCAGGTGCAAATTTCTCTTTGTCGATTTTCTTATTCCAATCCGCAAATGATGGCATTTCATCAGAAACTGACAGCTCCGCAATCCAGTTGACGAGAGAACACCCTTTTGCAGCAGTATCAGGACACACCGGGTAAGCAACAAATTTTTGGTCTTGGTAACCTGCCATAATCATAGATCTGCCTTTTAAAAATGGAGCAGACTCGGTCAGACCACGCCATAAAATCCGGCCGCTGAACTTCGGTAATCCTTCATCTGGATAGTAGAATTTCCTTACCGTTGAATGGATGCCATCGGCGGCAATCAAAATATCTGCGCTATATGAACCTAACTTTTCCCCTGTTTTTCGATTTTCAAACTGTGCTGTTACTTTGCCTCCCATCATTTGAAAAGATTTTAAATGATGTCCAGTATATACAGCATTTTCTCCCACCTGTTTTTTAACAGCGTTTAGCAGCAGCATTTGCAGACGTCCTCGATGTATCGAGTATTGTGGCCACTGGTATCCCGCGTCTACTCCCCTCGGTTCCTGCCAGATATTCTTTCCGAATTTATTTACATAGATGAGTTCTGCTGTAGGTAAACCTGTTTTACTGAGTTCATCTGCCAAACCCAATTCCGTCAAAACTTTAACAGCATGAGGCAGAAGATTAATCCCTACTCCGAGGGCAGTAATATTCTCCACACTCTCAAAAACTCGCACTGACACGCCAACGCGGTGAAGCCGAAGAGCAGTCGTGAGCCCTCCAATGCCTCCTCCAACAATGATTGCACTTTTAACTTTAGACAAATCCATCCCTCCAAGAAGCAAAAGATTTTAATATGTATTTTGTTAATAGATTTTTGAACTATTCTTAATTTTACAATAGTAGACAAATATTTCAACATTAATGTTGTTATCTTTCAACTTTCGCTTAAACCAATAGATATCCACTCTTACTCTCGTAAAAAATAATTCTTAGAAAAATATCCGATTTTTTTAAAAAATGATGGTCATTTTTATTCGTTGTGTTATATAATAACTAATAATAATAAAACTGTTATATAACATTTAGAAAAGAGGTAATGCAGATGAACAAAACAGATTCAATTGCACGGAGAATTCTAGGTTGGAAGTTAAATCGGTGGGATCGTTGGTTTGATTATGAAAAGGGTGTTTTCATTCATGATTCGGAATTTCAACCTGAGCATAACCTTGAACATGCGATGTTGATCGTTAAAAGGCTGGAGGAATTCGGGTTTACTTTTTCTACAGCTGGAGAATCTGAAGTCAGTTTCAATAACATTCGTGCGAAAGGTGAAACATTAGCACAAGCCATTACCAATGCAGCCTATTCCATCATTGAACAACACTCCGTCGCCAACACCACTAGACTCTGGAGCACCCTGTGCTAACACGTTTGTAAAATTCCTCCATTATAAAATAACAATCTACTAAAGCCTGAACCTATGATAAAATCTAGTAAGATATAATACACCTGAGAGGAATTAACAGCGATGATATACGTTTGGGCAATGATAATAAGTGCTGTAGTAACCATTCTTTTTGATATGATTTATTCCAAAATTCAACATGAGCGGGAAGTAGAGAAATCCTGGCAAGCATTGAATGACCAGCTTGAACGTGAAGGAAGATCTCGTTTAGACCAAATGGATCGTGAAGATGAAGGAAAATAAAATAGCCAAAGAGTCCCAAGACACTTTATAGTCTCAGGACTCTTTTAGATTATTCTTTCTCGCCGACAACTGTAAATCTTTCATTAAGATGATTTGGATTTTCAATTTCATCTACTACCGCAATGGCAAAATCCGCATAGCTGATATAACTTTCCCCTGTGGAATTTACAAGAAGGTGATCTTTCCCTGACTGATAGGATCCTGTTCTTTTTCCTTCCGCATCAAATACTGCCGAAGGACTTACAAATGTCCATGTTAAGTCAGTGGTATCCTGTAATTCTTGTAAGTTTCTTCCTTGACCGTTAGCCGTTGGTTTAACGAAATCCGGAAATTCAGGAGTATCAATCAATCTTACTGTTTTGTTCTCGTCGACAAAAAGACTTCCAGCTCCTCCGACAACCAATAATCTTGTTTTTGTTCCTTTTAACACTTCGATTAACGCATGACCCGCATCCACATGAGCTTGTTCCTCTCCAAGCGGAGCTCCAAAGGCATTTACAACAACATCAAACGCTGTTAAATCATCAGTTGTTAATTCGAATACATCTTTCTCAATGACTGCTGCATTTTTTTCTTGAATTTTAGAAGCATTTCTTACAATCGCTGTTACGTTATGCCCTCTGCTTACTACTTCTTTCAATATCAGACTTCCTGCTTTTCCACTTGCTCCAACAATTGCTATTTTCATTGTGATTTCCTCCAATAATTATTTATATACTCGTTGCCTTTTTAATCACTGGGGCAACCTCAGTAGCTAATAATTCAATGTTTTTCGCTACTTTATTAAAAGGTAACCCGCCTATATCGACTTGAGCTAGAAAACGTTTATGACCAAAAAGCTCATGCTGATGAAGAACCTTCTCCACAATTTGCTGCGGACTTCCTACGAACAAAGCAGTATTAGGACTTGCCATATGCTCGAAATCGTCCCTTGACATCCTTGATCCCATCCCTCTTTGGCGATTCACATAGGACCAATAATTTGAATAATAAGGGAAGAACTCGTCTTTCGCTTGCTGAGTCGTTTCAGCAATGAAAGCATGGCCTGTTACACCCACTTTTAAAACATCAGGTGAATGCCCTGCTTCCATTCCCGCTTTACGGTAGAGATCCACAAGCGGTTTGAAACGCAATGGATCTCCTCCTAATATGGCCAGCGCCATACCAACCCCAAATTCCCCAGCACGGACAGCACTATCAGGCGTCCCGCCAACACCAATCCAAATGGGTATTTGCTCTTGTATAGGTCGTGGTGAAATTTCTGCATTCCTTAAGGGTGAACGAAAATCACCCGACCAAGTGACTCTTTCATTTCTATTTAGCTGCAAGAGCAATTCCATATGTTCTGTAAAAAGCTCATCATAGTCGTTGGTACTGTATCCAAAAAGCGGGAATGATTCGATAAATGCTCCTCGGCCAGCCAAGATTTCAGCACGACCATCTGAAAGCAAATCCAATGTGGCAAAATCCTCGAACAAGCGAACTGGGTCAAGTGTACTTAACACACTTGTAGTACTAGTTAGTTTCATTCGATTTGTTGCTTGTGCAATAGCAGCTAAAATAACTGCAGGAGAAGAAGAAGCATAATCCAAACGATGATGTTCCCCTACCCCAAAAACATCTAGACCCGCTTCATCCGCAAGCTTTGCTGCTTGAATCATTTCATTCATTCTTTGCTTGGGTGTTATCGTTTTGTTCGTCAAGGGATCCGGACCGATATCAGCAAGTGTATAGATTCCTATTTCAATGCCGTTATGATTACTAGTAGACATTCGGAGTCCTCCTTATCTTAAACTGCTAACTCGACTTGGTTTCCTGAAGGGTCATGAGTTATAAAAGAATGGTTTACTTCTATCACAGCTGCACCAATCTCTTTCAAATTAGATACGCATTTGTTACGTGCTTCTTCATTAGGCAAAATGAGTGTAAAAGATTCTAAACCTACACTATTTAAGGAAGGAGTTGGTGCCCCTATCCCATTCCATGTATTGACCCCAATATGATGGTGGTACTTTCCAGCGGAAAGGAATAGCGCCTGCCCGCCATATCGATTGACCACATCAAATCCAAGTCCTTTTACATAAAATTCTTCTGTCTTCTTTAATTCAGAAACATGTAAATGAATATGCCCCATTACCGTTTCTACTGGCATTCCCAGCCACTTTTCACATGGTTTAACAGTAGTTATAAGATTTTCAAAATTTAGTGGGTCTACCGTCATCGCCACTTCTTGGCCTTTCCAGCTCCATTCAGAAGGATTCCGATCGATATAAATCTCAATACCGTTTCCATCTAGATCATTTAAATACAATGCCTCACTTACAAGGTGATCTGAAGAGCCAAATTTTATCCCCTTGTTCACCAAGTGAATCACAATTTTAGCTAAGTCCGATCTTTCTGGCAGCAGGATAGCGAAATGATATAATCCTGTTGTTTTTCCCTGTTTCGGAATGACATTGTCAGGTTTTTCAAGTGATAAAATGCTTGTTTTTCCATTACTTGTTAGTTTTACTGTAGAATTTGTTTGCTCTAAAATATCGAAACCTAGAACATCTTGATAAAAATTTAATGAACGCTGTAAATTTTCTACCTTAATTTTGACATGCCCCACAAATGTAGTTGGTTTAGTATGAAATCCCATAAAAACCCTCCTAGAGTCATTTTTCTTGTGATAATTTGTCAGCTGCAAACAAATAGAAGTTAGTTACTTTATGTAAGTAAGTATATTAATGTTATTACATATTGTCAAGTAACTAGATTTACTTTTGTAAATGAATGACATTTTGTGGTATACTACAAATAAGAGAGGTGTAATGTAGTATGAAACAACCTACTATATGTCCAAAATTTGAAAAAGCCATCTCCCTACTTAGTCAAAGATGGAGTGCATTAGTTATTTATCAGCTATTATCTGGTTCGCAGCGGTTTTCTGAGATCCAGTCTGCTATTGGCATAAGTGGAAAAGTATTATCTGATCGTTTAAAGGATTTAGAACACCAAGGAGTAGTAAAACGTGAGGTTATACCCGAAACACCAGTGATAATTGAGTATTCATTAACGGAAAAAGGTCGTTCACTAGAACCAGTCTTGCGAGAAATAGAGAGCTGGTCTCAGCTTTGGGTGAAACCTGAAACTGAGCTACCTTAAATACCGGCATAACTCTTTATAAAAGATAAAGAAAGAACGAAATTTTCGTTTAACAAATAAGAGCAGGATACCTCACTAAAAGGTTCCTGCTCTTTTCTATTACCAATGATCACTAATTGGTAGAGAACGCTTAATTTCACTGGATTCCCTCCAGCATTTGAGATGGTTGTCACCATTGATTTGTTTTATTTTTCAGACAAAAACCGTGATTTTAGGAAAAAGGAAACCCCATCTTCATCACAAGTGAACTCTGTAACATCATCGGCAATTTCTTTAATGCGATCAGGAGCATTTTTCATGGCTACCGAAAAATGAACGAGTCGTAGCATTGGCAGGTCATTGTCACTATCGCCTATTGCCATTGTTTCTGTCACTGGCAAATCAAAGTGTTTTAACATTTGTTGAATCCCTGTTGCCTTATTCACGTTTGCTACCATAACCTCGACGTTATGATTAGACGAAATCGAAGTGGTAAAGTCTATTTCTTTCTTTAATTGTTCTAGTTCTTCTTTCCAGCGATTGATATGTTCCTTCGATTTAGCAAAGAAATAGAATTTAGAAAATTCATTTCCACCAATTTCATCTACCCACTTAATTTTCTCTTTAATTGCCTCTTTACGGGAAAGCCACTCGTTGATGCCGACACTTTCCGGCTTTGGTTCTGTTATTTCATTTTCAACATATCCTTGATCCTGTTTTAATGTGATACGGTCCGATCCATATGGAAATAGTTCATAATAGACTTTGTTTTCCCTTGCTCTTTTAATTACTTCCCCCACCAGGTTAAGCGGGAGGGAATGCTTAAAGATCATCTCACTGCCAACATATCCAGCCATTCCATTAGAAGTTACGACTCCATCTACTTGAAAACCTGCTGGTACAATTCCCTCTATTTCATCGAATGCTCTGCCCGTAGCAATAAAAACATAAATTCCCTGATTACGTAATTGATCGATGACAACCTTTGTATGTATACTTACCTGATTTTGATGATTTAAAATCGTTCCATCCATGTCTAAAAAAATCGCCTTTGGTTTAAATTCCATCCGTGTTCCCCCTATGATTGAAAAAGGTTCATTTAGTAAGTATACACTTAGGCCATAATCGAAACAATTTAGAAAATCATTACGGCCAGAGGCAAAAAAAATGAGTAAGGATTGAAGTCCCTACTCTTGTATCAGACATTTTATTTAACCAACATCTCTGCCTTTTCGGTTTTGATTTGTCTATTTTTCCAGTTACGTAACCATGTAGTAATTATATCTTTTAATTCAGAATCAATAGGATGTCTAAGTGATTTTTTATTATTATTCACGATTTTGCTGAAGCTGTGTTCAACATCTGTTTTTCGAAGCATATGAGTCATATCTTGAATGATATGCGTTTCACATTCACTTTGAACAAGTGCCTTGATTTTTTCTAAATCACTAACCTTTACGTTTACATCCTTTGTACCCGTAATCGCCAGAACAGGACAAGTTACTTTTTGTAACGGTTTTGATACGTCAAATTGCAAATGCTCTCGATTCCATTTCGCGTTAACTTTTTCCCTTTGTGCTTGATAACCCGCTCATCCGAGCCTAGCACGGCGTTTGTTAAGTCGTCATTCATTTTTGTGATTTTTTCATCTACTTTTAATAGTCGAATTAACCATCCTTGAAACCCTTTTACCGATCTAACGTCCTTTATCATTTCTTCACGCTGCCAAGTCATGGTTTCTGCCAAAGGTTCAGCTGTGCCTGCAAGAAGAATCATCCCGTCTACAGGGACTTTTTCATTCACGAATGGGGTGATAATACTTCCTTCACTGTGACCTAGTAAGAAATTATTCAAAGCATGCAGCCAGTATGTACAAAAAAAGACTATTGAATTGTAATACAATTCAATAGTCTTTTAGAGTTGGATACTATTTCTAAACGCTCTTTGCATTTGTTGCTATTGCTGAAACTTTTCGTTTCTTTATCATCTGACGAATATTGGAGATGCTGAAGATTGCTAATGCGATCCAGATACATGAAAACGTAACAGCATGGTCCCTCGTGAACGACTCTCCGTATATAAGGACTCCAAGCAGTAAACTAATAGTTGGAGCAATATATTGTAAGAAGCCCACTAGGTAGAGTGGAATCTTTTGTGCTCCAATCCCAAACCATAATAGCGGCAGTGCTGTAGCGATTCCTGATCCAAGTAAAAATAAATCATTCTTTATAGACCCCGTTGCGAAGCTATGCTGACCATTTACACCCAAATAAGCTAAAAACAATAAAGCGAACGGGACAATAAACAACGTTTCCAGCAGCAAGCCTAAAATCGAGTCTACTTTTATTAGTTTTTTTGATAGTCCATAAAAACCAAAGGACAAGGCTAATATCAGCGCAATCCATGGGAAAGTTCCAAGCGATAGCGTCATATAGACGACACCGATACCAGCCACCACAAATGAGACTGCCTGCCATACATTCATCTTTTCACCTAATACAAAAACCCCTAACAAAACGGCGACAAGCGGATTGATAAAATAGCCTAAGCTTGCCTCCACGATGTGGTTTGTATTGACAGCAAATATATAAACAAACCAATTAATACTAATTAATAGCGAAGCGAGGAAAAGTCCAAGCCATGTTTTTTTCTGTTTCATTTGAACTTGAAAAAAGTTTTTTAATAGTTTTCGCTTCAGGATGCCGACTATTAGTAAAACGAAAATAAACGACCAAATGACTCGGTGTGCTAAAATTTCAAGCGCGGAAACTTGGTCAATAAATTTCCAATAGATTGGTAAAACACCCCAAAATATATACGCACCGGCAGTATAGTAAATGCCTTTTGTATTTTCACGTTCCATATCTTTTTTTCACCTAGTTTCTGTTTTATCGTAGATGGTAAACTCTTAAAAAACACATGTAATTATATCACACTATTCTTTTTATGCCAGGATTATAACACTTCTCAATTACTGTAAATTTACTATTACCAATGACTCATTAACAGGAAGTATCTTCATGTTAAACTTTATAAAAATGTTTATTGCTAACAAATACATAATTTTTGTACGAGCAAGAGGAGGATATGTGTGAAACGACATAGCTTTTTGTTATTGCTGCTCATTTTGTTTGTCCTGTCAGCATGCAGTAATGAAAAAGAAAATGCGACAACCAAACCTGCTGTGAAGCAAGATGAAGAAAAGCAGGATAATAGGTTAAACGAAGTAGAGAAAATAAATTTAGAAGTATCCGAGGAAACACTGGCCATCCTACCACCTGGGACTATGATGGCAGGTCTAACATATGAAGAAGATGTTGAAGAAGTTGGCAACGATATTCCTGAACTGGATCCTGATATTAAAAGCAAATTACCATCACAGCTAGAACAATTGACAAAAGAATCGGATGATCTGGACACAATAAAAAAAGGATTGGTTGCCTTACTTGCCAGTCCTCACTATAAGGAGGTCATTGAAAGCAGCAACGCTTATCAACCACAGTTTGAAGAACCATACCTGCCGGATCCAACAAGGTCCGAGGGTGAAGAGGAAGTGGCCGCTACCAAAAAGGCGATTATTTTATTCGATGCCAGCTCCAGCATGCTGCTGCAGTCTGATGGCAGAGTAAAGATGGACATTGCCAAGGATGCTGTTAAAAGCTTTGCGCAAACCATCGGGCAATCAAGCGAGGTTTCTCTCGTCGTGTATGGCCATAAGGGCTCTGAAAGTGATGAGGATATGTTCGAATCGTGCTCCGCGATTGAGGAGCTTTATCCAATGGGTAAGTACTTAAAGCAAGATTTCCAGACGGCAGTTGACTCATTTGAAAGTAAAGGATGGACACCACTAGCGGGTGCCATTCAAAAAGCGACTGAAATGAGCAGTAATTATTTAGAAGGAACCACCATTTATATCGTCAGTGACGGAGCTGAAACCTGCAGTGGTGACCCTATTCAGGCAAGCAGAGACTTGGCTGCAAAAAACAGCAGCAATACCGTTAACATCATCGGCTTTGATGTCGATGGCAATACAGAAGATCAATTGAAAGCTGTTGCCGAAGCAGGAAACGGTAAGTACTTTAAGGCTGACAGTCCAGAAGAATTGAAAAACACGATTCAATATGAATGGCTTCCCTCTACACTCGATCTTGCCTGGGCCTTTACCATGGCACCCGATGGCTGGGAGATGGGTGATGAGTACAAAATGGGGGAACAGTATCCATTACAGCTATGGACCATTGGGAGACGCGAGTCACATCGGTTAAGCGATGCGATTACCATAATGGCCGATAATAATTGGGTTACCGATGAACAACAAACGGAACTAAGAGATTGGGCAATGGAACGAAGTGACGCCATAAAAGAAGTCTATATTTCAATGGCAAAGGAAAATCGAGAAAAAGCCGATGCCAAAAGCAAGGAAATTCGGCAGCGCGTCGATGAATGGGTTGAAAAGATGAAGGCCTTGAAACAAGAACGCGGAGATATATGGTAGGAAGTAATTAGATCGATAATTCAATATTTCTACTTTAACTTGCATATAAAATGCAAAACCCGCTGAATATTTGGAGCGGGTTTTCTTGTTTATAATACAGTTCCTTTAAACTATAGATACTGCTTACGGGCAGAATAAGTATAATCTGTTTTTTAAAGCTTCTAAAACTTCTTCTGGCATTTCCTTAACCCTGATATCATCGCCTAGGAAAAGCAGCCAATTTGTTATTTCCGTCAATTCCTCGGGATTATAAACATTGATAAAAGTCTTTAAAATGGCTGTGGCTTGGTAAGGATTCGTATAGGAAATGGATAATTTTAAAGGGTGGTATTTTTTAAACTGGGCAATCGCTTTAGGACCAAGTTCAAGGTAAAGGTTGATTACTTCCTCCTGCTTACTTAGTTTTTCTAAAATCTTTTTCTTACTCAATCTTTTATTCGTTGGGTAAGATTTAACATTGGTGAGATTGTCGACATGAAAAATCAACTTCTTTTCTTCTTTTAAGTCAAAGCCTTCAATCAGCCACAGGCTTTTTTCACGATAAAGGTGTAATAGATAAATGGGATAAGTCTTAACTACCTTCTCTTCTTTTATTGTAATCAATAAATATCGATCCAAAAGAAGGATTTGGATCAGTTTTTCTAACATGGGATGGGGGAGGTCTGACAAATCGAGCAGGTCAGGATTATTCGGGTTGGTCCCTTCAAATAGCAGAATTTGATTTAAAAGAACAAGATCATCTTGCTGGTTTTCTGAGATGAGGCCTAGTAACTTTTCAGCTAAAGACTGACGACTCTTTAGATAAGGGAGCTGCTGATTTCTTGTGGCCATAAAGGCAATAAAGAGAGCTTTGACCTCATTATCTGTAAAGCGAACATCGGGCAGGACAGAGTTGTGCATGACAAAATACCCCCCATCTCTTCCAACCTCAGCAACAAGCGGCATCCCCATTGACTCGATTTCTCTGATATCTCTAATAGCTGTCGAACGAGAGATATTAAATTCTTGCATGATTTCAGAAATTGTAAAGTGGGAGCGGTTGTTGATATACCTCATGATGATATTAATCCGTTCAACTTTTTTCATCAGGACTCCTAAACAGTATCATTTTTTGACATGATTTATGACTATGATATATTTATCAAGTGAAGATTACAAGTCATTTGATTAATAAAAAAAGAGAGGTTTTGAATATGGCAGATTATATCCTAGAAGAAAAAGACAGCTTTACCGTTTTAGGTTTTGGAACGGAGCTTAAGAGTCATTACACAGACTATGCTGGCATCATTAAGGAAAAGTCAGACTTTTGGCAGACAGTCAAACAAGATGGAACGCTTAACACTTTAAAATCCGCAGCCACAAATGACTATATTTTTGCCGTGAACGAAGCGGTGAATAACAAGATGATGCATTATGCCGGCGTCATGACAGAGAAATCATTACCAGAAGCATCCAGAGTGATCCAATTCCCTAAAGGCGAATACCTAGTGGTTAAAGGGGAAGCAAAAAGTGCTGATGAGCTGCATAATATGCTTACTGGTATTGCCTTTGGTCAAGTCTTGCCAGAAGCAAAGAATTTTGCCTATGTTGGCGGACCAAATACAACTGTGGAGATGGGGCAGCGTAATGGCTTAGTGTTTGGTGAAATGTGGATTCCTGTGGTTAGGAAATAAAGAGGAAACGGTCATTAATTATCTTGGTTAGAAAATGGAAAGGGCGAACAGTTTAAATACCGTCCGCCCTTTCTTATTAAAGATATGTTTTTGCAGGCTCTTTGTGCTGCTCTAAGAAGGTTCTTTCAAATTCTTCACCTGAAATCGGAGGACTGAACAGATATCCCTGTACAACCATACAGCCATTTGATTTTAGGAATTTTAACTCCTCTTCAGTCTCCACTCCTTCTGCAATAACTTCAAGATTTAAATTATTAGCCATCGAAATAATGGTTTTTACAATTGCCCGATTTTCAGAATTGCTTGTAATATCTTTTACAAAGGAACGGTCAATTTTCAGATTATTAATGGGTAACTTTTTCAGATAACTTAAGGAGGAATATCCTGTTCCAAAATCATCTATTGAAATCGAAATCCCCATTGCCTTTAACTCATTCAGCCAGTTCCTTTTAGAACGCAAGAAAAGGCTGCCGCAGTAGCAACCCATTCTTTAACTCTTTATAGAAACCTTAACAAGCTTATTTATTTATGACTCTTTTCGTAATAACCTTAATTGCCAAGGTAACCAAAAACCAAAAACGATAATAAACACAGGTATCGACCACCAGGTATGCCAGCCTTTTAACTGCATATATCCAACTTGAACAAGCAGCCATTCAGATAAAGTGGACAAGATGGTAAAGATGGTAACATATATCCACTTCTTTTCCTGATTAAAATAGTTAAGAAATATCACGGCAAAACATGAAGGAATGATACCGTAACATGTAAAATCACCAATTCCTTCTTGTTGTGGATTACGACCTAAATCAAATACATCCAAGTAATTTAACATAAGGAACACATCAATTGTTAATGCTATATATCCAGTTGTACCAAAGATAAAATAAATTTCTCTCCAATTTAATCGTTTTGGCATAATAAATATGTAGATCAAAAGGATGGTACCTAAGGTAATTGGAAACCATAAACCTTTCGATGACAAATCTAAGTTTTGTATAAACTTTTCCATGGTGTATCCCCTTTAAGATTGACGATTGAAACCTATATATTCGAATTGCCCCCTTACTTTAAGACAATTCTTCACAAAATATATCCTTAGACCAATTTTTTATTATTACTAGTAATGAAAACGTAAAAGATCCCCGTCAAAGTTTGAATTAGTAAGAATATAGGGAAAGAATAAGATAATTGATAGTTATTTTGATAAGTAAGGATATGCAGAAGAGTAGCTATCCATTGAACGGTAATACCAATAATAGACCAAGCAGTAATATAAAAGATAAATGTTATTTTATTAATCCGTAACACATGATAAAAATACATAAAAAAATAACCAAACGGTGCGAATAATGAATAATAGAAGAGATCAAATAATTCATATTGATTACTATCATTTTGCTTATAAAAATCTACCAGACCTCCACCAAGCGTAAAATCAAACAACATACCTGTTGATAATCCAGCAAGTACACTTATAAAAGTTACATCCCTACTTAGTTTTTTCGGTAAGAACATCATGAACGCGTACCCGATAACATTCATTATAATTAGCGATATCTCATTTAGGCTAAAGTTGTCGATCCAAATCATTTAATTTTTAGCTCCTTTTAAAACAAATGAGTTGTAACAATATAAAATAAAATATCCTAACAAGTGTAATAAAACATAGTATAGATAATCATAAATCAAATTCCATTGATGGAAATGGACAACATCAAAACTTAGTAAAACAATTTTAATTAAAACTAAAACAAAGGAAGAAATAAGGATTGCTGTTGTTTTCTTTAACACTGTCGAGTTTCTTGGAATACTATTTATTCCAATTGCTATGAACAATGGAGTAATAAAAGTACGATGAATAATATATGCTATATAATTTAGTGGAACCTCGGAATATGTAATATATTTAAGTGCATTATTTGTGATCCAACTCCGGTTTATATCAATAATAAAGATGAAAAAAATGATGGCAGAAATCTCAATTTTTGAAAATGGCTTCTTCATAGCATAAAATATGGTAATACCTAACCACGCTAAATAGACAATTATTGATAATGCCATCGTACGTTCACCTCTACTTCTAATGTCACTTATATTTAAGCTTTGAATAAATAAGATATTTTATACATCGTAGGCAATTAATACCACCTTTTTCTTCTATCTGGGAGATCCTTGTTCTACAAATCCCAGACAAAAAACAAATGACATATGGAGTTCATATGTCTTTTTCTCGTATAATTTTTCTATTAAATTAGCTGCAATTCTTCACTTAATGGGAGTACTTTTCGTGATTGATCTCCTCTACCACACTTTATCAAATATTTTACCTCCATTTTTTTCAAAATTTCTTTCAAAAAAGGAAAATTTATCTGCAATCTTATGGAAACACTAAATGAATATGTAGAATGACGATATCAAGAAGGAGGAAGATGTTTTGGAACATACGTGGCTTTCTCTTTTACCGTTTATCATTGTTATTGCCATGTCCATCTGGCTAAAAAATATCTTGCCTGGTCTTGTCGTTGGCCTTGTGGTTGGTTCTCTGATCTTCACATCAGATTTATTAGATGGAACGATTCAAAGTGTTTCCTACATGGTCACCACGCTTTCGGATGAGACGAATATTAAAATTATCGGATTTCTCTACTTGTTTGGCGGTCTCGTGGGAATGATGAATATTTCTGGAGGGATTAAAGGTTTTTCAGAATGGGTTGGGACGAAGATAAAGAATGAACGCGGGCTGCTTGGCTTAATCTGGCTGACCCTCCCTTTTACCTTTATGATGCCGATGTTTCGAATCATGATGATAGGACCTGTCGTCAAATCTCTTGCGAAAAAAATGAATGTCTCGAAGCAAAAAGTCGGACTGACGATGGACATTTCAACGGAATCCGTCATCGTCCTTTTACCAGTCGCGACTGCATTTGTTGGGTTTATGGTTTCTTTGGTCGAAGGCAGTATTCGGGATTTGGATTTTGGTATGTCTCCCTATGAAGTATTCCTACTAAGTATTCTGTTTAACTTTTTTGCGATTACCACGCTAATCATTGGATTAATCCAAACCTTTTGGAATTTCGGTAAGAAGGATTCGAATGTAAAAGGTGTTCAAGAGCAGATGGAAGAAGAAGAACATGAATTTCACCGAATTGGCATAAAAAAAGAATTGTCGATGGTAAAAGCCCAGCCTTGGAACTTGATTGTTCCTGTTTTTTTACTATTAGGTTTATCACTATATTTGTTGTGGCAGGACGGCAAAAGTAAAGGAGCAAAAACTGTATTCGATGCCTTTTCTATCGCAGATGCCACCTTTGTCATGCTATTAGCCGTTTTTATTACACTAATTTTATCATTTATTTTTTATATTATTAGACGGCAGCATCTTAGTGAGCTACTTTACCATTTTTATGATGGCGGGAATCAGATGATGGAGGCGATTAGTCTGCTCGTTCTGATTTGGTCATTAACTCTTTCAGCCGAGGACCTGGGTTTTTCTAACTTTATAAGTTCAACCTTAGGTGCATTTTTACCAGCCTGGTTAACACCAGCCACCATCTTCCTTCTCGGCTCTGTGGTGGGCTACTTTATTGGTTCTTCGTGGGGAACATGGGGATTATTTATGCCATTAGGTGTTAGTTTAGCGGTATCGACCGGTGCATCTATCCCGTTAACCGTAGGTGCTGTATTTGCTAGTGGAGCCTTCGGGGCTTTGGCCTCACCTTTAGGAGATACCACCATTACGACCGCTTCCATTATGGACCTGCCGATCGTCGAGTATGCACGATATAAATTGAAGGTTTCCGTCATAGGAGGAGTCATTTCAATCGTTTTCTATCTTGCGGCAGCCTTCTTTGTATGACTTATGACTTAAGCACAGAAGACTATTAAAGGATTTGTTCTTCACAAGAGGGCTTAAGAACAAATCCTAGAAGAATACTGAAAGATTTGCCCTTCATATAAGGTCTTAAGGACAAATCTCAGAAAGCTACTCAAAGATTTGTCCTTCATAAAGGAAAACTCTTAGAATTTTTATAAACGAAGAGAAAAAAACCACTCTGCGTGGTTTTTTAATCTTGCATTCCTCCTGCCTCACGTGAAGTCATTGCACCTTGTCCCTGGCTTACATCTTTTTGAATTTGTTGTTTTACCTTTTGCGGATCTGTTCCGGCAAAATTTGGCTTCATAATAGAATCTATACTTTTTTTAGCTTGTTGATCCGGTTGCATCCTAGACCTCCTCAAATAAGGTGTAACTCTCTTATTATTTACAGAACTCCAGCAAAATTAATCAATCTGATCATGAAACAAATCAATATATAAATTTCCTTTTGTCCCTACGACTGCATACGAAATATCATGAACAGTTAGGTTTCTTTTTTTAAGCTCAGCCATTAACCATTCTTCATCGTAGGTATGTTTGGTTAAGTTTTCGTATAAGATGTTCCCATCATAGACCAGTTCTACCGGTATATTTTCGGCAGTCGGACGTAAACTTAAATCCTGCTTTGTGGTATTTTGGTATTGTGGTTTTTTTAAAACAGAGAGTGAGCCATTTACCTCTAAAATAGCGCACTCGACCTCATCTATGTTGAAGATACCTTTTCCCCGCAAAGCCTGTTTAAGTGAATCTAATGAATACCCCATGCGTTCCATTGACTCTTCGAGAATTTGTCCCTTTTCAATTAAAGTAGCGGGTTCACCAGCGATCCATTTTCGGAAGCGGTGATTTCGAACCGCAACAAGATTCAGCATAAACACAATACTACCCATAATACTAATGGCGATAATAAAATACAGGAATTTAATTTTTATATTGAATGCTAGATTTCCTGCAATAGTCCCCATTGTAATAGAAGCGATATAAAGGTGATAGGTCCTCTGAGCAATTGTCTGTTTACCGAGCAGCTGCACAAATACCCATAATAAAATAAAAGAAGTAAAAGTTCGAAAAATGATTTCAACAGAATCTAACATCGATGGTCTCCCTTGTTAAATCCAAAAAGCTCGTTTGTATAGTTTGTTCCTAATGCAAGTCCTTTATAATGGTATTTCATTTTAACTATCAATTTGATTAACCTTTGTTCTTAAGTAAGTAATTGTTTAGGTACCGATAGAACATATATGTAAGACATAGGGTAACCAGATAGACAGGTAAGGAATAAACGATATGCCACCCCGTATACGTAAAGACATGAATTTTATTAAGAATATATTCAAACGCGCCAGCAAAGAAGGTCCAGGTGAGTATATATAATAAAAATTTTATATGGGTAGGTTTAAAAACATCATATATATATAGAAACAAATAGCCATACATTGGATATACACCGTATAAAATCAGGTCAAATAGTTCGTATTTTTTCGAATCGCTTAAGTTGTAAAAATCATAAGGTTGGACCGCCATGGTGGTATTAGCCTTGTTAGGACATGCAGCCAAAATTCTTCTAAATCTTGGGAGATCGATATAAGTTCTAAATTCTCAATCAGTATGGAAGAAACGGAATGAGTGGTGATCCAAACCATCATCCCTATAAAAATAATTTCAAATAAATGTAAGGTCCTTTTATAAGTAACAGTAAAGATTAGCAATAATACGCATAAAAAGATGAAAATGGCTAATTTCATTGGTTCACCTATATTACTTCTCATATTTAAATTACAATTTTTTCTCCAAGTCTGGCTGGAGACATCATACTACTTTTAGGATTTACCAAAACCAAAAAACTCACCATGATATAGTGAGCTTTTTGTTAAAGACTTAATATTTCTTTAGGTTATTTGAGGTAACAGAATTATAAATTCTGTCCCAATATCCTTTTCACTTTTCACTTGTATTTTTCCTTTGAAAGAACGGATAATTTGAAAACTCACCATCATTCCTAGTCCTGTCCCACTTTCCTTTAAGGAATAGTACGGAGAACCAAGCATATCCATTTGCTTTTTGGTCATACCGATACCTTGGTCCTTAATGATAATCTTTATATATCCGTCATCCGTTGGAGTACATGTAATCCAAACCATTCCACCATTCGGCATCGACTCTATCGCATTTTTCAAAATATTAATTAGAGACTGGTTCAATTTTTGAGGATTTGCATAGATCCAGCAGTTATCTCGAATCTCAGTCTTAATCTCAACATTACGGTTCAAGGTGTAGCTTTGAATGATATTTACTACACGTTGGATTTGAAAACATACGTTGATTCTTTCGTTATCATCAATAGATGGTTTTCCAAACGATAAAAAATCATTAATAATTTCATTTGCACGGTCTAATTCTTCAAGGGATATTTGGATATATTCCTTCTTTTTATCAGGCAAATCAGGCTCGTTTAGAAGTTGCAGAAAGCCGCGAGTCGCTTGCATTGGATTTCTAATTTCATGAGCGAAAACACTGGTTAACTCTCCTATCACTCGTAATTTTTCCGAGTTTTGCATTTCTAAACGCAGCTGATGTATCTCCCTGATTGTCTCAATTAACAAAGTGAAACAAAACGTCACTACCAATGCAAAGATTAGATGAATAATCTGAACGATGAGACTTTCAATCGAAAAGCCTCTTAGCGTACCAAACCACGTAATACCAATAAGACAATAGTACAAAGAAAGACCCACAGCAATTTTTACCCTTAAATCTTTTTTCGAACTGGTAAACGATTTTTGAAAATACAGTATAACAGGCAGGGATAACATTAAGACAAGAACTGTATTATAAAAACCTATATCGAATCCAAAATAAAGTCGATAAAGGATGATAAGTGCTGATAGGAAGAATCCTGTCATAAATCCGCCATATAACGTTCCTAATAATAGAGGAATAATTCTTAACTCCAAACGAGCATTTTGACCAAAAACCACTGGAAAGGACATGCAAGCTATGATTGATAATCCCCACAGCATGGTCATTATTACTTTTCTATTTTTATCAGTCTTTACCCTTTCAGTAATAAATGTATAGTAAATAAATATGGGTATTAGCATAAACGTAAGCTGCAGCAAAAAATCCTTTATTATACTCATCTTCGTTACCTTTCATAGCTCTTCTATATCTGAATTGTGCAATAATCATGTTCATTATGTTTATGACTGTTCCATCCAAACAAACATCATACTTTAAGTAAGCATCGATATTAGTATATATTACATTACACATTATACTTTAAAGTTACCATAATTTGTCGACTTTTGATTTCTTGTATTAAAGTAATAGAAACAGTCATTTGCAAGAATCTTTAAGATCAGAAATGCATAGAAATTGCCTTCCAACAAAAAATGCCTATCAAATAATCACGTAATTTGATAGGCATAGGCTCAATTTGGGAACAGAACCTGTTAGTATTAGGTTTTTGGTTCCTATTTAAAGATGAAGAGGTATTTCTTTCTTATACTTAAGGATTAGTATCCAGCATTCATTATTTATAACATGTTATATAATTTCCCTTCTTATTTCATTTCCCCTAGTAGGAGCGACCGTAATTCCTGTTGTTTCTTCAAAATTATATAAACTAGCAGGCAAATCTGTGAATCGTTCTAATTCATTATAAGCGGGAATACCGTGGTATGACATATCCAATCCTTCTTCTTCCTCACGTTCACTCGCACGTAAACCAACGGTCTTTTCACATACCTTTGCCATGAATGCACCGCCTAAAAGACCCCATACAACTACTACTGCTGCACCTAATAATTGTACTTTTATAAGTGAGAAATCACCTGTTGTTAAAAGACCCTGAGTTGTATCAAACAATCCAACCGCAATGGTTCCAAATACACCATTGAAGCCGTGAACGGCTACTGCTCCCACTGGATCATCAACTTTTAAATGGTCAACGAAAAGTGTTGCATATATCACCAGTAACCCACTGATTGCACCAATAATGATTGCACTCCATTGAGAAACAAAGGCACAACCAGCTGTCACCGCCACTAGACCAGATAATACTCCATTAATCGTCATACTTGGATCTGCTTTTCCAAACTTTTTCATTGTAATAAGCAGGGCAGAAGTACCGCCACTTGCTCCTGCAAGCATGGTATTAATAGCAATAGATGCAAGGGCTGTATTGGAAGCATCTAATGTACTGCCAGCATTAAAAGCGAACCAACCAAACCATAAAATAAACGCACCAGCTGATGCTAGAGGAATGTTACTAGGTGCAAATACATTCGCACTTCCATCTGAATTAAATCTTCCTTTTCTTGCTCCCAATATTTTTGCAATAGCAAAAGCAGCAAAACCTCCAACAGCATGGATGGCAGCCGAGCCTGCAAAATCCTTCATTCCTAATTTCGCCAACCAACCCTCGCTGTTCCAAATCCAATGACCTGAAAGTGGATATATGATGATACAAATTAGTACTGCTGTTAAAATATAGGCTTTAAAGTTCATACGTTCAGCTACCGCACCTGAAACAATGGAGATACAAGCTACTGCAAATCCCATTTGGAATAGCACAAAGGCTACACTAGGCAATTCAATCGAAAGGGCAATCTTTTCTGGACTGCCAAATAAAGAAGTACCAATGAATCCGAAGGCATCATTCCCAAACATAATGCCGAATCCAATCATCCAGAACGCTAAAGCTCCTATCGTTAAATCTACAAATATCTTCATTGTTACATTGACAGCATTTTTAGTGCGAACTAGACCCGCTTCCAGTAAACTAAATCCGCCTTCCATAAATAGTACCATTGCGGCTGCCAACACAATCCATACGGTATTTAAATACATTAATTCCATGTTGTTAGCCCTCCCTATCTACTAATTCATCAATATCAAAGTCTGCTTTTCCAGTTCTAATATTATAAGCTTCAAAAATCGGATAAATGTAAATTTTTCCATCCCCATCTTCTCCCGTTTGGGCTGAATCAACAATGTTCTTTATGGTACGTTCCACCATATAATCCGAAAGAACAATTTCCAATTTTACTTTTGGATGAAGAGTTACTTTATAGTTTTTTCCACGATAGACACCCTGAGTATCTTTCTGTTTGCCTCTCCCTACTACCTGGGATACTGTAAAACCTGTAACTCCAATATTCTTCAATCCCTTGATCGTCTCAGTGAGCCTTTCTGGTCTTATAATTGCTTCAATTTTTTTCATGTATACCCCACCACCGGTTCATGTTATATTTCCTAACATTGATACGGTAAATAATATACCATACAAATAAAACTTTCAATAATAAATTGCGAAAATTATAAATAGTAAAATATTCAATTATCAAGGTCCTTGAGATTGTAAACTAAAAAGACATCCGAACGTTGGATGCCTAAGATCTGCAGAATGTGAATTATATTTATTGAATGTAATGATATGTTATGATTATTATGATTAGTTAACTAGTTATCTATTTAAGTTAACATATATATTTAAACAAATTTTTGAAATGGGGGAAAATTATGTTTAAGCTGAGAGGTCACCATCTTTTTTGCCTTTTGGGCTATCGGGGAATGGGCTATTCCCCAGAATATGTGGAAAATATGACACGTCTGCACCAAACCTTGAGGGAAAACCCCAAGATAAAAATTCAACTTGTAAAGGGTCCTGATCAGTTGTGTGAAAAGTACCCAAATTCAGGAGTATACCACTGCCAAGAAGACAATATTTATGAAAGAGACGCTGTAATTTTAGAAAAATTAGGGCTAAAGATAGGACAAATTGTGAATTGGGAGGACATTGAGTTGCTCATTCGAACGTATATCATCCCCTCCGATATTCAACGTGTATGTAAATCTTGCTCCTGGAGGTCATATGGAGTTTGTGAAGAAGGAATTCAAGAGATTCTTGACGGGAAGGGCTTAAGGGAAGTTAAATAATCTTTCAAAAAATCAGTAATCTTGGACTATTTAAAATAGCGTAAATATATAAAATCAATTACAATATAATCAGACTTCTTTGTAGACCATCGCTTAAAAAAATATTGGTATTATGAGAGGCGGTAAATGAAATGGAAACATCAAAAAAAATAATTGTAGAAACAACGGTCCAAGCACCCGTAGAAAAGGTCTGGGAATATTGGACAGAGCCAACTCATATCACGAAATGGAACACTGCTTCAGAGGAGTGGCACACCCCATATGCAGAGAATGATTTACAAGTTGGCGGGAAATTTCTTTCGAGAATGGAAGCTAAAGATGGCAGTTTTGGCTTCGATTTTGGCGGGGTTTATGACGATGTTAGATTAAATGAGGGTATTGCTTATACCTTAGAAGATGGACGAAAAGTTACGATCTCTTTTATTCGTCAAGGAGACGAAACAAAAGTAATTGAAACTTTTGATGCTGAAAACAGCAATCCTATTGAGATGCAAGAAGCAGGCTGGCAGGCGATTTTAGATAATTTTAAAAAATACATTAATAACTCAAAATAAGATAGTAAATAAGGTATTAGAACCGGGCGAAGGAAAGGTATTGACTCCTTAATTTTGCTCGGTTCTTTTCTTTATTTCTCCTGCAGGCAAAACTCCATAAATTTACTGAACTTTATTTATACAATATGTCATCTCGTAAGGATGCCACTTTTGTTAATGCTGTATCGATATCTCTCTCATCCACTCCAAAGTGAGCAAGTGCGTCGTGAAGATGTCTTTCAATTGCATTAAAATGATCTGGCTGCAGGTTCATCCCTTCGTGAGCTTTTGCCATTGATTGCCCTGTATACTGATTTGGACCGCCTAATGCAAAACTAATAAATTTTGACTGATGCCTGCGTTGTTTTTCCATATCCGTTTCTTTAAAAAAATGATTAACGGTCTCATCTTTAAGAACCAACTCAGAGTAAAAATAGTCCACCACTTTTGCAATCGCTTCTTCTCCTCCAACTTTTTCATAAAGGTTTTGTTCCATATGTACACTCCTAGATAGAATTTAATAGAAGTATTTTTCTACAGAAAAGTTGTATTTATGCTATAACGATTTTTAAAACCTTTATGATAGTAACTCTAGTTTTTGGTTTTTTGTTTTATGTTCCGAAATAGATTGTTATAATAGAGGGTATGAATACGTAGGAGGTTGTCCCAATGACCACATTTGAAAAGTTAAAGCCTATTATCGCAGACCAATTGGGTGTTAAAATGGAGAATATCAAACTGGAAGCATCATTTAAAGATGACTTCGAAGCTGATTCACTTGATATGGTGGATTTGACGATGGAAATCGAAGATGAATTCGCAATCGAAATTAGTGACAAAGTTGCAGCAACGCTTCAGACGGTCGGTGATGTTGTAAACTATATTCAAAACCAACGTAACAAATAAGGTAGACTATAGATTTTGCAATATAGCTCCACTAATATTGAAGCAAAAAAGAAGAACTTGCTTATGTACTTTCTTCTTTTTTGCTTTTTCATATATGTCTTATGTTCTGTGATTATCACATGTGCTCGATGTTTTACTTTAACGCGTTTACCACTTCCAAAAACTCTTCTTTTGTATATTTCGGTTTACTTCTTTCTGGGTTTTCTATCAAGAATATTTCATGTGTAATGTCGTCATCTTTCCATAGAATTGTTCTTTGTAAACCGTTCTTTGTTTCACTGTATGTGGCTTCTATTCCATTTTTTAGTTTCACAGTTTCTTTATTTTTAGAATCGTGACTTGGAAAACTGGGATTATGATATGTGTTGAATGTAATATTCCAATCACTATTTTTATCCGCATAAATTATATAGCTAAGCATAATATTTCCGTTTGGGTCATTTACTGGTTCACTTGCGTATCCGAAGTCCACTGTATAGTTTTCTGAAAGTAATTTGGAAGGAATAAGAATTTGATCTTTAGTTTTATCGGGTAAAGGTTCGATTGCACTAATAATATCATCAGGTAACTGAGACCTTCTATCCTTAAACGATGCTTCATTTGAACACGCTGCAAGAAAAAATAGAACCAATAAACTAAAAAAAATCCTCTTCATTAACCCATTCCCCCAAATAACTATTCTTTATCTCATTCTATATACGATATTGTTATCGAAAAGTTTCAAATTATCTTACAGTACACTAACCTGCACCGTAAGTACAGTTTAATTACCATAAGAAGCGATCCTGCACCGTTAAGAGAACAATTAGCACATTGACTAAAAGGACAGGCTTTTACCAAAAGATATTATCTAAAGGAGGAATAGGCTTACATTCGATTTTCTTAACCTCCTCGGTTATGTCCTCTGTTCCGTTTACAATAACCTTTTGGATTAATGTTGTACGATAACCGGTCTCTCGCTTTAGGTCTCGTATAACCTGATATGAAACCATTGGAATTTCGCTTTTTTTCCTAGCTGCAAACCTTCCCTTCGATAACACCCCTGTTCCTTCGATGCAAAGATGGACTTCAAGATTGAAATACACTCAAATCCCCCCCATTACTATTGTTACTTTTAATTACAGAACATATGTTTGATTTTGATGTATAAAAAAAGCTGAATTAATCAGCCCAAGATTTTAAAACATACATCCTAACATTAATTCCTATTCAAATGATAGATTAGCTGGACAACGCCAGAGGAGAATGATCTTGTATTAACCAATTTCAAATTTAACCTCTCTCGAATATCCATAAACAACGGTTTTCCTTCTCCTAAAACAACAGGGTGAACAGATAATCTAAATTCATCTACAAGTCCTAACTTAATAAAACTTGTAATAAGACTGGATCCGCCATATAACCAGATGTCTTTACCAGGCTTATTTTTTAATTCATTTACTTTCTCAAGTATCTGATCATTTATAAATATAGCTTTATCATCTGTCCCTTTTTGGGTTCTGGAAAACACATATTTTTGTTTACTATGTACTAAAATCCATAATTCTTTTTCAGTTTCCGTCACTTCTGTTTCTGGAGTATATCCCCCCCATAACTCATAGCTTTTTCTTCCATATAAAATGGTATCAATTTGGTGTAAGAAATCAATAAACCCCATGTCCGAGTCCATTATGCACCAATCCACTTCACCATTTTTCCCTTCAATAAAACCATCTAACGTAACGGCTAAATCTAAAATGATTCTTCTTCGCCTTTTCTCTATAGACATCATTCTGCCTCCTTTTGGTTATATAAAATGGATAAGCGCAAAGAAAAGCTGGAGATAACTCGTTACATCTTCAGCTTTTGCTCCGTTTTTAATTTGATTAAATGGCTGATCTCTTTCTTAAGAAGGTCTCAAAAGGTCCTCTTATCGATCGTCCATGCATATCATTAGCAGTGAATATCGAAAGTACCCAAACGAACACCGCAATCAAATCACTCTCCAATTGACCGATATGTCCACCAAGACCACCAGCATAAGGAGCTAAAATGATCACAAACAAAACAGACTGAATAAGATAAAAACTCAATGAACGTTGTCCAAGTGCTGCAATCATTTTTGTAAAGCTCCCACTTTTTCCTTCCAGCTTAATGACTAGCAATCCAATCAGGGCCGTCCATCCAACTCCACCTGCATAACCAGTGAGTGTATGAAGTGATTTTGCTGTGACTTCCCACACAGCATTATAACTTGTCCAAAACAAAGACGACATTAAGGCCATCGGAATCCCGCCAACTGTCGATAGTAAAAGTCCAAAACTAGCAGCAAAGATAAGTAACTTCTTATGGTTCTTAGGGTTATCTATTACCTGAAAACGTGCCACTAAAATACCTATTAGCACTCCGGGAATTACTTGATAACTCAGGACAGGTGTGTAAAACATCCAATCAAACATTCGAGTCATAGCTGCCTCAATAGGGTCTGCAATCGTTGCCGAATTCGTGACCTCCATAATTAATGTATCAAAGCCTCTAGGCATATATGGAGCAAATACTCCCACCAAGATAAGAAAAAACACAGCTATTATAATCATATTCCGATTGGATAATCGAAGAAATAAACTTGCAAACAGGAGAGCGATAAATCCATAGACTCCGATAATATCCGCAAGAAAAAGAGTTGCATGGAAAAAGCCTATCACTAACATCCATGCTCCTCTACGTCTCAAAATTTTTTTAGTGTCCTTCCAACTGGTTCCTTTTTTCTCTTGGCCCTTCAGGACTTGATGGAGCCCATATCCAAAAAGAATAGCAAATAAAGGGAAGGCACGTCCGTCAATGACAACTTGCCGAACAAATACAGTTAACTGGTCGGTAAACGTAATCTCTCGTTCAGTTGAAAATATAAATTGATTTGCATGTGCCAAAGCAATAAACAATAACATAAAACCACGTGCTAGGTCTGGTGTTAATTTTCTTTTATTGACAAATGAAGTAGTTTTCATAAACTTTTCCTTATAATAGAATATTTAGATTTACTTTATTCTCTATCTATCCTTAAACATATCATAAAAACAACTAATCTATTCACAACCCTACTTTGATAAAACATTAAGAACAGCTTCAGAATCTTACAGGTAAGTTCGTTAGTTTACCTTATTTAGCTATATAAGATTCATTTTCCTTTACTTCAAAACGTTGCTTTTTTATCACTATCACAAATAGACTTGCTAATAAACAAAACATTCCTGCTAAAGCAAATGCCCATGAATAGGAGTTGAACATCTTGTATACTATTCCTGCTCCACCTGCAGCTACTGCTGAGCCTAATTGATGGGCTGCGAAGATCCATCCGTACACCACAACACTTTTCTCAATCCCAAAGATTTGTCTAGAAATGTTAACTGTTGGAGGTACAGTTGCAATCCAATCTAAGCCGTAAAACACAGAGAATATTATTAGAAAAATATAGGAACCATCAGAAAACGCAAATGGGAGAAACAAAAGTGAAGCTCCTCTTAAACCGTAATACCAAAACAACAACCATCGATTATCAAACCGATCGGATAACCAACCAGAAAGAGTTGTTCCTATTAAATCAAACACCCCCATTAATGAGAGCATGGAAGCTGCAGTTACAGCAGTAAAACCAAAGCCTATACAATAGGAAATAAAATGAGTACCAATCAATCCACTTGTCGAAAGCCCACAGATAAAAAAGCTCCCTGCTAGTAACCAAAACTCCTTTACTTTTATAGCTTCAAATAAAGTTTGAAAGGCAATATTTACAGGATTTTTCTTATGTTCTACCTTATTTATAGCTGAAGCCTCTTCTTGCCCATATGGAAGAAGCCCCACTTCCCGAGGTGAGTTTTTCATAAATAAAAGTATAATGGCCAACATCATTACGCTAAGGATAAGAATTAGGCCCATTGCCCATTTCCAAGAATGGGTTTCGACAATTATTGCTAACAAAGGGAGGAGAATTAATTGTCCTGTAGCTGTACTCGCTGTTAAAATACCTAGCGCAAGTCCTCTTCTTTTTTCAAACCATTGATTTGCAATATATGGGCTTAGCACTGTTAAAAACAAACCAGAACCCAAACCGATAATGATTCCCCAAATCAAAATCAACTGCCAAGGTTTGACCATAAAAAAGGTGAGCAGGATACCGACCAATAATGTTGCCATTGCTAAAATCATCATTTTCTTTAGGCCTATCGTCTCTATTAAAGCAGCCATGAAGGGGCCTGAAATTCCGTATAGAAGAAGGCTGATGGCAAATGCAAATGAAATTGTGGAGCGTTCCCAACCGAAGTCAGTTTCAAAAGGGACTATGAACACTCCTGATGAGGAACGTATGATACCTGCTGTTATTATAGAAAAAAATGCAATAAATAACATAACCCAACTATAATGAATAGGCTTCAAGCCTTCACCCCTCATTTATTAAAATTAAAATATATGCCTTTTCTTTTGGGTAATTAGCTATATTTAATACTTTCTATCTTAAACCCTAATATTTAATTCGGCTACTGAATATAAAACTGCTCTTCCAGCCATCTTTACTCGTGTATCCTCATGTTTACAATAAAGCGTTCCACCTCTACTTGATAATTGTCTAGCCACCATTTCTTTTTTTCCTAGTCTATTTGCCCAAAACGGAATTAAGCTACAGTGTAAGGAACCTGTTACGGGATCTTCATTTACTTTTAGCTTAGGGAAAAACCCTCGGGAGACAAAATCATATTCGCTTCCTTGTGCCGTAACACAATTTGTATATTTTCCGCTTAAGAAACCATTTCCTAATGGACTGTACGAAACAAAAGCAATCCCTAACTCATCACAACTATCAAATAGTTCTTTTTCAGGTTCTCGCCACATCATTGAATATTGATTTTCAATGGCGGCAATCGGACATACAGCATGGGCACGTCTCATGTAATCAATTGGTGCATTAGATAATCCCCATGCTTTAATTTTTCCTTCAGCCATTAATTCTTGCATCGTTTCAGCCACGGTTTCCGGTTCTATATTCGGATCAATACGATGTTGGTAATATAAATCTATGCAATCGACTTTTAATCTTTTTAAAGAACCTTCTAATTGTTCTCTAATTGATTCTGGTCTACTATTTAAAATATTTAGAAGACCATCATTTACAATTTCTTGGCCAGAAATTCCAAATTTAGTAGCAATCACGACTTGATCTCTTATTGGTGCAAGCGCTTCCCCTAATAATTATTCATTCGATTCTCCATAAACCACAGCAGTATCAAAGAAATTGCAGCCAAGTTCAACAGCTTTTCGAATTAGTTTAATCATTTCTTTACGATCTGCTGGCTTTCCATAAGCATGATCCATTCCCATACAACCGAGTCCAATAGCGGAAACTTCTAGACCACTATTCCCTAATTTACGCTTGTCCATTATATTCCCCCTACTTTTACCATACGATTATGCAATGTAGTTACTTCCCAGGAATTGTACTTTATTATTATGCAACAAATCATAACGCGACTGATATCCAATTCCTATCAAATCATTGCCTAATCCTCTCACCATACTTTCGCTACATAGTAAAGTGCATTACAATTGAGATATAAGAAAAGAACAAGGAGGTTCCTATGTCTGAACAAATCCTTAAATACCAAGGTGAACTTGCCAAACTCATTAAGCGTCACACAGGTCAGGATGGTGGTCATGGGACTGCTATTCCGTCTTTATTTTTCTCTCATTTCTCTGACGCAGCCGGACCATTTTACGGTGTTCATAAACCTTCCTTATGCATCGTCGTTCAGGGTATGAAGGAGGTCCTGCTATCACAGGAACTCTTTAGGTACGGACCTGCCGATTACCTTGTTACGTCTGTTAACTTGCCAATTATCGGGCAAGTAACGGAGGCTTCTTCCGAGGTTCCATATCTGGCTCTTAAAATTGAGTTTACGCCTAATGAAATTTTAGAAGTTTTAGGAGATTTTCAAATCGGTGTGAGTAAAGAAGAAAATACTAAGAGAGGCATGTATGTCAACCTGATAGAGTTACCTCTGTTGGACGCAGTAGCCAGATTTGTTCGCTTACTTGACAATTCTGAAGATATCCCGATCCTTGCTCCTCTTATCAAAAAGGAAATCATCTATAGGGTTCTACAAGGGCGGCACGGTGCTGCACTTGGGCAAATTGCAGTAGAAGGAAGTTCTGCCTATCAAATCAGTGACGCAATCAAACATATCATGAATAATTATGATCGGGCTATTCGGGTGGAAGAGCTTGCGGAAATTGCGAATATGGGTGTTTCATCGCTTCATAGACTTTTTAAAGAGGTTACCGCAATGAGCCCCATACAGTTTTAAAAACAACTGAGACTGCAGGAATCCCGGCATTTGTTACTAACTGAGGCAGCAGGTGCTGCTGATGTTGCATTCCGGGTAGGTTATGAAAGTCCATCGCAATTCAGCCGTGAATATTCCCGACTATTTGGTTTACCACCTAAAGAGGATATAAAACGCCTGAAAGAATCCTATGACCAAAGGATAAACGTATGAAGAAAAAAGGAGCGGTTTAGACCACTGCTCCTTGTTGTAAATAACAGAATTACCTTAAGTGAGCTCTATCTTTTCCCTGCTTCTGAACAATTTTCAGAGCGTAATGTGAACCAGCGATATAAATACCCATTATAGATAAGTAATCTAATATAAATTCCGAAGTGGACTCATCAAAGCCCCAACCAAATGGATTATATATAGTAAGCTTGGAAACTATATCTCTCTCAAAAGATGCCTGGACACCATAAGCAACAATCAACACAGCTATGACACACAGCGTAATTGTGCGGATAATGCTTGGGTTTGTAATACCAGTCATTTTTCGCGCTGCATTGAGAATCGTTCCCCAGGATAATCCTATATGTATAGCCATGAAGATAAAGCCCCAGTAAGAAGTCAGAACATGTATCTGTCGCAGAATCATATCATTGTTTATTGGAGTAAATGGGAATATGTCTTGGGATATAGGTACAGAGCTTACCATCACCACAGTCATGGACACAAGAAAAAGCAGATTGACCGCTAAGCTTAGGATACGTCGGACATTGTGCTTTCCCTTAAAAATTGTCTTATACCATCTCCGGTTTAAAATATTGTGGACAAGAAACAATACCAGCAGGGAAACTCCAATAAGTTCATGGATTGCATTCCCAGTAATATGGTAAGCCATCGCGACTAACATGAGAACAGTCATAGAAAAATCAATAACTAGTCTGATTAACATTATTAGATTCAAAAAGTTCTCCTCTTTCTATTTTCTTACAACCTAGTCTAGTTTCTGTTGTTAAGCAGGAAAGACAGTCAGCTATTCTCCTTATTAAAATGAATCATAAAAAGTGCCTTCTGGATCATTTCCTCTTTTGACATATCTGCTATTAGCTCATACTCATCCTTCTGAGCATTCAGATTATTGCCAACCTCTTTTATCTCCCACTCATCAATCGGAATACCCGCGATTTGGGATTCAGTATTTCCTTCATTAAATCCAGTAATAATATCTAAATCAAAATCCTTCATCTCATCTAGTGTGTTAACGTAATCATCCCGTTCCTGATTTGCGTGGCAGGAAAAGCAGCGACCGATGTCTGCCTCTTCGTTGACCGACCCGTCTTCTGTAAACTCCTGGTATTTCCAATCGCCGTTACTCATTTCAGACGTGTTTTGGTCAGCCCAACCATTCCGCTTTTCCATCACGAAGATTCGATCAAGTTCTTCATCCTCATAGATTTCAAGTGTAATAACAGTGCCGCTGGGGATTGGCTCTCCGTTTTGGACAGCTTCGATTGCTTCACGACTCGTGTAAAGCTCTTCGTAAGTATTTCCACGAGTCACAGTTGTGTAGAGTACACCCTTTTCGTAGTTTTCAGGGAACTTGACTAGGCTAGTGCCAGTCCCAGAGGACGCCTGCTCGGAACTTTCATCAGATGACTCCTGTTGTGAAACTCCATTTGTGTCGTTATTACTGTTACAAGCCGTAAGAATTAGGATCATCAATGCAAGGGAATGAAATATTAAACGTTTCATACTGTTTCCTTCCTCCCAGTTGGATTCCTTTATAGTCATGGTAAATTCCATACTTTAGGTGGATTCGCTAATTCTGTTTATTGTCTCACAAATAAACAAGCAACTGATATCCTATTCCTCTTAAATGTTTGCCTAATCCTCTCCATTAGGGAGCTCGCAATAATTTGCACTCACAGAATTCAGGGGAAGTTTTATTAGTAACTGGTATTGAAAGGTGGTAAAAGAAGAGCGCATAACATAGTGAAGGTCGTACTAAACTATGGTGAAGGTTACTTGAATAAGAATAAGCGATCCTTCGTTATTGAAGAATCGCCCCATTAGCATAAGAAGCCTATTTTTTTCTTAACTATTAAAAAAATACCAAACGCAGCAACAAAAATTAGCAATTGTTTCACAGTCTTTCAGGTTCATTATTTACTAAAAATGAAGAATGCGGTAATTTGAAGAGTACTTCTAATTGTGTGTATTACAAGGTGTTTGCTATTGTTAATTCATGTTCAATACCACTCATGATCTCAAATGCTCCATCCGACTTATTGGAGCAAATAACAACCTTTATTGATAAGTCAGGATAATAAGCAGAATGAAAGCTCACACCAGGATCGTAACCCATTACATGGTATTTTAGGATATTGTTATCTGTTGTCTTCTTTATCCAAATACCATAACCATAGAAACTAGTTTCATTGACTTGTGTATGTATGGTTAAGAGCTTATTAGTATAAGTTTCATTTAAAAGCTGGTAATTTAAAAGTGCGTTCCATAGTATAGCCATATCATTAGCTGTTACAAATGCACCGCCATCGGCCCCACCTTTTACAGGTAAAGAATAGATGTTTGTTTTCCAAGTTCCATCAGGATTATCAATATAGCCTAATGCAGTATTAGGAGGCAGGGAGTCAAATGAAAAGTATCCAGACTGCTTCATTTCAGCTTTATTGAAAATGTGTTTTTGAACATAATCAGAGAATTCAAGTCCACTTGACTGTTCCACAATTAATCCTAATAAAATATATCCAGCATTATTATAGTGAAATGTTTCTCCTACCTTGGACTTCATTGGATTATTTTGAAACATTGGTAAGAAATCTTTTAACTTTCTTATCTGATACATAGGATTTTTAATCCAAAGCTCCTCAAAGTTATCCATTACATCCTCATCAAAATAATCCGGTATTCCTGAAGTATGTGTCAGCAAATGATGGACAGTCACCTTTTCATGAAAATGTTTAAAATTATTAGTAAGACATTCGGTCAATGTAGAATCAAAAGAGATCATCCCCTCCTGCACAAGCTGACAAATCGCTATAGCCGTGAAGAGTTTACAACCAGATGCAATTCCAAAACGGGTAGCAGAATTATTTTCTAATTCATCTGAACGGTTCGCGTAACCAAAGCTTTTATCTACTAAAACCTTATCCTTATCTTCAACAAATACCGAACCTGAGAAATCAACATTCCTTTGAATATTTGAAACTATTTCTTCTAACTTAGTGTTCATAGCTATTCCTCCAGATTTCAATACAATTTAATTATCAAAATGCCCCTATCAACAAAATAGACCAACAAATCTAATTACAATTTGTTGGTCTATTTTACCATATTACGACAGGACTGTCGTTTTTATCTGTATTTATTATGAATAGGGTGAAACAAATCTTCTTCACTTTTTCGAACAACTGCAAAGTTGTCGACATTGTAATGCCCATGCAATGTTTTATTATGATGACCTATGATTTGTTCTGCAGTTAGAACGGATGAATCTCTTGTAGAATGACCATCTGCTGTTAAGGTTACATCAAACCCATTGATGGTCGCGGTTCTCACAGCCGAATCAATACAGTATTCCGTTTGACAACCCATGATGACGAGGTGTTCAATTTCATGATCTCTCAAGTAATCTAGCAAACCTGTACCATAAAATGAATTAGTGGCTTTTTTATCAAAAATCATGGAAGTAGGAGGAATATTAATTTTTTGATGAACTTGAAACCCTTCTCCTTCACCGCCAGCCACATCTTTATCCCTTACAAAAACCACTAATACTTCTGCTTCTTTTGCCTTTTCAATGACCAAGTTAATATTTTTCAAGAGATCCTCTTTTTTAAAAACACTGCTATCATTTTCATTTCCCTCAATCAATTCCTGCTGGGCATCAATTACAAGTAAAGCTTGATTCACTGCCAAAACCCCTCTCAACATAATTAGTTCAGGTCCTTCATAGCTTTGCAACAAACTCGTGTACTCGTTAATCATACTTCCCCTCCATGCTCAATGTCGATTATTTATTTACCATTCCATTAAAGAGGACTTAGAAACCCCTAATAGATTGATATCCATTTAATCATCATAATTGAAGATTGTAAGGAAATTATGTATTAACGGTAATTTTTATGTGAATAATGACCATTATTCTAATTACTTATTTGCTGCATTCAAAAACACGAAATAAAGTTCCTGGTCCATAGCCATTCTTTACCTCATGCACCACAATATTTTGAAAACCTTTTGATTTAAGTAGATTGTTGAATTCACCTGGATAGTAAAGGCGCATTGGGAAATCCATAATCTCGTTTTTTTCAAGTTTGTCCCTTAGAAAAGACTCATACTTCAGCAGCATGTATAATAAACTATCTCATCGAAATAAACCTTCTTATATTCAACAATGGTCTCTTGGACGAATTGTTTCCGGTTTGTTTCCACCCATTCAGGTATATCTTCTATCCCGTTATACCTTGTTATCGTTGTTAATAACATTTTCCCCTCATCCTTTAACACTGCTTTCAAGTTATCCAGACCACGTTCTGCTATCTCATCAGGCAGTAAAGAAAACGAACTAAATGGAATTAAGATCAAGTCATATTTTTTATCAGATTTAAAGTCTTCTATTTTCTCACAGAAAACAGTTGGGGTCAGGTTTAACTGTTCCGCTTTTTGCTTACATACCATTAGCATTTCTTCTGAAATATCGAATCCATCTTTGTCTACACCCTTTTCCATAAAAGGGATAAGCATTCTCCCATTTCCACACATGGGTTCTAACACTTTTATGGTTTTATCCTTTACAAATGATAGATAAAACTCTAATTCTTTTTCCCCTGCTATCGATTTATCACTTTCATATACCTTTGTGCATAGTTCTCCGTAGTAATCTACCAATACCATCTCTCCCCAATTGATTTCTGATATTTATTTCTACACTCTATGTTTACTATCCTTTTTTTAAAATAAAAGCCTTCCATTTAACTCGGAGGTGGATACCTGACCCGTTTGTTCAACGGCCTCTTCCTCTATATTTCTTAATAAATATGGTATGGCATTATTAACATACACTACCAATTGATTCATTTGTTCTGCGAAATCAACGCTATCGGGAGAACCAATATTTACTGGTGTTTGCTTTCCATTGAAAAGTTCGTTAAATAGAAAAATATCACGGTTATATTGTTGTTTAAGATAATCTCTATGTAATTCACCCATCCCAATAATCATATTGAATTTCTCAAAACAAGTTTCATCAAATTGTGTTCTTTTGAAGTCAGAAGTGTCTATACCCATTTCACCCATTATATTAAAATGAATTTTAGAGTATCTACTAATATCGCTATTGGCTCTTATCCCCGCAGATGCCACTATAACTCGAGCGTTATTTGTTTTTTTCAGATAATCCTTCATGCAAAATTCCGCAATCACACTTCGAGTAAAATTATCAGTGCAGACAAATAGAATATTCATTATTTCCCGGTTTTTTAGAATTTTTGATTAATTTTTGTTTGCTATGACACTTAATAAATCTACAATTTGGGCTAGCCAAAGTGCGATGAATCCCGTACCTATCGCTATAGCTACTAAGGCAAAAATTCCAATCAACTTTAATTTATCATCGTCAAATTTCAAAATCACTACTTCCCCTCAGTATTCATTATGTTAATTTTACCATTAAACTCCATATTGTTAGCGCTAGCTACGCAGAATATTTTCAATCTGTTTTGAATATTAGAATACGATGGCATTATGAGTAATTGGAGTGATGTACTTGAAAGTATTGATTACTGGAGCTACGGGGCAGTTAGGTTTAGCTTTGTTAAAACAACTGAAAAATACTGATTATAATGTGAAAATAACATCAAGAAGAAAGTTGGAGAACTTTAATTTTGAGTGTGTCTATAGTGATTTATTGACTGGTGAAGGTTTAAAAGAAGCTGTAAACGATGTAGATGTGATTATTCATGCTGCCACAAGTCCAAGGAAAGATTCGGATATAATTGATGTTTCTGGCCTCAAGAAGTTATTGGATATAAGCCAGGATATCAAACATTTTATTTATCCATCCATTGTTGGCATAGAAGATATTCCAATGAAATATTACCGGAATAAATATCAAGCAGAAGAATTGTTAAAAAACAGTTCTGTTCCACATACAATCGTCCGTGCATCTCAGTTCCATAGTTTTGTAGAGAATTTATTCTTATCCAAATCTCTTTTTAAAAGATACCTTGTGCCTGGAGAGATAAAATTTCAAAGTGTCGACGTTGATGAATTTGCAGCTCATCTAATTCAAATGAGTGAAGAGATTCCTAAAGGAAAAACGGAGGACTTCGGTGGACCAGAAATACTAACATTAAGAGAAATGGCAGAACTGAAAATAAAGGTAAATAATGAATCAAATAAGGTAGTAAATCTCTCTTTTCCAGGAAAACTTTATAAGTCTTTCTTAGAGGGTAAAAATACAAATGAACATCAAAAAGTAGGAAAGATAACATTTGAAGAATATCTCAGAAATAGAGTGGTACACAAATAATTATGATTTTTATCGAGACATTACAATATTCCAACTTTTCAGGCACAATTCACCTCGGATTGTGCCCGAAACCAGGTATCATTCTGAAATTAGGTAACAAAACACTCCTGATTGTGACCCAACCTTTACTCTTAACCAATATTGGGTCACAATTCACCACGAATTGTGACCGAAATTATGTATCTTTCTGATTTCGGGTAACAATCCACCCGTGTTTGTTGCCCAACGATTGCTCTTTGCCTTTTTTCGGGTACAATCCCTAAAATATCGTTGTTTTCTACTACTTCGATTCGTTTTCCTTTTCCCACTTAGCTACTTCTTCACGAACAATCGGTGCTACTTCTTTTCCTAATAGTTCGATAGACCTCATTACATCCTCATGCGGCATGGTACCGACTGGGCAGTGGAGCATAAACCGTGTGACTCCAACATTTTTTCTCAGGTTAATGATTTTTTCAGCCACGAATTGTGGATCTCCTACATATAAGGCTCCATGTAGACTGCGAGCCGCATCAAAAGTCGTTTGGTCATATCTTCCCCATCCACGCTCACGTCCTAATTTATTCATCGCCTGCTGGGTAGACGGGAAAAACTTCGCCGCAGCTTCTTCTGTACTTTCTCCAACAAAACCATGTGAATGCGATGCAACTGGCAGCTTTGAAGAATCATGACCTGCATGTTCCGCTGCTTTCTTATAAAGCTGAACTAGCGGTGCAAAATGCTGTGGGCTTCCGCCAATGATGGCTAGTACAAGTGGCAATCCAAGCAGACCCGCACGAATAACAGACTCTTGATTACCGCCGCTTCCAATCCACACTGGAAGTGGATCCTGAACTGGTCTTGGATATACACCCAAATTATTGATGGATGGCCGGTGTTCACCTTTCCAGGTTACCTTCTCAGACTTTGTTATTTTTAATAGCAGATCAAGCTTCTCTTCGAATAACTGATCATAGTCCTTTAAATCATATCCAAACAATGGAAAGGATTCGATGAAGGATCCACGACCTGCCATGATCTCGGCACGTCCATTTGAAATGGCGTCAAGTGTCGCAAAGTCTTGAAAAACTCTTACTGGATCATCAGATGAAAGAACGGTAACGGCACTTGTTAACCGAATTCGCTCTGTTTGTGATGCTGCGGCAGCTAACACGACCGCAGGTGATGAAGCTGCATAATCCTCGCGATGGTGTTCCCCTACTCCAAAGACATCCAGCCCAACCTGATCCGCTAGGACTATTTCCTCCACTACTTCACGTATCCGTTGTGCATGGCTAATAACCTTACCGGTCTCAACATCCGGTGTTGTTTCTACAAACGTACTTAATCCTATTTCCACAAAAATAGCCTCCTACTATGTATTTCTGTTTACATCAAAGCGACAGTAAAATAATGTTAAACCCTAAATCCATCCATCGTAACAATTTACCACTCATTGACAAGAAATGAATCACTCCCTATCACCTGTACTTGTAAATTTGTTAGATTCCAATTCAATCCCCGACAGTAAATAAGGAATGGCCAATTTAATAAATTCTTCAGGCGGTATGGTCATACCAGTTCGTTTCCATTCTACAGAAGCTCCGTAAATCCCCCAGCTTAAGATGACAGCATTAATTTTTGGTGCTTCCTTATCTTCCGTTGTCTTTTGTTTTATTAACATTTTGTAAAAAATATTTTCGAGCTGTTCCCTAATGATTCGGGCAATGGTATCTTCGTATCCTCTGTGACAACGATTGGATAATGACTTTTGAAAATTTGTGATGGCTGTGAAAATACGAATGAACGCTTCTTCATTTAATTTGTCAGACTTGTAGACATCTTCATTTAAATTCACTAACAAAACCTCTGATAATGCCTTCTCTAATAAATCATAGATATCTTCAAAATGATAATAAAAAGTCGCACGATTAATCATTGCCTCTGTTGTTATATCCTTTATCGTAATATCCTTAAATTCTTTTTTAGCAGAAAGTTCAATGAAAGAATCCATAATTAATCTCCGAGTACGCAGAACGCGCGGATCCGTCTTTGATTGAGTCATTTTGGTGTCACCTCTACTTTTTGCGACAATTTGTTCAATGTGTTGTATACACGACATATCGATGAAACTATCGGTATTGTTCTCTTTCATTATTTACTAAAATGCAATTATAAAGCAAATACAAAGAACTTAGGAGGAGTGAATAACAATTGATGAATAATAGTATGATTTGTGATTTGGAAACAGGTGTATGTGGAACAGCTGGAGAAGAAGAAATGGAAATGGTAGATTTTAATGCACCAAAAAAATCGATTGAAGTTTATTATGTAACGGATCCCATTTGCTCTCATTGCTGGGCAATTGAACCGGTTCTGCGTCGTTTTAAAGAGCAGTATGGACACTATTTTAATTTTCATCCGGTTATGGGTGGATTGCTGGAGAAATGGGGCGACGGTCCTGTTGATCCCGCAAACGGCATTTATGGACCTGCTGACGTTGTCCCTCACTGGAGGGAAGTAGGGGTTTATTCCCGTATGCCAATTGATGGGTCCCTCATGATTGACAATCCCGTTCAATCATCCTATCCGCCTTCCCGTGTATATAAAGTGATTCAAAAAAATCATAATGCTGCAATGGCCTATGAATATTTAAGACGTTCTAGAGAAGCCCTTTTCGCATTTAACCAAAATATTGCGGATCCATCCGTAATGATTGAAATCGTAAATACACTCGGTCTTGATGGAGATGCGATTGTGAAAGAAGCGGAACAGCCTGCAGGACAACAATTATTAAATGAAGATTTTGGTCTTGCAAGAAGCCTTGGTGTTCGAGGATTTCCAACAATTATTATGATTAATGAAGAAAATAAAGGGGTAAAAATGGTTGGGGGACGTCCGTTTGAATATTATGTGGACGGATTAAAGCAGGTTCTAAACAAGGAAGAACTCCAGCCAAAACCACTACCTTCTCTTTCAAGCTTACTTGAAAAAGAAAAACTATTATTTTCAAAAGAAATTGAAGTCATGTACGATCTTGAACAATTGGATATTAACGCTTTTGTTGAAAAAGAACTTTCACCAGCTCAATATCAAGTAAAGGAAATTCTAGGAGAATCCTACTTTACAACTAAGGGCCCAGTAAAATAAATAATCGACTAATAAAACAGAAGCAACTTCTCTATGTAAGTTGCTTTTGTTCCTTTCCGTGTCTTTACTTCATTTTATCTAACGTAACTTCGAATATCATGCATAATAACAGGGTAAAAGGAATTGAAATGAGTAGTGCAAGAATAGGTCTAGTAAAATGTAATCTAATGACAATAAACATGACCATCACAAATAATAGCGACCATCCGAGATTCCAGCCATTATGATAAGAAATTGCGCCTAGTTTTACAGATACATACTCTAAAACAATGAATACTAAGGTGAAAACTGAAACATAGATTCCCTTCTTGTTAATACTCGATTTATATGGGTATTTCGATAAAAACACCCATGTTGATAATGGCATACCAACTAATATAAGCAACAACATGGGGATTATGGAGTAAACAACCCCATTCGGTTCCATACTCCACAGTTGATATTTATAACAAAGAATTTCATACAGTGCATTCCCTAGTGCAGCAAATAACATAGAGGGATAATATTTACTCCAATCACGATCTCCAAATTTCATGGCCGCAATTATCCATGATATAGAGAGAACGATTGCTACCATAACCGAACACCTACCTTACAGGTAGTTTTCCAATAATAGTAAATCTTAAACCCCTGTCTCTTGTCATAAGTATATCCAATAACACAAAAGCCCTTCTAAACCTGAAGGGCTTTTTGTTATTCGTATTTTTTTATTTTTTATACGCGATTTACCATTGCGCTGAATAAACCCCGTTTATTGTTGAGGTGCAGAAGGAGTTGAAATACTTTGTAATGCCTGTTCTGCCTCGTTTGCATATTGATTTTGTACTGCTAAATCACCTAGAGCAACCATTCCTACTATTTGTCCATTTTCGGTTACCGGTAATCGGCGAATTTGCTGCTGTGCCATTAAATCTGCTGCTTGATGCACATCCATATCAGGTGTACCTTGTACAATTTTCTGTGCTGTCATGACTTCAGATACTGGTGTTTGTGGATTTTCTCCCTGTGCAGTCGTTCGAAGGGTAATATCACGGTCTGTTACAATTCCAACTATTTCTCTGTTGTTATTTACTACTGGAATAGCCCCGATATTATATTCGCTCATTAATGCGGCAGCTTCCTGTACCGTCTGTGTTGCGTTAACTGTAACAACATTTGATGTCATGATATCTCTTAATTGCGCCATATAAGTACCTCCAATTATATTTATCCTTTATAGGATGAGGAATATTGGCGATATTATTTATGGTAAATTTTATAAAATGAAATCTCTTCAATTAAAGCAGACGGTGATTACAAATACCTTTCTTATCATCTAACATATTTTAGACGATCGACAATTTTTACTGCTTCTTTAATCGGACCTTTATAAGAAAAGTGATAAACAAATCCATCACTTGTCTCCCAAGAAATGCTAGTGTATGCTTCGCGTCTTGTGCCTAGAATCGAAATATGCCCATCGTGAATGACTTTGCTTTTTAACCAATCTGCTTTCTTCATCGCTTTCGGATGTCTTTAATATGTTCAGCTTGAATTGATTCCTTAATATTATCAATTTTAATCTTTATCATTTTGCTTTGCCTCTAATTCATTTACATGTATTTGGAGTTTTTCTATTTGTTTCATTAAAACTTCAATTGTGTCTGAAATCTTTCTAGGTTCTTCATATTTTCTCAACTTCCCTTTCAGTATAGTTTAGTAGAAATTTATCATTAAACATTTTCATAATTCTATTTTGTATCAATGGCTCACCGATAGAATTAATAATATATAGCAACTCATTTTTTTGTTCCTCAGTCACATCTTCAATATTACAATCATTAATTGAAGAAATAACTTCTTTTATTTTGTTAGTTGCATACTCTCCCATTGTAGAGGACATAAAGAATCCATCTTTTAAAAGAGTGTGGATATTTGCCCCAAAAGTATTTATCATTTTTTTTTACGAAGAAACAAAGCAGATATGTACGCTAATGCCAGCTTCCTTTCGTGGGGATACAAACCAGGTTTTACATATAACCAAATTGCCAAGAAGCAATAGGTATTGTACCTGCAACAGCAATAATAGAAGATAGTTGAAAATACACCTTAACAACATCCCTTGGCCCTAAAACGAGCAACTTATTATGAGTATCGCCCATAAAAAAAAGATAAATATTTTTTACATAGATAAGCCCTATACCGAGAAAAATGACAAAAGCTAAACCAGTAATTATGATTCTTTTGCGTAATTCCTCTAAATGTTCAATGAAATTTACTTCTTTTTTTATTCAAATTTACCCCACCTTTCTTGATTAATTTTGAGAATTAATATACATCCAGAATTTCTTTAAGGCACAGGCTGTCGACATACCCAACAGCCTGTATGATTTTTAACCCCAATTGGCTGGTTTTAGCTTTTTATATAATAATGGTTATTAGAATTTAGTTTTAAAATAATTTATTAATAAGAATTTATCTACGAAGCTCTTTTTATTATTGCGCCGTATACCCGCCATCAATGACTAGTTGTGAACCTGTAACAAATTTTGCTTCATCTGATGCCAAAAATAGCACCCCATATGCAACGTCTTCCGGCTCCCCTGCATGTCCAATTGGGTGCTTACTCGCCATAAGTTTCTCATATGCCGAAAGACCTCCTTCCATCCTGGATCCTAGTTCCTTCACAAGTGAAGTCATGATTGTTCCAGGGTGAACGGAATTTACACGAATGTTATCTTTCCCATACGTTACAGCATCTTTTTTTGTCATTATTGTTACTGCTCCTTTTGCAGCATGATAAGGAGCTAATTCATGAGACCCAACCAATCCATAAATTGAAGAGAAGTTTACGATGCTACCCTGTTTATTTTCTTTCATATATGGAATTGCATGTTTTGTTCCAAAATATACACCTTTCACATCAACTGAGAAAACTTTATCCCATTCCTCTTCATCTACTTCATGAGTAGGTTTATCCACACCGGTAATTCCTGCATTGTTAATTAAAATATCTATTTTACCAAAAGACTCATAAACTTCTTTAAATACCGTCTCTACTTCTTTTTCAATAGCAACATTCAGCTTCCAAAACTTAGCCTTTCCTCCTGCTTGTTCAATTTCAAAAACTGTTTGAGATCCCAACTCTTCATTAATATCTGTAACTGCAACAATTGCTTTTTCTTTTGCAAAAAGCTGTGCTACCGCCTTGCCCATTCCATTTGCTGCACCTGTTATAATCGCCACTTTTCCACTTAAACGTGCCATACTTTCCTTCCTCTCAAATAAAATTACTTATTGCTAGCATCCATATAATAATTTTTAAAATCTCTCTAATCTATCAAATACTATATCCTCCAACTACAGATAAAGTTGACCAGTAATTGCACTTGCTGCATTCGATGCAAGAAATCCAATTACATTCGCAATTTCATCAGGATCAAGTAATCGCTGTTGTGGAGATTGAGACTTCCAAGTTTCTATTATTTCAGGATTTGATGCGCCTACACCTTCTAAAATAGATGTATGGTATAACCTGGAGAAACCGCATTTACTCGGATGTTTTTCTCAGCAAGTTTCGAAGCTAATACTCTTGTTAACTGAACAATTCCCGCTTTTGGAACATCATATCCGATATGATGTTCCGGACGAACTACCTTTAAACCAGCAATGGAAGCAACGCTTATGGTTGTCCCATTCTTTTGCTCACTCATAATCTTTCCAAATTCCCGAGACATAAAAAACGCACCATCTAAGTTAACTGCCATCATTTTACGCCATTCTTCATCATTGGTTTCCAGAGCTATTTTATCATTCAGTGAAAATAACCGTAAAATATGACTCATTTGTAACGTCTCTTAATGATATTTTTTCACTTAGAATAGTACCAGTATTGATTCCCCAATCACGATTTTACTAAGTTAGCATAATACTTCACTTCGTAAGTGAAAATTTCGAACGATCAATCGTAGCTGCTACAGCTGCGATTACAACAATTCCTTTTATCATATCCTGAATATATGGGTGTATCCCTGTTATATTCATCCCATTAGATAACACGGTGATAACCAATACACCAATAATTGTTTTATGAGGTCCACCAATCCCTCCTGAAAGTGCGGTTCCTCCAATCACGGCTGCTGCGATAGAGTCAAGTAGATAAGGATCCCCCGCTCTTGGTGTTCCTGCACCAATTCTAGCAGTCAGTAATGCGCCTGCCAGGCCACAAAGCACCCCTGAAATCATGAATACAAGCACTTTTAATCGTTTTACTTTTATTCCAGATAGTTCAGCGACCTTTTCTCCGCCGCCAACAGCAAAAACATTACGTCCAAATACAGTTCTTGAAGTAATAAATACCATCACGATAAAACAGATAATCGAAAATAAAAATAGGTTTGGAATCCCTGGAATTAACATTCCTTGAGATAAACTACTAAATTGGGCATTAGAAAACAGAATTGGTCTCCCATTTGATATAAAATTCGATAAACCCGTAAAAGCAGATAACATTCCCAGCGTGACAAGAAAGGAAGGGATTCTGAATGCTGTAAAAACTACTCCATTTATTAAACCGGCAACCAAGCCAACAAGCATGGCTACTCCAACAGCGCCAACTCCCAATGATGGTATTGTAAAGGCCGAAATGGTTCCACTCAATGTCACAATAGCTCCAACAGATAGGTCAATTGATCCAATTAAAATAACAATTGTACCAGCTAAGGCAACAACTAATAATATTGACATCTCTCTTAGTAGGTTCGATAGATTGTTAGAGGATAAAAAGTTTTCATTCAAGAAAGTAAACACCATCATTAAAATAGCTAATGTTATTATTGGAAGAAAAACCCCTTTTAAATTTGTTCGATCTGTCCTCCAGGGTAATGGCAATACCTGTTTAACTGTATTCATCTTTTTTCCTCCTATACCATATGTTTTACAATATCAACTTCATGCGGTTTGTTATCAGGCGGGGCTTTGACAACTGCTTTAATTTCTCCATCCTTCATTGCAAAGATTCGATTGCAGAGACCAATTAACTCCAACAAATTTTCAGTGCTAACAACAATGGAAACACCATTATTTGTTAGCTCACGAAATAATTTGTATATTTCCTGTTTAGCCCCAACATCAATTCCCCTTGTTGGCTCTTCAACTACAACCACTCGAATATCATTTCGGATTAACCATTTGCCTATTACAATTTTTTGTTGATTTCCACCACTCAAATTTTCTGTTAATGTTTCAATACTTTTTGTCTTAACTCCAATTTTCTTAATATATTCACCTGTTCGTTCTCGTTCACCAGCTAAGTTTAAAATCCGACTAGATTTATAGACGAATGGTGTAACAAGCGAGAAATTCCAGTTTACAGAATGAGGTAAAATTACACCCTCCTCTTTTCTTTCAGGTGGAACAAAGCACATTCCTTTTTTAATCATTTGAGGAAGGGTGTCTTTTGAAGTGTCTCTTTGAAGAAAAAAAACCTTACCGCTTTCCGGTTTAATTACTCCCGCCATAACTCGACTCAATTCCGAACGGCCTGAACCAAGCATTCCCGCTAAGCCAATTATTTCTCCTTCTTTTAAATCCAAGGAGATATTTTCAAATACACCCTTTAAAGTTACATTCTTTAAACTTAAAACTACTTCCTCATTTGGAGTCCTCTGCAAATTTTCTTGATAAAATTCGGAATCTCTTTTACGCCCTACCATTAATTGGTGAAGATCATCTTCCGTTGTCTCTTGAGTGACCGACATTGAAGTAACAACCTTGCCATCTTTCATCGCGATCAATCGATCGCATAACTCAATTGTTTCATTTAATCGATGGGAAACGAAAATAAAAGATGTATGGCTTTTGTTATTTTTTATTATGTTCATAAATAACTCTAGTTGATTTTTAGAAAGGGCCTCTGAAGGTTCATCCAATAAAATAACTCGCCTGCCGTTAATTACTTTGGTTTGCATAAAAGCTTTACCTATTTCCAGGAATTGTCTAATACCTATTGGTAAATTTCCAGTCAACACTGTTGGGTCTACATCAATTCCTAGCATTTCAAACACTTCTTTACATTTGTTAATCATTATTTTTTTATTATCGAGAACACGAGTAGGCTGCCGGCCTAAAAACATATTTTCAAAAACAGGGATTGTTGGAATTAAATTCTGTTCCTGAAACACCATGCCTACTCCATGATTTGTAGCATCTAGTGTGTTTGAGAACTTAACCGTTTCACCCTCACACTGAATTTGGCCGGAATCTGGTGAAATGACACCGGAAAGAATTTTTAACAAAGTAGACTTTCCGGCCCCGTTTTCCCCAACAAGGCCTAATATTTCATTCTCATATAATTCAAAACTAACATTTTCTAAAACTTTAGTTGTCCCATAACTTTTGTCAATTTCTTTAGCACTTAGAAGAACTCTTCTCATCAGTAATCCCTCCAATAACTTAAACACCGAGAGCATAAACCTGCTGCAAATCTTTTAGTTTTTCTTTACCATATTTACCAAAGTATTCTTACCATCTTTCTCTTGAGCAACATCCTTTTCATCTTTAAGCGGCTCAGTCACTTCGTTAATTACATCTTGAGTTGATCTTCTAAATTCCGATAATGTTGTACCTACTGCTCTTCCTAACTGCGGTAATTTATTAGGACCAAAAACCAATAGTGCTAAAACAAGAATTATTATAAGCCCTGGTACTCCAATATTTGCCATTTGAAATCCTCCTTTTAAATTTTCACAAGTTTCTATATAAATTTTTTCTTATATTGTTTTTGATAAAGTTCAGTGACTCTTTTCCATTCGCCTTTTGATTTAGCCGTTTTATATTCAGAAGGTAAACCCATACCTGAATTTACTTTTTTACCATTCCAATATTCCCAAACATCAATTGGTGACATACCTAGCTGAGGGTCCCAGTTATTAGGAGTTAATGTCCGAGACATTTTTACCCAATCAAACCCGGTTGTCTTGCCGCCATACATTTTATCGTAAACCTGTTGTGCGTTATCTTTAGTAACAAAAACCGGATCATGGAACATCATCCTTTCAGGTACACTTGGCTTCCAGCCATTCATTGCATCAAATATTTGAACTAACGCATTCCCGCCTTCATGTGTTGTAACCATCGCACTTGTACAAAGAACATCTCCGTTGATAACTGATTTCAACCCTTCTGGAGTTCCGTCCATACTAACCACTGGCACATTAACCTTTCTCTCTTTTAAAGCTTGTAGAATTCCTTGTGTTTGATCATCATTTTGCCCAATAACCCCATCAAAGCTATTTGCGCTAACAAGTAAATCTTCCATTGCCTTTTTGGAATCAATTCGGTTCCAGTTTCCTGGTTGACCAGTAATAATTTTTATATCTGGGTATTCTTTTAAAGCTTTTTTAATTCCAAAGGTTCGCCCGTCATCTGAACTTGTTCCTGGAAATCCTGGGATGTGAAGAACCGTTCCTTTACCTCCAATTTTCTTAAATAGCGCAACGGCAATATCATAGCCCATTCGTCTTCCATCATATTCACTATATTGAACATAGTAATCACCAACGTTTAATGGTGTAAACCAAGCAGGTGTATTCCAGATATTAACCATGTATAATTGTTTATTCTGACATGCTTGAGCAAATGTTGGAACAACACCAGCAGTCGGTGCATACGTGATAATCCCTTTTCCTTGGTTTGTTGATAATTGATCAACTTGAGAAAGTTGAAGTGCACTATCTCCATTGTGCTGCTGAAACATATGTGAAATCCCTAGTGCAGCAGCTGCTTCCTTCACCGAATTATCAAACACTGAAAAGTAAGTGTTTTCTAGATTAAATGTCTGATTTGAAATCGTTCCATGGATTAATCCATTCTTTCCCTTTCCCCCACTACTATTATTTTTGGAAGTGGTAGAAGCTATATTACTACAAGCAGCTAGTAAACCACCTGAACCAGCCAATACGCCTAGTGCTAATGTTGTTTTTAATGATGAACCTATAAAGCTCCTTCTACTCATCTCTTTTTCAAAGCCAAATTTATTCACTTTTTATCCCCCTTTTTATTTCAAAAAATTCTGAATATTAATCACATAATTTCTTCAGTTTTTTATGTCTCCTTATTCTACAACAATTTCGTTTTCTACTAATTTTGTAAAACGAATACCTGTTGAATAGGCACCATCGATCGAAATATTACTTCCAGATATATAGCTAGCCTTATCAGAAGCTAAGTAGGTAAATAAGTTAGCCACTTCACCAGGTTTTGCCAACCGACCGGCAGGACTATTTCGAAGAATGGAAGGACCGTCCGCATCTCCTCGTTCGATTGCCGCAAGCATTGCTTCAGTTTCAACATAACCCGGTGAAACAGAGACCACTTCGATATTATATTTTCCCCATTCCATTGCTAATTGCTTCGTCAAATGAATAATCCCTGCTTTGGCAACATTATAGGCAACCAGAAACGGAACAGGAGTAATGCCTACAAATGAAGACATGTTGACTATACGGCCTTTGTTCTGAGGAACAAAGAAGTCTTTTGCAAAAATCCGACTAACTAAAAATGTTCCTTTGAGATTAACATTGACATTCAAATCCCATTGTTCACTGCTTGTTTCAAGAGCAGTATTATACGTATAAACCCCCGCGTTATTAATTAACACATCCACTTTGCCAAATACAGCCTTTGTGTAAGAAGAAAGTTCGTGGATATCGCTTTCATTTTGAACGTCCATTTGATATACAAAGCATTGTCTCCCCATTTTTTCAACGAGTTTTTTTACTTTTTCAGCTTTACTATGTTGAGTTCGATAAGTGATCAGGACATTAGCACCACTTTCTGCTAGTTTCAAAGCAATTTCTTTACCAATCCCCTCGCTCCCACCGGTAACCACCACATTTTTTCCAGATAGCAAATTCATATAACTCCTCCTTGCAATATTGGGTCACGACCATCACAAAATTGGACATCAAATTGCTTTAGGTCACGCAACTCTACTTCCACTTCTGGATATCTACTTTGTACTTCCTCAAGTACTTTACTTACCACTACTGCTGTTTTTGATCCTGCAATTGTCCCCGATATACCCAGAAGCTTCATACTAGTTTCTCCCACCATTCTTTATCTATATTTTCTACAACTGTCGCAATGCCCTGTCCAACACCGATACACATAGAGGCTAATCCGTACCTTGCATTTCTTTTTTTCATTTCATGTATAAGAGTAGTTAAAATTCTTGCTCCACTTGCACCAAGAGGATGCCCTAAGGCAATGGCACCCCCGTTAACATTTACCTTACTAGGGTCTAGCTCCAACTGCCTGATTGATTCAATCGCTTGAGAAGCAAATGCTTCATTAATTTCCGCTAGATCAATGTCAGCGCTTGTTAAGCCTGCACGATTCAAGGCTTTTTTTGAAGCATAGATAGGTCCCAACCCCATGATGGAAGGCTCAAGTCCTGCTGTGCCCGATGCACGGTAACGAACAAGTGGAGTAATCCCTAATTGTTTAGCTTTTTCAGAGCTCATTAACAATAATGCCGACGCACCATCATTCACCCCTGAAGCATTCCCAGCTGTTACGGTGCCTCCTTTTAATAAGGGACGCAGTTTAGCTAGTTGATCTAAACTTGTATCGGTCCTTGGATGTTCATCCGTATCTACAACTATTTCATTTCCTTTTTTTTCTTTGTATGTGACAGGAATAAGTTCACAGGTGAACCGTCCTGATTCAATAGCCTGTTTCGTTTTTAATTGACTATCATAAGCAAATTGATCTTGTTCTTCTCTTGAGATTCCGAATCGTTGTGCAACATTCTCAGCTGTTTGCGGCATCGAATCTGTGCCGTACATTTCCTGGAATTTAGGATTCACGAAGCGCCAGCCAATAGTTGTGTCCTGTAACTCCATATTTCCCCTTGGATATTCTATTTCCGGTTTACCCATGACGAATGGTGCCCTGGTCATACTCTCTGTTCCACCGGCAATAAAAATTTCCCCATCCCCTGCCAAAATAGAACGTGCTGCATAATGAACGGCATCCATTCCAGATCCACATAAACGGTTTAAGGTTGTGCCTCCTACTTCTATAGGTAATCCAGCTAATAATGCCGACATTCTTGCTACATTTCTATTTTCCTCACCTGCACCATTGGCGTTTCCAAATACGACTTCCTCGATCTTTTTTATTGGCACTCTAGGATTACGCTTTAACAATGCTTGAATAACAATAGCTCCTAAATCATCTGGACGTATCGACTGTAGTGCTCCCTTGTAACGTCCAATCGGTGTTCTTACAGCATCTACAATTACAACTTCTTGGCTATTCACCTAAATCACCTACATTTCTTTGAAAAGCTCTATTAGACTGCCTTTTCATTGATCTCAATCTCCTTCTGCCAAAATTTATTCAGTTGTTTTTTGACTTCACAGGAGACAGATGGCCTTTTATCTTTAAAAGTTGGCCTCACACCAATGTTCATTACCCCATTATATGAAAAATTCCCGTGATAGACATTTACCCCATAAACACCTCTTTGAAGAAAAGATTCTACATTTGAACTTACTCCTAGGTTTGCAGTAGGAAATCCTATTTTCCTGTCAACCTGGCGTCCTTTAACGACTTGGCCTTTAATGATCATTTCTTTATAGCTGTCTATCACAATCATTATTTCACCTACAATCGTATTAAATTGTTAAACTAAATTGCTTTTGGTTGTTTAAGATAGGAGGATTTTTTCCGGTTGATCGTGTATAAATATCCATGCAGTTCATTTTCCCCTCCCATTAGATCGTTATTCAAAGTGTATAACCGGCTTAATAGCTATTTTTGAAACCCCATCCTCAAATGCCTGTAAACTATTTTCAAAAGTATAGTTACTTATTAAAGGTTTTACATCTATTCTTCCACTTGCCAGAAGTTGAAGTGCTTGTGCATAATGTTTCCATGCGGAAGTGTAACTTGTATGGAATGTAATCTCCGCGCGGACCAGCTTGGTTAAATCTAATGGCAACGGTCTAGAATAGATTCCGAAGGCTGTAAAATGCCCTCCTCGTTTTAATAGAGTTAATCCTTCTTCAACTGCCGGGATTGCACCTGAAGCATCAAGAACGACATCCACTTCACAAACACCCCATTCCTTTTCAATCTGTTTAGCCACCGAACCCATACTTGTATTAAACGTAGAGAATCCCATTTCTCTTGCAATAGGAAGTCTGGTCTCTTCATCTAAATTTGTTCCAACAACTCCAACTTTTGTAGCTCCTTTAATGTAGGCAGCTTGAGCAGCAATCAACCCTTGGATCCCAGGTCCGTAAACTATTACTTTATCTCCAGGGGTAATGTTACTATGATCGAAAACAGCATTAAGACTAACGGAAACCGGTTGAGCAATAGCTCCCTCTTCAAAGGATAAACCTTCTGGAAGGTAATGGAGGCTGTATTCTGGTACTGCTATAAATTCAGCCATTGCTCCATTCAAATGGAGGCCTGTCATTTGAGAATCCAAGCAGATATCAGTTAGCCCCTTCTTGCAATTTTCACATTTCCTGCAGTAGCGGTTGGACTCCCCCATTACTCGATCGCCAGGCTTAAATCCTTTAACCTTTGAACCAACTTCTTCAACAAAACCGCTGAATTCATGCCCAATAATTAAAGGCGTTTTAATGAATTCGTAGCCAGGAGTGTATTCATAGACATGTAAATCGGTTCCACAAACAGCTACATTAACCACTTTTACCAACACTTCGTCCTCATTAATTTTCGGGTTTTTTTCCTCACGTATTTCTAATGCTTTTTCTTTTTTCTCAGCCTTTACAAGTGCTTTCATCTTCCTTTTCCCCTCTGCTCATTAAAGATATTTAAAATTGGTCACCAAATTTTCAAATGGTCGGAAACCCGATAATTTGCCGGAGTAATTTCTTTTAACTCTTCCAATGTTATATCCGATGAAATCTCACACAGTACCATACCAGCCTCATCAAAACAAAAGACGGCAAACTCAGTAATGAGAATATCCACTTCTTGCTCGGCAGTTAAAGGATAATCACACTTTGACAGGATTTTTGGATTTCCTTCCCTAGTCAAATGGGTTGTTGTAACGATAACTTTTTTTGCACCAACAACTAAATCCATTGCACCACCTACACCAAGCACTGCTTTTCCAGGCGCTGCCCAGTTGGCAATATCCCCTTTTTCACTAATTTGAAGTGCTCCAAGTACCGCTGTATCAATATGTCCTCCCCGAATCATGGCAAAAGACTGGGCGCTATCAAAATAAGAACAGCCAATGGTTTCTGTAATGTGCTTCTTCCCCGCATTTATAATTTGTTTATCCTCTTCTCCTGGATTTGGGGTTGGACCAACACCAAGCATTCCATTTTCTGTATGCATAAAAATAATGCCTTGAGGAACGATATCTGCAATGATTGTTGGAATACCAATACCTAAATTAACTACTTGATTTCTCTTTAAAAATTCTGCTGCTTTTCTGGCAATTCGTTCTTTAACCTGCTTGGTTTCACTTTTTACTTGTTTGGTTTGAGTCATTATAGATTTACCTCACTTTTAACAATCATGTCGACAAAAATATGAGGAGTTACAATCTCTTCGGGATCTAGTTCACCTGGTTCAACAATTTCATCTACCTCTGCTATGCAGATATCCGCAGCCATTGCCATTACAGGATTAAAATTTCTTGCAGTTTTGTAATATACTAAGTTACCATTTTTGTCAGCCTTCCAAGCCTTAATTAAAGATACATTGGCATGAATTGGCTTTTCGAAAACATACTTCACGTCATCAATCCATCTGTATTCCTTATTTTCAGCCAAAATTGTATTTGCAGATGTTTTAGTATAAAACCCGCCAATTCCTGCCCCTGCTGCCCGGATCGCTTCTGCCAACGTTCCTTGAGGTACTAATTCAACGTCCAGTTGATTTTTTTCTACGAATTTAATTACATCGGGATTACTGGTAAAAAAAGATCCAATCGCTTTTTTTATCTTATATTGATGGAGAATTTTTCCTAGTCCTTTCCCATTTGGTTCTCCAAGATTGTTACTAATGATGGTTAAATCCTTAACAGAATGCTTAGCCAATGCCTCAACCAATGTAAGCGGACACCCAATAAGCCCGAACCCTCCTACCATGATGCGGTCTTTATCTTTCACAATAGAAATTGCTTCTGAGGCAGATTTAATCTTACTCACTGCTATACCTTCTTTCTCTATTAAATTTAATCAATGCATGTAAATTATTTAGGTTTAACACTTATATCTTTTTATACTTTTTTAACAACATAATTCTCTTTTCTAATTGTTGACAGCAACTTTATTACATCTGGATGGGAAATATCCTTAATTTTCATCAATTGATCCATATCCTGACGATATTTTTTAATGCTATTAGTTAAGTCCATCGCATTCTTATGAATCATTGGAATTCTCCTTTTCAGCAAATTTCAATTAAAGCCAGAGATCTTTAATAGTTAATAGCCATAGTTGCTTTATACTGCGGGAGTAATTGTTGATATAAAGCTCTTACTTCTTCTTTAGATGGTTTGCGTGGATTATTTGGGAATGTTCCACGGTCATCCATTGCATCACGCGTTAGACCTTCGATGACCTCTTCATCTATTACTTCTGATAAATAATTGAAGTTTTCAGGTATATCCAGTTTTCTAGCAAAATTCTTCAAGTGATCAACTAATTTTTCTGCAGCTTTATATACACTTAAATTCCTTGTTTCCTCTTCAAAAAGGTAAGCTACCTCTGCATATTTCTCGTAATTGGCAATTAAATTGAACTCCATCACATACGGAAGAATAATAGCATTAGCCAAACCATGTGGTACTTCAAACCATGCAGTCATTGGATGTGATAGTGAATGTACAAGGGCCGTTCCGGACATTGAGAAAGATAAACCAGCAATCGTACTGGCTAAGAGGACTTGTGCCTTTGCCTCCTCATTGGTCGGATCAGCATAAGACTTCGGCAAATATTTCCTAAGCATCTTGATTGCCTCAAGTGCAAGTGCATCACTAATTGGCTGTGCTCTATTATTGACATATGATTCAATCGAATGTACAAGCGCATCCATTCCAGTGGCAGCAATGAGTTTAGGCGGTAAAGAGTACGTCATCACTGGATCAACAAAGGCACAAGTTGGAATAAGATATGTGCTGGCTAAAACGAATTTCCTTTTTTGTCTCGTGTCAGTGATTACAGCAACGTTTGTAACTTCACTCCCTGTACCAGCCGTCGTTGGAATCATGATCGTTGGAGGCAGCGGACCTTTTATAGTCTTTTTTCCTCTTCCATACTGATTCACATCTCCTTCATTGACACTGGCAACCGCAATGGCTTTAGCTGCATCAAGGCTGCTTCCCCCGCCTATTGCTACAATTCCAGTGCAATTATGTTGAAAATATACTTTTCTTCCTTGATGAACTGCTTCCATTGTTGGATTTGGTTCGACTTCAGCAAAAATAAAAGGTTCAACGCCACCTACCCTTAATGAATCAGCGATACCATCAATTATCCCTAAATTTTTCAATCCAGAATCACTAACAATCAGGACTTTCTGTACATTTAAATCTAGTAATTTGTTAGCCAGATCACTTGCAACAATTCCTTTTCCAAAAACAATTTCAGTAGGTAAAATGGAATTGAATTTCTGATTAATTAGTCCCATAGTAGTACCTCCTTTTGTCTAATTTAACGAAGAGCGATGGAGACAAATTTAGATTCCATATACTCATCAATGCCATGTCCGCCTTCTCTTCCAAGACCGCTTTCTTTAAACCCGCCAAATGAACCTTCGACTGCGAATGGATATGGGTCATTTATTCCCACAATTCCAAATTCCAGCTTTTCCATGACTTTATAAGCTCGTGAAAGGTCATTTGTAAAAAAATAAGCAGCCAATCCATATTGTGCATGATTTGCTTTTTCTATCACTTCTTCATCAGACTCAAATCGGAATACAGGAGCAACAGGCCCAAATGTCTCTTCGTAAGATATTTTCATCCGCTCGTCTACATCCGTTAATAATGTAGGTTGGTAGAAGTATCCGTTCGTGTAGGGTCCTTCTTTTAATTGTTTTCCACCAGCTACTAAGGTAGCTCCCAAGTTTACAGCGTCCTCTACATGTTCTTGTACTTTTTGGATAGCCGCTTCATTAATGAGAGGACCTACTTCACAAGAATCATCGATTCCATTTCCAACTTTAAGCTGCTGGATTCTTTTTGCATATTTGGCTATGAATTCATCATGAATATTGTTGTGTACATATATACGATTGGCTGAGGTACATTGTTGGCCCGCACAGCCGAATTTAATCGTAATTGCACCTTCAACAGCTAAGTCAAGATCAGCATCTTCAAATACGATATAAGGCGCGTGCCCACCAAGCTCCATTGATACACGTTTTAGAGTATCCGCTGATTTTCTCACTAACTCTTTTCCGACTTCTGTTGAACCAGTAAATGAAACTTTGCGTACTTTTGGACTTACAAGTAAGGGATCAGTCACTTCTTTTGCAGAACCAATCACTAAGTTAACAATCCCAGGTGGAAATTCGCATTCTTCAAAGATTTTAAATAGTTCAATTGCACTTGACGGTGATGCATTTGAAGGCCGAAGAATAACTGTACAACCGGCTGCAAGTGCCGGAGCCAGTTTTCTAGCTCCCATTGATAAAGGGAAATTCCAAGGAGTGATAGCTGCGACAATTCCAACCGGCTGCTTAATTTCCATTAAGCGCTTATTCGGTTTTGTCGAAGGAATCGTTTCACCATATGTTCTTCGTGCCTCTTCTGCAAACCATTTAAAAAAAGAAGAAGTACTATCTACTTCATAACGCGCATTCGTAATGGCTTTACCCATTTCGGAGGTGATAGTTTTCGCCAGTACTTCTTTTTTTTCAAGCAACTTCGCAGCTACTTTCTCCAAATACTGTGCTCTTTCAATCGCAGGGAGCACCGACCACGTAGAAAAAGCTTTTTCTGCGGCCTCAATTGCTTTTTGTACATGAGAACCATCTCCTGCATATACTTCTTGATATGTTTCAAGGGTTGCAGGATTTTTTATTGTAATTTTTTTTTGTGTTTCAATCCACGTTCCATTGATATACATGATAATAACCCCTTTGCATGACTTTAAAATATGAATACCATAGAAGTAACAATGGTATCCATTTTTAATCCAATTGCTAATTCTTTGTTTAATTACCTTATATGAATTGTTAAATATCGTAAACTACTAACGTTGAATCAAAATATTGGAGTCTGCTTTTTGTACGATTACTTCTTGTCCTGCAATAGTTGGTAAATAAAACATTGAAAATTCCATTTTTTACTCTTCATAAGTTTTCATTAATTTTTATTAAATAAACCCTATTGGGCTATAAAATTGATAAGTTATCTTTAATTTAATGCGGTTTCAATTAATCATATAATGAATCAGGCCACAATCTTAGTTTCGATTCCTCTCTTAATGGATGGCATGAACATTTATGATGAATGACATTATGATCATGTCCAGGGATAATCATCGCATCATATGCTTTTTGTAAAAGCTTTATTTTGTTTAATGATTGACGCCATTCGTCACGGTTATTGTCAATCATTGCACCGTTTCCGGTATGATAGCTGTCTGCTAAATATAAGGAATCACCGGAAAGAATAATGGTTCCACAATGCTCGAGTTCAATCATTAATCCCATTGTTCCCCAAGTATGACCCGGAAGACTGATCGCACGAATTCCTTTCATAATTTCCTGGTCTCCATAAAGAGTTGTATACTTGAGTCCGCTTACACTATAGTCCGAAGATAAAAAGAAGTTATGGGCATTCTTTCCATCAGCCTCCAATTGCGCAACACCTGTTAATTCTTTTTCATGAACGAGAATTTTTGCATCAGTTCCTGCAAAAAGGCGTGCATTACCAGCATGATCAGAATGTAAATGGCTAAGAAACACATATTTAAAATCAGAGGGTTCTAATTTTAATTGCTTAAGCCGAGCTTCAAAATATTCCTCGTCAGAAGCATTTGTGTAGTCTGTGGTGTCAATCCATTCTTGTGGCCATTCCTTTTGCCACCCTCTCCAAATCGACGCATCAAAGAGCATTTTGCCATCCGGATGGTCAATAACATAAGTGAAGGAAGGGCAGTTATACCATTCACGCTGTTTATTCTTGTTGTATACATTAAGTTGTGCGCCTGCTAATAATGCATCACGATCTAAACCAAAAGTTCCGCATTGAAGTGCTTTAATTGTTATTTTCCCCATCTTACCTCTCCTTTGCAAAAAAAATTGTAATTTTCATTACTTGCCTTTTTATAATGCAATTAACGTGCCAATGCGATTAATATTAAAAAGAACTTAATATACTCTCATAAAAATGTATAAAAAAAACAATCAAAGTGAAAACTTAATATCTAAAAGGGAATTAATGATTAGGAATAAAGTGACTAAAAACGATACAATTGTTTGAAAAGTGTTTCAAAATTGTTTAAAAACTTTAGTCCAGGAATTTAGAGGCATAGATCTTCCGGATATTAAATGGGTTTTCCTTGTAAGCACAAAATAGCATTAAATCTGGGGGAAGCGAGAGCAGATAATTAATTGGTGAATCAAAATAATACAATTGTTTAAATATTGTATTATTTTGAACCTATCCGTTGAAATTTTATATATAATTATGTATTAATTGGAATTTATAATTTTTTGAAGACTCGACCAGCATCTTACATGATTTTTTTAGAAGGTATCATTTACCAAAGAAACAATAGAATATTTAGGATCCTACCCTTGGCGTGGAAATGTAAGGGAGCTTGTAAACAGCATCCACAGATTAGTTGTTTTGGCGACTGAAGAACAAATCACACTAGAAAATATCAATGATGTTTTAGATAATTATAAAAAGAATACTGAGGCACTGATAGTTGAGTCATGAGAAGTATTAACCATCAACGAAGTAGAAAGAAAAGAAATCTTAAGCACCCTTCATTACTATAACGGAAACCTCACAAAAGCAGCAAAAGAACTGCAAATTTCTCGTGCAACGCTTTATAGAAAAATGGAAAAATACAATATTACAAAAGATAAAGTTATCAAATAATTTATTAGCCCTTACAATAAAATCCAGAGCATTCTATTATGTCAATCGCAAAATGCAGCGGAAAAGTGCAAACCGATTTGAGGAGACAATCCTGCAAAATTAATTTGCAACGTTTGTGCAATATATGTGCAATTTCACCTAACTCGGTGGTTGGGTTGAAGAAATGAACGAATTGAAAAAGCGTCAAACCCTTGTTTCACAAGAGTTTGACGCTTTTGGAAATGATGACCTGTACAGAGCTCGAACCTGTGACCCCCATCCTGTCAATCTTATTTGGCAAAATCAATCTAGTTCAATTGAATTAAATTAGTTAAATAAATGTTAATTTTAGGGTTTTGTCGAAGGCTAAATTCAAATCAGTTAAATAAATTCAGTTCAGAAAATAAGTATGTTAGCCAATGTGTTAGCAAGATGGTTAGCAGGTGGTCGGCGTTCATTTAGGTTTTGCTAGTACTTTTAGTGTTAGCTTAATATTATTATTCTCCGACGGAGAAAGTAACTTCCCCTAAACCATTATATTTACCAGAAACAAAATCTCCGACTCTTATTAATACAGCACTAGTTAAGGCACCATATAATATAATTTCCCCTTTTTTAATTTTATCTCCTTTTCTTGCAAGCATATTTGCTAACGCCGCAATTGCATTGGCAGGATTAAAACGGCTTCTCTAGCTATGTTAGTTTGCTAGAGTTATTAGATTAATTGATATGCTGAAGCTTAAATGTTTTACTATTAAAACACAATCACTTCTACAAACTAGTAATTTTCTCTGGCACCTTGTCAAATACTAGTTCCTTAAATCCTCTCTTCTCTAATTCTTTATTGTAATTTCCCATTCCTCCCATATAGAATCTTAAAGAAAATGGTTTTCCTGGAATGTTTGCACCATAAATCCAAGACTGTGCCTTATGAAACAATGTTCCTTTTGACGTTTCTAAACATAGATTATACCAATCATCTACTGTCTCTTTCGTTGGTTCCGCCGTTTTTAAATTATTGTCCTTTAAATGTTTTATGAGATCTATTGCCCATCCTAGTTCCGATTCAATTGCTGGAGGGTTATTAGTGAACGAGCTAAGTGGAGCTCGTGACATAAACATATTTGGAAAATCAGATTCCATAATTCCTAAATAAGATCTTGATCCGTCTTTCCACTTATCTTTTAGATTTATGCCATTACGTCCAATCATATCGAACTTCTTATAATTACCATCCATCGCATCGAAACCTGTGGCGAAAATAATAACATCTAATTCATGTTCACCTTCTGCAGTACGAATACCTTTCTCCGTAACTTCTACTATAGGATTTTCCTTAATATCTACAAGTGTGACGTTTTCACGATTAAATGTAGCGTAATAACCCTTATCAGCACATGGGCGTCTTGCAAAAGGTTCTGTAGGTGTTAATTTTTGAGCAGTTTCAGGATCTTTGACAATCTCATGGATTTTTTTCTTAATAAAGTTTGCTGCAGCTTCATTTGATTCTGGGTTGATAGAAAGATCATTAAATACATGACTCAGAAAACGGAATCCATTTCCTTTACTCCATGCTTCCTCAAACATTCTTTCGCGTTCCTCTTCAGAAACATCCAATGCACTAGTCTCTGTATCAGGATAACCAAAGGCTGTAACAGAATTTCTTACCGTTTCCCAGATCTCGTCGTAATTTTCTTTGATTTCTGCAATTTCTTCCTTTGTTTGTTTTCGATAGCCCAGCGGAACAGTGTACTGTGCAGTACGCTGAAATACCGTTAAATGGTCAACTTCAGGAGCAATTTTGGTTATTAGCTGAATTCCTGTAGAGCCCGTACCAATAACCCCGACCCGTTTACCTTTATACTCCGCATCTTGGGGCCATCTCGCAGTATGATAATATTGTCCTTTAAAATTATCAAGCCCAGGGATATCTGGTAGATGAACAGAAGCCAAAAGCCCCAATCCAGTAATAAGAAATCTAGCAGTAAACGTTTCCATTTTGTTGGTTGTTACTTCCCAACAATACTCTTCTTCATTGAATCTTACTTTTATGACTTTTGTATTAAGTCTAAATTGATCTTTAATATTAAAACGTTCAGTAACATGTGTTAAATATTCAAGAACTTCTTCCTGTTTTAAATAATTATGTGTCCAAGAATAATCTTGTAATAATTCTTTATCGAAAGAAAACCGATATACAAAACTTTCAGTATCTGATAGAGCACCTGGATAACGATTCCAATACCAGGTTCCTCCAACATGTCCTCCTTTTTCAAAAGCACAAACTTCTAGATTAAGTTCATTTTTTAATCGGTGTACTGCATAAATGCCACTAAATCCTCCACCTATTACAATAGCGTCAAAATCCAACTTTTCATTTAAACGACTCATTATTAATCTCCTTTGCAAAAAAAATTGTAATTTGCATTACTTACCTTTTTATAATGCAATTAACGTGCCAATACGATTAACAAGGAAAAAAACTTAATTTTCCCTCTTGAAAAGGACACTAAAAAACAATCAAGGTGAAAACTTAACATCTAAAAGGGAATTAAGGATAGAATAAAGTGACTAAAAACGATACACTTGTTTGAAAAGTGTCTCAAAATTGTTTAAAAACTTTAGTCCTGGAATTTAGAAGCATAGATCTTCAGAAATAAAAAATTAAATTAAACCAGAGAGGATGTGGGAGGAAGATAATTAATTAGTGAATCAAAATAATACAATTGTTTAACTACTGTATTATTTTTAACCAATTTTGTTGAAATATTCCGAGTTTTATATATAATTATGTATTAATTAGAATTTCTAATTATTTAAACATTCGCCAGCATCTACATGATTTTTTTAAAGCGTTTACATTTTAGGAGGATAAAAGATAATGTACGGATTTAATTTTAAGGGGAATCAAAAAAAAATACGTGAGTCTTGGGAAAATTTTATGACCGATGGTATAATCGACGAAAAGCTTTCTCCCTATATAACGCAATCATGGCTGGATAGTAAACAACAAAATATAGACCCATTTCTTTCTAAGATACCTGTTGATTCTAAAAAATTCGAAAGTTATTTAAATAGTAACAACTTATTTGTTAACATTGCAGAGGAGACAATTGAACAACTTAAGATTTATTTAGAATCCTCCTCTTCCATTATTGAACTTTTTAATTCAGAAGCTATGTTGTTAGCAATTTCAGGTGACTCGACTATAATAGAGCAAATGGAAAATATAGACAATATTCCCGGATCGATAATAAATCAAAAAACTATGGGCACAAATGCAATTTCACTAGCTTTAAGTCATAATAAGCCTATTTTCGTCTCAGGTGCGGAGCATTTCAACACGATGTATCATGACATTAGTTGCTTTGCCATTCCTATACACAATACGAGAAATAATAAAATTCTCGGTGTACTAGATGTTACAGGCCCCAAAGAAATATTTACATCTCACACGTTTGGATTAGTTCAGGCGAGCGTTTCTGCAATTGAGAGAAAAATAGAAAAACACAATTTAAAACAAGATTCAATTCTATTAGATTATTACATTAGCCAGTTATCTCAAGGTGCCAATTCTATTCTGGCAATTAATATTAATGAACAAATTATCCGGTGTTCTGAAAAAATATCTTCATTTTTAGGACCATCCTCTAAAGATTGGGTTGGGCATTCAGTTACTGCATTAGCATTGCCAAATTTAAAAAAATACATGAAGTTAAATGAAGAAGAAATCGAATATTATGATACATTGCCAAATGGCATAGATACTCGAATTGTAATAAACCGTATCAGTCTTAAGGGGATTTTTATTGGATGGATTATAAAATTCTATTCGGTAGGAAGCAAGACTGATAAATTTAAAACAGTCAAAGCCTCTACTTTTGCTGAACTAATCGGTAACAGCCCTCCTTTTCAAAAAGCTGTCCAAAAAGCAAAACAGGTTTCTTTAAGTCACGCAAATATATTAATATTAGGCGAAACTGGTACTGGGAAGGAAATGTTTGCACGTGCAATCCATCAAACTAGTCAAAGGTTTGCAAAACCCTTTGTAACAGTTAATTGTGGGGCTATTCCTAAAGATTTAATAGGAAGTGAATTATTTGGTTATGAAGAAGGTGCCTTTTCGGGAGCTAAAAAAGGCGGGCAAAAAGGGAAATTCGAGCTTGCCAATGAAGGAACGATTTTTCTTGATGAAGTTGGAGAACTACCGTTAGAACATCAGGTATATCTATTAAGGGTACTTCAGGAACGAGAGATTTATCGCTTAGGGGGGAAAAATCCAATTAGGGTCGATGTTCGTGTGATCGCTGCTACCAATGTTGATCTGCTTGAAGCAGTGAGCAATGGGAGATTTCGTGAGGACCTGTATTTTAGGTTGAACGTCGTTAATCTAAGGCTTCCTTCACTAAACGAACGAGGAAAAGATGATATTATACGACTTGTTAACTATTTTGTGACTATATACAATAGACAAGAACAAAAGAAGACGTCATTTACAAAGGAAGCACTAGAATATTTAGGCTCCTACCCTTGGCGTGGAAATGTAAGAGAGCTTGAAAATAGCATTTACAGATTAGTTGTTTTGGCTACTGAAGAACAGATCACCCTTGAGAATATTACTGATGTTTTAGATAACTATAAAAAGAATACTGAAACACCGTTAGTTGAGTTAGGAGAAGTATTAACCATCAATGAAGTAGAAAGAAAAGAAATCTTAAGGGCCCTTCATTACTATAACGGAAACCTCACAAAAGCAGCAAAAGAACTGCAAATTTCTCGTGCAACGCTTTATAGAAAGATAGAAAAATACAATATTACAAAAGATAAGATTATCAAATAATTCAATAGCGCTCACAAAAAAACACATAATATTCCAATTTATTTTAAATCTCTATAAAAACAGCTTGATGGTCAGTCCATTAGGCTGTTTTTTACATATCATCCTTTTACATAATTTTCTTATTTATACATTTATCAACAGAATGCTTATGGCTTAAACTCATACTTACCCGATTGAAAAGTTTATATATTAATAAGCATTTTGGGAATTTAATTCTAAATAGAAAATTGACTTTTTCTTTATATTTAGGGCACAGACTTTATTTTTTTAATTGAACGATAAATGTTCTTCAATAATCGAAAAAATCACTTGCTTAAAGTCGGATAATTTGTTGTTGGGGTCGGTCTTTTTCTTTTGTTAACAATATCTCCTACTCTGTTCATTAATGCATATTTGATAAAAGTACCACCAATGTCGATCACTATATACAAGTTCTATCAACTCAGTTACATTAATTATGGGAAATAAATATTACATATTAAAATACTTCTCTTACGTACTTTAGTGGTTTACATATCGAAACAATAATTAGTCTTCTAATAAAATATATTCCATTAAAAGAAAATGTCCCTTAAAAGGTTAACTAATAAGGAACATTTCTATCTTACTATTGATTTACCTTTTCCTTACTGTAGACAATATTACCAAGTCCGCCATCTAGCCTTTTCATTGTCTCATCAATTTTTTTTGCAATAAATACTGTATGTCCCATAAAATTAAATGGAACATCATCTGTCCTACCAGCTTTAATGTCTTCACATACAGCTAAAACGGAATCCAACATTACCTTCGGAGCATCTCCGTCTCCATGTGATAAGTAAACTCTGTCATAACGCCCATTGGTCAGTTTATCTAATTCTATCAAAGTCTTCTCGTTTGAACTTACACCGAGTGAATACTCATCAAAAAGGAACGTAAAGGGATTACAAGCATCACCTAAAAGTAATGTTCTTTCTTCAACGAGCAAGATTGTAACTAGTCCCAGGGTATGTCCGGCACCAACGCAAATTTCCAGATTAATTCCACCGAAATTGAAATGGTCCCCTAGCAAAAGCGGTTTATATCGATCACTCGATTCTATGGGAATAAAATCCTCTTCTATAACAAACGCAAAGTTGTCACCCATAGTCATGTTAAGATATTTCTTTCGAATCTCATATTCACTGTGATTTGCATGGACTTCCTTATCTAATGAATTCATAAATACTTAATCAAATGCAGGTGCACCCATAGCATGATCTACATGACCATGTGTTAACATTACAAAATATGGCTTATCTGTCAGATTATCAATATAAGCTTTTAAATCTCCAACTCCAGTTCCTGTATCTATAAGTGCAGCTCGAACTGTACCTTCCACTAAATACATTAATTCACCAGTTGGGCCAAAGATTTTTGTAACTTTATTACAATTTTTCTAGATGTAAAAAGTTGAAATTCCTCCATCGTATTCCCTCCTCTAACATGCTAGTTAAACATCCAGTAAAATTACAAATATATTAAGCTTTAACTGCAACTACATTTACTTTTGCTTTCTTTTCTCTTCTTTGTATTGAATCAATACCGACTGCTGCTATAAGTACAATACCTTTAATTACACCTGCCAATTAGAATCGACATTCATCAATTGAAGACCATTATTTAAAATATCAATAATCAATATACCTGCAACAGCTCCTCCTACCTTTCCTTCACCACCGACAAAGCTGATACCACCAAGGACTGCTGCGGTCATACAATCGAATGGATAAGATGCGCCAGCACCGGGTTGAGCAGAGTTTGTCCGTGAAAGCATAATTAAAGCTGCTATACCAGTAATAAATCCGCAGAAAGCATAAACGATATAGGTCATTTTTTCTATATTAATACCTGCTAAACGTGCTGCCTCACGACTTCCACCTATAGCATAAACATAACTTCCAAAATATGTTTTTTCAAGATGAACCATGGCCGCCACTCGCATCAGTATTTCCTGGATGGGCAAAGGCGGTACTACAAGTGTTAACTACTACATGAAAATTCCTTAGTATTATCAATTACCCTTATAATGGTAAATCTATTTCAAAGAAGTTACCGATGTGGAAGAAATATAAAACACGGAGATACCTTTTGCATAAACAAGACTGTTGTTAGAGAAAAAGAACTTAGAAACATAATTCAAAATGACCTTCAAGGACTTTTTCAATCATTTCAAAATGATCAATTTTTAGAAAACTTATTAAGTAAGTTGAATACTAAAAAGCGGCAAATTCAAAATGAAATTCAAAATATAGAGAAGGAGATAAAAGATTTACGAAAAAGAAAGTTGGATTACGTGAATTTATTCACCGACAATGTGATTTCTAAGGAAGATTTAATTGAATACAAAGCTAACTGATAAAAACTTGAAAGAGTTAGATTTATCAATGACACAACTCCAACAGAAATTGGAAGAATGTACAAATGAAAACTATACGCTTAAAATGGGTAATAAGCTTAAGGAACTTCTTTCACTTAAAGATCTTACTCCTCAAGTTTTGAATACACTTATTGAGAGAATCACCTGTAACACTCAAGGTGATATTCATATCCAATATAACTTCGTTAATCCATTTAATTAAGAAACAAGGAAAAGAGGCAACTCAAATGAGGTGACCCCCGAAAGTTAGAGTTTTATATTATGCAGCTAATTGGCTGGTATGGATACGGTATTGTACCGGACTCATGCCTGCCAATTTTTGCTTTATACGCTTGTTATTATAGTAAATCATATATTCTTCAATTCTCTTTTTTAATTCCTCATATGTACACAGTGCTTCTCCATAATACATTTCTTGTTTCAACAAGCCAAAAAAGTTCTCCATAGGCGAATTATCCAAACAGTTTCCTTTTCGCGACATACTTTGGAACACCTTTTTTTCCTTGAGCGTTTTTACCCATTTATTATGTTGATAATGCCACCCTTGATCAGAATGGACAGTTGTTCTAAACTTTGAATCTTTTACAATTTCTAGAGCTTCCTCGAGAGGTTTGAGCGCTAATTCTAGGGTTGGGCGCATACTTATCCCGTACGATAGAATTTCACCATTAAACATATCCATTATTGGACTTAGATATAGTTTTACACTGTCTGAACACTTGAATTCTGTAATATCCGTGGTTAATTTTTGATGACAAACATTTGTATGAAAGCGACGATTGATACGGTTCTCGGCAACAGTACCAGTTGTGCCTTTGTAAGAACTGTATTTGCGTGATTTTAATCTAAATTTATCTCCTTTGATCCCGAGTTTATTCATGATGCGTTGCACCTTCTTATGATTCACTTCAAAACCACGGTTTTCCAATTCTAATTGAATACGACGATAACCGTAATTTCCATTATGTTCTTCGAAAATGGATTGAAAAAGATCCTCTAACTCTTGGTCTGGATTTTCTTTCTTCATGTTTTTAATATGATAATGGTAGGAGGATTCGGGAATGCCAACTATTTGTAAAACATCTTTTAATTTGAAGGTTTCTTTGAGTTCGAATGATAACGCTGCTGGTGCTTTTCGAGATAGCCCTCCGGATCCATCTGAAAAGCTCGCAACTTTTTTAAGTATTCTACCTCCAATCGAAGAAGTTCGTTATCTCTCTCCAATTTTTGTTCGTACGATAATTCTTTTTCTTTTGTAATTTTTTTATTTCCGTTGTTCTTAGCTTTATCTGACATGGATGGCCGTCCTTTCGATCTATCCAGGGCCTCGGCACCACCCTCCAAATAAGCTTTCTTCCACGAAGCTACCATAGAAGGGTTAGTTAACCCAAAATGAAGGGCTGTATCAACCTCTGAAGAACCTGTTCTTTTCATAAAGCTTAATACATCCAGCTTGAATTGAACAGAGTAAGTTTCCTTACTCTTCTTTTTCATCAAACCTTTCTCCCCCATTTTTCGTAAACCTTTACCCATTTCATAATGCGTGTATGGTCCTTCATATTATGCTTTTGTGCTAAAAGCCTATATCCTAATTTACCTTCTAGATACTCCTTTACTAACATTAACTTAAATCCTTCACTATACTTAGCCATAAAGAAACACCCCGAAAATTAGATTCACTCTAACTTTCGGGGTGCAGTACATATTGTTCCAACTTATAAGATTGAGTTCTTTTTGCCAACCCTTTGATGATTCAGATAAAATTACAATTGTCTCAATTATTTCATATTTTTTTAAACCATGCTTCCCTCTCTCAGACTTATATCCTCTGTTTAATTTAAAAATCTTTTATCATCCCCTTTTGGTACTTATACCCGGTAGTTTTGTATAAACCAAATAGATCAAAACCAGGTTCTTATTAACAATTCAATTATTAAGCGTCTAGTTACGGATTGTCAAAAATTATTATAATCAGTTCATTTAGATAAATTGCTTTTATAACTTTGCACTAAAACCGTATTTCTTTTTTTGATTGTTCCTTCCAATAAGTCGGCAGGAGCACGGGGACGTTTGTATTTTCTGGCAGACCTTTTGCAGCCGATCGTAAAAAGGGAACCACTTCGTTGGGCTTCGAAAATGCAGCGAGAAACAATATACCAATTAAAGATAGTAGAACTAGTTTCTTCATAAATAGCCCTCTTTCAAGACAAGTTATAAATTATTATTTGGAATAACCAAAAGAACTATTTATGAAGATACTTTAGGATTTTAGTGAATTTTATATTGATTAATTGTGTCTGCCCGTGCTGTAAGGTTTGTCACAATATTTCTTTAAACGCTTTGACGACAATATCTATCTCATCCTTGGTCGTATATCTACCTAAGCTAAATCGTATAGCACCCATTCCGACCTCTTCAGGTACGTTCATTTCCTTTAACACCGGTGATAATTCAATACTGCCGGCATGACAGGCTGAACCTGTAGAGGCAGCAAGCTGAGGGACTGCATCCAATAAATCTTGCCCAATCCTTCTAACAAAACTGACATTTAGGGTATTCGGTAATCGTTCCTCTGAATGTCCATTTAACACAACCTGATCACCAAACGCAGCTTTTAATTGCTTCCAAAAATAATCGGTCAACTCCTTTTGATTATTGGTCCCTAATTGTGCACCCGCGATTTCACATGCCTTCCCTAATCCGACTGCCAATAAGGTATTTTCAGTTCCTGCTCGTAGTCCATGTTCATGTCCTGCGCCATGAATCAGCGGTTCCAGCTCGATCCCACCGCGCACAAACAAAGCTCCAATACCCTTTGGAGCATACAGTTTATGACCAGCAATCGTTAGCATATCTACTCCTAACTCATTCACATCCACTGGAACTTTCCCCACGGATTGTGAAGTATCCGTGTGAAAAGCAATTCCATGCTTATCTGCTATCTTCCCAATTTCATTAATAGGCTGCAGGGTACCTGTTTCATTATTGGAATGCATAATCGTAATTAAGATGGTCTCTTTTGTAATCGCCTTTTCGATTTCCTCTGGTGATACTCTGCCATATTGATCTACACCCACGTATGTTACCCGCGCTCCGATTTTTTCAAGAAACTTACATGGATTAATAATCGCTGGGTGTTCAATTTTTGAGGTAATAATGTGGTTCCCTTTATGCAGGTATTTAAAATAAAAGCCTTTAAGTGCAAGGTTATTGGCTTCACTTCCACCCGAGGTAAATATAATTTCTTCAGGAGAACAGTTTATAAGTTGTGCAACTTGTTCTCTCGCTTTATGTAATACTGCTTTCACAGGTTTTCCCGCCCAATGAAGTGCTGAAGGATTCCCATAGTAATCATTCAGCAGTGGCTGCATCGCGTCAACCACATCAGGTGCCAATGGTGTGCTTGCGTTGTAATCGAAATAAATTTTTTGCATTTTTAAAACCATTCCTTCCGCTGATAAGACTAATATCTAGTTATATCTTATTCTACTAAAAAAATGGTTTAATAGTTCTAAAATTGGCCCTAATTAAAAACAGGTCCATTTACAGTTTGTACGGAGTACTTTCTGAAATGGACTTTTTCAACGGATTTGGGTCAATTCTTTATTTTGAGTTTACATAATTAAATTATGGTTTTCCAATTAGTGCTTATGATTTTCCCGCTGTTATATCGTTGTATGGCAGGATCAGCTTTCTCACTCTATCGTAGTTCATTGAACTAATTTCACGGATTAATCTTGGAATGGCTTCTTCAGGGTATCCATAATCTCGAAGCAGCTTTTCCATCTTTTTGGTTTCGTCCATACAGGTTCCTCCTAAATGCTTGTTCATGGTTCAACGAAGTGTCACTCTTACTATTCCCTTAATGATGAAAGAGTTATATGGAAAAATTTTTTCTCAAATGCTATTCCCATTGAATTAGTCCGTCCATTATTACATAACCTATTTCTGTTTAGGAGGTGAATCATCATGGCAAATAAACAAAATGATAAAGGCGTTGCGGAAGGCATCAAAGAAACAGCGGGTGCTGCTTTCCATGCGCTTCATAGTGCATTAGAAACGACTGAAAACGTAGCTATGAATGCTGTTGACGCGGCTAAAAACGCTACAGATAATTTAACTGGTAACCGAAACGAAAAGGGTCAGCGCAATCACGATTAAGAAATGGAAAAAATCCCTTTGGTTGAAAGGGATTTTTTTATTGGCTTTCTATTACGATTTAGTGCCAATTTATTTTGTGATTTTGTAATTTTTATGATTGACAATCGTGATGAGAGGTTCATCCTTCTCCTTTGACACACCATATTGTACCATAACAGAATTTTCCCTTACTCCTGTGACTACACCTTCTAAAGAATTTCCATCGCGTTTAAAGGAAATCTTATCGCCAACTTTTGCATTAGCCATTCTATCACCTCAACCTATATATTTTCCAAAAATTACTGATAAAATACGAGTCTTCTGTTTCAAATCATATTGATTAAAAGATTGAAAAAAAAGGCAAAACGATTATAGCAAGGGTAAGAAAGAATACAGCTAGTGCACTTATTTTTTGTTTTCCCTTCCATAGAGTGACACCAAATCCGAAGGTATATATTGTAATCGAGACTAGAGTAAGAATAATAAATAATTGCACCCTACTATCCCCCCAACTTTTTAGCATTTCTAGTTCTATTTCCGTAATCAACAATGGTGATATCCACTTTTACTCGGATGTCCGCGCGAGGGTAAGCTTTTGCCCAATTGAATTTTTTGTATTCCTGAATCGTTCTAAAGTATTTTTTTGAATATATTGGAAGAGGATATGGAATTCCTTTGAATTTGGTTTGTGTTTTCTTTAAAAGGTCTTCATTCACTTTTTCAAGATGATCAGCGATACTTTTTTTTAAGATTTGTTGGTTTTTTTCTTTAGAAAAGTTCACCATACTAGGGTTAGACATAATTTCTAATTGTAAAGGGATGGTAATTAAAATCTTAGGTGTTATCCCCTTTAAATCCATTTTTATTTTATTGTTTTCCGTTTTCATGATTCTTGCTGCAAATTGTTTCTTTTTATCTGAAAAAGGATCAGGCATATTCACTAATATATCTTTAATATCCGTTGTATCATCTAGAATATTGATCGTACGGGTTTCTTGACCAGTTAGTGTATCAAACATAACCCCACTCTTAAAAACAGCCGACCCGATAAATTGTGTATTATCAAGTTCACCCGTTGCATTCAGTTCACCTGCCGTGTATTCATCTTCCCTTTTTATTTCAGGATTCTTTTGCCTTTTGGCAGTAGTGTACATGGCCAAAAAGAGATCGCTCCCTCTTTCCGTCGTTTGGAAATAACGGAATAGCGTAGAGTCGGGAATGAGCCCATTTTCAATTCCGTGATCGACCATAAATTGAAAGTATTTATGTGGCCTCGTTTCCATTTTCGGTTTATTATTCAGAAAATACTGTGATGCATTTTCTTTAGAAACGGCGATATAACTATTTAGGCGAATTTCTTTATCTTTTAACACATCGGAAAATGTATTAGGAAAGATTGAATGTCTTGCAAATTCTTCGGAAACAACAAATATCCTTAATAGTTCGTAACTTATATTACGTGAAATGATTGAATTTGCAGTCGCTTTCGCTGCGATGAAATCATTTGCATCAAACGTGATGATTTCTCGCGGTTTTTCTGTTGAACCGCCGCCGCCTTGCATACTGCCCACTTCAGGATTGGCAAGTAACATGGTGACTTTAATTTTATCTTTTTCTTTAGACCGATCAAGTCCTAATCCGATGACATAGGATTTATCCTCTAGTTCTTCACGATCCCAACAACCAGATAATAAGCAAACCATGACGAAAAACAACCATAATTTACATAATGTTTTTGTTTTTTGCATGTTTAAATTCTCCCTTTATCAAAGCAACTAGCCATAGAATAATTGAAATGACGGCGAACATTGGACCTGCTGTATTCACTACTATCGGTTTAAATACAAGGCTGACATCAATAGGTGTTTCAGGAATCATTCCAATCATCAGATAAATCGTCGCAAGTGAAGGAATCAAGTATTCAAAGTCTTTAATTTTAAATAGATGACCGAACATGAGGGCATTTATGTATAAAAACGCGGTGAAACGAATAAATGCCGCCATAATCCATATGATGAAAAAAATGATTTCGACATTCGGAATGTAATCACCAAGTGAAATAAAACGAATAACGGTGTGGAATGGGTAGGCAACTCCCCCTAAGCCTTCATCAAACATGCAGACAAAAATAAGAATAGCTATACTAATTTGGAGGCAGACGTAAATATAGGCAAACATAGTACCTTTTTTGAATGCTTTGTTTGATGTAAGATACGGTACCATCATGGTCAAAAGAAAAAAATCAGCAAATAGAGTTAACATTTGTGATCCTTCCTTCACTAGTTCAAGTGGTCCAGGACCCCAAATGGGAAACATAGCATTAATATTGGCATGCTGGGTACCCAGCCATAAGGCAAGATACAAAGAAAGTACAGCATAGAACACGATTAAATAGGAAACCGACCCAATATGTTGAAGTCCTTTCTTGGCTCCATATCCACAAATAAACATTAAAATGGCATAAATGATGAGAGTAGGTGTTGTAGTAAAGTAAAATGATCGAATGATGTTGGTATACGTTCTGGTATCAAACGAAACAGCATATGAGTTGATGATGAAAATCACTAGGCAAACCAAAAAACCTAGATATTTTCCCAGTATTTTTTTTATAATGGAAAACAAATCCTTTTCTTCATACAATGACATCGTTTTTATTAATAAATAGAGAGGGATAAAAAAGATTCCGGCTGAAATGAACGGAATCAACCATGCTGCATTTTGTACTTGACTGTACAGATGGGCCGGCGTATCCTCAGTGGCTTTCGACCCTACCATTAATACTGCGATGGAAACAAATTCACGAACTCCAATTTTTCCAGACTGCTGTTTCATATCGTTTTATCCCTTTCTTTGTTTAACCATATCCTTTGGTTTTAAATATCCTGGCCGGAACCTTTCCTTCATTGGAATATGGCGTATCAATAGGTCCTTTGATGAGAAGGAATGTGGTGTCATCGGTGCAAAATAAGGTGTGCCAAATGATTTCAATGAGACTAAATAAAAGAGTCCTCCAATAAACAAAGCGGTAACTCCATAAATTCCGATAAATCCCGCTGTAAATATAAATAAAAAACGGGTAATCCGAATGGCGAAATTCATACTTATGTCAATGATAATAAAAGAGCTTAACCCGCTTAAGGCAATAACGATAATGACGATTGGACTTATGATATTTGCTTGAACAGCTGCTTGACCTAAGATTAAGGCACCTACAATCCCTATCGTTGGACCAATCGGGGATGGCACGCGTAATCCCGCTTCACGTATTAGCTCAAAGGCAAGTTCCATCATCAAAACTTCAACGATGGATGGAAAAGGTACCCTTTCTCTTGTTCCTGCAATCGCCATCAATAAATCCGGAGGAATCATTCCAACATGAAAGTTCGTAATCGCAAGATATACAGGGGAGGTAAAACAAGCAACAAATAGAGCAAGGAATCGTAAAATTCTAATGAAATTACCGTATGGTGTGCGCAAGTAATGATCTTCCGGTGAATGAAACATCGCCCAAAAGGTAGCAGGCAGGATTAAACAGCTGGGTGAATTTTCCATCAGTAAAATAATATGCCCTTCTTCAATAAAAGCGGCAGCGCGGTCAGGACGTTCTGTATATACGATTGTTGGAAATAAGGATCTTGGACGTTCCTCGAGTAATTGCTCTAATATACTTAATTCAAGAGTACTATCAATATCAAATGATTTTAGCCTCTCTTTTACATTTTCAAGCAGCTCCTTATTGACAAGGTCCTTTTGATAAACAAGAAATACATTATTCCTGGAACGTTTTGAAACCGTCTGCGTTTCAACGAGAAGATTTTCATTTTTAATTTTTTTTCGGATTAAGGCAATATTGTCAATCACCTTTTCATTAAAAGCTTCTTTTGCTCCTTTTACGATTACTTCATTTTCAGACTTTTCAATCGAACGTCCGCGTATTTTTGTTGTTTGAAATAAATAGCAATCGGTGTCTCCATCAACAAATAGTGCAGTGACACCTGCAGTAATAAATTCCGTGATGTCCCCAATATTGGTAGAAGTATTTTCAATTGGGTAGGAAACAATATCTTGGATTTTTTTTGAAGGGTGCTCATTATCTATTAATGGTTCCTCAATACCTTCCATAATGGCTTTTAAATCTGCCATTGTACTTATATAAATGATAAATGCCTGTCGATTTAGTTGTTGAATCGTAAACTTACGTAATTTGACATCTGTATTATCCGGAATGGTAAAAATCGACTTAAATGTTTCTAAATTTTCCTCAATATGTGTACTTATGTCTTGTTTTTTTATCTCAATTTCCTCTACATTGGATTCTTCTTTAAATTCAGGTTCAGTGTTGAGACTTTTCTTCAACAACTTAGTCATCTTTTTCCTCACAATAAACCCCTCCCAGTTTTTATATCGTTTTCCATCTAAAGGAGTTTTATGTATGAATAGGAACTTACTGAAAATAAAAAGAAGTTCAATTGAATATAGTTAGAAATAGAACTCTTTACTTTAAGGAGGGGGATCTGCATGGGGTATTATGTAAAGGTAGAAACAGACGTTGATATTTATATTGAAGATATAAATTGGAGAGGCTCGAAAACGATCCTTTTTTTACACGGTTGGCCAGCAAATCATAAGATGTTTGAATATCAATTTAACCTCCTTCCAAAACTCGGATTTCGATGTATAGGCATGGACCAAAGAGGCTTCGGTCAATCAAGTAAGCCATGGAGCGGATACGATTATGATCGGTTAGCCGATGATGTACGAGGTGTAGTCGACGCATTAAACTTACAAAATATTACGCTGGCGGGGCACTCAACAGGTGGAGCCATTGCCATACGATATATGGCACGTCACCATGGATATGGCGTCTCAAAGCTTGCACTTCTAGCAGCTGCAGCTCCCAGTGTCATTCAACGTCCTTATTTTCCTTATGGGTTACCTAAGGAAGAGGTTGATAAAATCATCCAAGGAACCTATAATGACCGTCCTAACATGCTGCAGGGATTTGGAGACATTTTTTTCTTTCAGTATGTTACGAAACCATTCTCAGATTGGTTTTTCCAACTAGGTCTTCAGGCAGCCAGCTGGTCCACTGCAGCCATTGCGAACACCTGGTTAAATGAAGAAAGATTATTTCATGATTTAGGAAAAATCAAAGTTCCTACCCTCATCCTTCACGGAATTCATGACAAGGTCTGTCACTTCCCTTTAGCTGAAGCACAACGACAAGGTATTACAAATTCTATGCTAGTACCCTTTGCAAACAGCGGTCATGCCTTATTTTGGGAAGAAAGGGAAAAGTTCAACAAGGAATTAGCACAATTTATTGGTTGAAACCTAAATGATGAATGTCCGGAGAATAGGGTTTTACTTAAAAACTCTATTTTTTTATGAAAATTTTTATTTCGAAATTCGAAAAAGATGGTAAAATACAAGTTATTACATTTTATGGATTAGGGGATTGGAATGAAAAAGAAATGTATGATTTATGGAATGCTGTTTATTGCAACGGCAACATGGGGAAGTGCCTTTATTGCTGGTAAAATTGCTGTTCAAAGCTTTGAACCGGCTACGGTAGCATTTTTACGTTTTTTAGGGGCTGCAGTCCTTTTGTTTCCGATTATGTGGCTCATGGAAAAAAATCGAAAGAAACCTACACTAAAAGATTATGGATTATTTGCGGTTCTCGGCTTAACGGGTATTGCGCTCTATAATATCTGTTTTTTTATCGCCACCAAGCAGGCACCAGTTATTAAAAGTTCGTTATTTATTGCCTCAAACCCGGTTTTAATTGTCCTTTTATCTGGAGTATTTTTAAAAGAAAAAATTATGAAGAACCATATCATTGGCATGGTGATTGCTTTATCAGGTGCGGCCTTTATCATAACCGATGGACATATCCTTACATTGTTCCAACTTGGCTTTCAGACCATTGATTTCGTTTTACTTGGAGCTGTCATTAGCTGGGCATTATACAGTGTCGTTGGTAAAGTTGTCTTGAAAAAATATAGTGCTGTTGAATCTACCACCTATGCGGTTGCGTTTGGTACGGTTTTCTTAGCACCGTTTGCTTTTGTTGAAACGTCTTGGCATGATATTGGGCAGGCTGATTTCTCAACTTGGGTGGCAATTGCGCATATGAGTATTTTTGTAACCGTGGTTTCCTTTATTATGTATTATTACGGGATCAAAGAGGTTGGTGCAGCCAAAGCGTCTATCTTTATCAATGTCATGCCGGTATCCGCTGTGTTGATGGCTACTATCTATTTAGGAGAAACCTTCACCTGGGCTCACGGAATTGGAGCTGCGTTTGTATTAACCGGAGTTTATATTGGAACAAATACGAAGTTATTTAATCGGAAAATACCGGCAGTAACGGCAGCGGATTTCCGATCATAAAAATTGCTCTAGGGGGAGTCTCCCTCTAGAGCGATTTTTTTATTTAGGAAGAATTAAAACTCGCTCAAGTGAACGAGTTTGATTAACTATTATTTTTCCATACCTTTGCTAGCATCCTAAAACATTGAAATTTCCCCTTTTACTCATTGTTCAATAACGCTATTTTTTCCATTTCAATGACCCTTTTTAAATAGTCATATTCTGCTTTTTCGAGGATGTCTATTTCTCGGTTGGTTGCCAGGAGGATTTGGTCCCTGCACTTTGCCACTCGTTGAATCATCGGATGGATCGTTAAACTTGATAGATTCACAAAGTCGTACAAATCATTCAAACAAACGGGCAGCTTATAGCCTTTATTGCTGGAGGCAATTAATAACCCCTGGTCGCGCAGCTTCGAGACAATATTTGACCGAAAATAATGCTGCTTGATTTTATTGATTCTTATGGCATTAAGATTATCAAGGATTTCTTCGGTATACACATATTCATCAGGATTTTCTTTTAAATTGAATAATAGAAACTTCAATAAATCAATCCGAACTTTTTCGTCCTCTTCTTCACTTTTTCGATGTTTTTCAATGTATTGATAAGCTAAGTTAACAGCTTGTTTTATAATAATCTGATCGGTTTCTGAGTCCGTTTTTTCAAAATGGTAGTCGTATAGGTAGTGCTTGTAATCATGCGGCCAAAGATTAATCGTGATGATTTTGTTTTTCAATAGTCTATAAAACGAAGGATACTGACTAGAGTTATGTTTTGCGTCATACCCTTTTGCAATTGTCTCAGCGATAAACTCTGCTAATTCCAAGAGAATATCGGATTCGCTGCTGTTAAAGCCAAAGGTTGAATAATTAAATAAGTCTGGAATGCACTTTTGTTTTACGTAAGCAATAAATTCCTGTGTAAACTCCTTTGCTCCCTGTTCATCCGCGACAAGGTCAAGGGTGTCAAAGGTACGATATAAATCATCAAAGATTTTCTTGTTAAAAAATTTAATAAACGTCTTTTCATAGGTAACGCCGCTGTCTTCGCGAATTTTCCGCTTATCAATGACATATGCGTACACCTTAAAAGGGAGGTCCTTTAAATCCTGTAAGATTTCCATTCGAAGACTATCCTCTATTTCCCTTTTTGAAAGGTGTTTTCGCTGAATTCTTTCTACTTCCTGCTCGAGAATATGTTTATCAGAACCTTTTACTAAAATAGAAACGATTATAAAGTGGGTTGAAGTCTCAGGTTGATCAAAATCGAATCCATACTGGCCAAATTCATTTATAAAAGCATATTGGATATCATTCAATTTTTATCCCACCTCACCAATGGAAAAACTTACTATACTTATTTCAACAAAAAGTCCTCTAAACCTTTTAAATATGCTATTTTTCCTTAAATAATCCTTTGGACTATCATCCCTATTGTAAAAACAACCTAATATTATGGTTTTCTTGAAGAATACTAACGTTTATATTTGTTTTTTCAAAAGGAGACTCATCGACAAGTTGAATGTTCAAAGACATGAAATTAGAAAATTGAATCCACTAAGTGACGAATATACGTTATTTATCTACCTGGATGACCATTTATCAGAATTTGCTGCCGAACTAGGCACGGAACCCTCTTCGAATAAAAATCTGCAAGCAACAGCTAAGCAAATACTAAAAGAACGGTACCCTGGTTTAAAGGTAACGATGATTAAGGTCATCCTTGGGGGTATGGCGGTTACATCCATCTCGTTAAGTACAACTGATAGCAACGCTGTACAAGCAGCAAATACCCCGGCTAATGCAGCCCAAACAGATGGAAATTCGATCACTACTTACACTGTGGCTGCGGGGGATACTGTCTATGGTATTTCGAAAAGGTATGGAACCACACCGGAAGCTTTGAGAAGCGCCAATCATTTAACATCTGACTTTCTTCAGATTGGGCAAGTATTAACCATCCCGTCAGTGGGAGCTAAATTTTACACTGTGGCGGCGGGGGATACTTTATATAGTATTTCTAACCGATTCGGGACGACTGTTGCTTCCTTAAGAAGTGCAAATAACTTAACTAGTGACATTCTCTCCATCGGACAAAGTTTAACCATTCCTGCTGCTATGGCCTCACCCTCTCAGCCGGCTGCTCCTATACCTGCACAATATACTGTAGTGGCGGGTGATACGTTATATAGCATTTCTAATCGCTTCGGGCCAACCGTCTCTGCTGTGAGAAGTGCGAATCACTTAACCAGTGATATCCTTTCAATCGGTCAAACGTTAACCATTCCGGCTGCTGTGGACTCACCTCCTCAACCGCCTGCGCCTGCACCGCTTGTCAAAGAAGAGAGAAAAACCTTTACATATGCAGTAAAATCTGGGGATAGTCTTTCCGTAATCGCGAAACGGTTTGGTGTTAGCGTTGACAGTATTCGAGCGGTGAACCAGTTAAGTAGCGATTTTTTACAAGTGGGTCAAGCTCTAACCATACCTGATGGGTTGAATGCACCCACTCATGCGGGAACGAATACCATTACGTATACCACGCACACCATCGCATCTGGTGAGAACATTTGGGACTTAAGCGTACGTTATGGAGTTCCTCAGGCAGAATTATTAAAAGCTAATAACTTAACGACTAGCAGTATGCTTTCAGTGGGTCAAGTATTGAAAATACCTGTTCATAATATTGGCGTAAAAGAGGTTGTCAGTGAAAGACATGGAGAAGATATGGATTGGTGGACGGAGGCTCAATATATTTTTACCATAGGAAAGACAGCAAAAGTGACGGACTTTGAAACGGGGAGAAGTTTTTATATAAAACGGACCATTGGCGCGAACCACGCTGACAGTGAGACAGTAACTACAAATGATTCCAATATGGCCAAAAGTATTTGGGGAGGATTTTCTTGGACTCCTAGAGCTGTGATCCTTGACATCGATGGAAGAAAAATAGCAGCCAGCATGAGTTTTATGCCTCATGAACGGAAATATATATTGCTGACAATGGCATTACAGGACATTTTGATGTTTATTTTGGAAACAGCACTCGCCATGTCGATGGAAAAGCAGATGCAAAACACCAAGCGCAGGTTGAAAAAGCCGCTGGAATCCGTTAAACAAGTAGTTTTTTGATTATTTTCAAAAATAATTAGGGATTGCGTTAAATGTGTGCTATACTGTGTCTACCATTTGCTTTACGTTTTACGTTTTTCGATTACCCGCCCTGCTCAATACCTGAGCAGGGTTTTTTTGTTTAAAAATATGTATTTTCCTGATTGTATTAGAGATTTTGGCATGATTGATATTTAATCGTTACCACCAACCCCACTTTTTCTTGTTCACGGGCACGAATAGCTTCTTTAATCGCAGCCACCGACACTGCTTTTCCTCATCCAAGGCCGTAATCCCCCCTATACAACGAAAAAAGACTCTCAAAAAGAGAGTCTTTTATATATGTCGGTTCTTATTATGCTTTACGAACGTTAGTAGCTTGGGGTCCACGTTGACCTTGTTCTACTTCAAAAGTAACTGCTTGACCTTCGTCTAAAGTTTTGAAACCTTCGCTTTGGATAGCTGAGAAGTGTACGAATACATCGTCTCCTGCTTCTCTTTCGATGAATCCGAAACCTTTTTCTGCATTAAACCATTTTACTTTACCTTGTTCCATTTGTTGTTTCCTCCTCGTGTGCTGTGCACACATTGTGTTACTATCCTTGCTCAGTTCTTTAGACGTAAAGTTTGAAAACTTTTTAATCCAACTGACAAACAAAAATAATTCTTCCTTACTATAACAGAGATATCCAATTAAAGCAAATCAATCTCAAAAGTTTTTTTCTACACCGTTTCAAATACCTTATTTAACATCGTCCCCTGCTGTGCAAAATGGGTATGCAAGGAGAAGGTTATTTCTAATACATGCGGGGTTTGACCACCTCTCGTTAATGCCTAATTGCTGCACTCTTCAATGTGATTCTCCCCCCTCCCCTAATTTTTCGAGATAATATTTAACTAACTCCTGATACTCCTGCACCTCAAGCCTGCCCTTTTCAGTAATAGCGTAGGTACCTCTCTTAATCCGTTCAAACCATCCATAATAGTTATTTGTTAAGATAGAGGGGATTTTATCACCCGCACCCAAAACCTTTAACGCCTTTGGAGATAATGGTCCCATACTATCTAGGATACAAGCAATTTGAATGCAATTTTCCTTGTAGGCGGTCATGATTTTCGTCCGGCTGCTTCCGCCCACATTGAAATCGGCACTGCGTCCGCTAATTTCTTTCAAAATGGCTTCTCTCTTCATCTTGTTTCTACCGGCTGCTATTTTACGATTGAAAGGAGTTGGATGGATCAGGATATCTGCTTTCGAGCGGTTCCCTGGAAAGGAAACGACAATTAAGCCAAGCTCCAGCCTTTTAACTAGATTGCATTTATCTGCCCATTGCTTAGAATTCAACCTGCCTTTTGGTCTAGGAATGGCAATGTATACTTGATCCGTTAACTTTTGCCGTTTGGCTGCCTGAACAAGAAGATCCACACTTAAGGTGAGTTTTAATTCAACAATAACCAGCTCATCCTCTCTCACTGCGACGATATCACAGTCCTTCACTTCACCATACACTTCATAGCCTTCTAATGAAAAATACCTTTGTATCGGTTTATATAAATCTACCTCTTGCAGCTTTTTCTTTTCTGTCATATGAATCTCCTAAAAAACATTTTTCTCCTAGTTATCTTACCATGAAAATGGTATGAGTTTTATCCAATACCAAGCCAAGTTCTAACTAACAATTTTTTACAAAGACGGTGTATTTGCAATAGCCTATTCTGTCAGAATTATGTTACTATTATTTTTGTCAAAATAAATAGAGAATTAGAAAGAGGATCTTGGGGGTCTAAAATGAACAAAAAATTCGCAGCTAAGCTTTATTGGATTGTACCTGGGGTTATTCTGGTTTTAGGAATACTTCTATTATTCTATGAAAACTTTTCCGATGTGACTGAACACCCTGCAGATGATTGGAGCAGGGCCCTGACTGTGGGGAAAACAGATTTGAATCAACTGCCACCTGCCAAAGTCACGGAAAATGGAGATTTTGTTTTCACACGATTTGAAGGTGAAAAATTAGCCACTACCACTTTGGGCAAGGATTTCACTGTAAAGGATGAGCAAACGTACAACATACCGGTAAATAAATGGACACAAGTTTATCAGCAGGATGACACAATTATCTATTTTGATTTTAAAAATATTTATGATCAAGATAAGAAAATGATCGTCTCCGATGTTGAGAAGTTCTATCCTTTGGAAACTACCACTCTTTATATCAAAGATCATGTGCTTTATCAACTATCACCAGAAACGAAGATATCTGAAAAAATGATGGATATTGATTTGGATAAGCTGGATATCATTCCTCAAGAGAACGAAGATGGAGTAAATCTATTAACCTATACATCCGATCCAACTGGCGTCGATATTACACTGCAGCAACATGCAAATGGAAAAATGAAGACCGTGTATCAGTCTAGAATAAATGTCGACCCAGGAAAAGTTGTCAATGATATCTCATTTGCATTGGATGGTCAAAAATTAGCACTGTTACTTCAGGAAGAGCTTCAATCCACTCAAGGCGGGAATCCTGAGTTTTTTAACTATTTTTTACTTACAAGTGTAACAAATCCTAAGGCGCAAACTCTAACACAGTTAACCTTTGACGATCCAGCGGGTACTAACAGCTTGAAGGAAGTTTCTGATGTTGTTCTTACGTTTCGCAATGATAAACCAACGATTCTTTTTCATGCAGATGGGCGAACTCAAACCCAATTCAATGACAGTACAACCTTTAATATCTATTCTGCAGAAATAAGTGAAAGCGGCGCCACTAAAACGGAGCGGCGCAGCAATACAGCTGAAATATCCACGAACCCGCAATGGATCAATGAAGAAACCATTGCATGGGTGGATTTAGATGGTGATGGCCATAAAATTAAACTATCATCTGCTGATTTAAAAACGGTCGATCCATTAATTAAGTATACTCAAGACGATTGGCTGCAGGCACTAGGTAAAACGTTTGGGATGATTACCTCATCCTTTTTCGGAATTGCCTTTGCTGTGATATGGTTTATCTGGCCGATTCTTTTCGTTGTTTTTATGTATATCTTTAGAAATAGAATCGCTGATCGCGATCCAGTTTGGTTTTTTTACACAGGAATTGGACTTTACGCGATAGCGGCACTTATTTGGAAAGATCGATTTTTCGTGGACAACATTTATTTAAACGCACCGGGTTACTTAACCTTTACCGGCAGCTCATATGTTTACATGATTGTTTTTGCCCTCATCGCTTTTTGGTTAACGATTCATACTAAAAAGGTAAATGATTGGGCTGGGACGGCAAGAATCAGCTATTTTGTCGGACTTCACATTTTACTATTAACGATTTTCTTTGGACCTTATATTATCTAATGAAACATCCCCATTTTTAAAATGGGGATGTTTTCTATAAACTTTATAGAGTTTTTATACTTCTCATTTTTTCATCCAACATTTGAAAAACCTTTTTTACATCCTCCTTAGGCAGCTGAGCATACAAGTCACCTATACTAACTTCGTAGTAACTAGTTGTCTTCGTAACTTCCCGAACATAACTTGTTAAGCCGATGCCTGTTTCTTCGTAGATGGATGCTAGAATCTCTTCCATCTCCTCTTTTGGTGCTTCAAAATGGACATGAAACATATTGGAGACTGGTTCCAATGGCTTGGTTGAAACTCCGTAACATTGGTTAAAGCCTTGGGCAAATTCTTTTGTTTCTTGATAGTACTGATTCATCTTTCCCACACGGTGATCAAAATAATAATCAGCACTAACGATGTACGGATAAAAGCTGATTAAATCGCCGCCATGGCGCCTTTTCCACACTTTTGATTCTTCCGTAAAGGCTTTATCCCCCGCAAGGATAGCCCCTGCGATCCCGCCAATTCCTTTGTAAAAAGAAACATATACACTATCAAAAAGTGAACAGACTTCTTCAGCTGATTTTTGATAATAAGGTAAAATTTCAAATAGTCTTGCCCCGTCTAAATGTAATTTGATTCCCTTTTCCTTGCAGTAAGCCGAAATATCTTCCAATGTTTTATATTCAGGAAGCTGGCCGCCAATCTCCCTTTGCGGCAGCTCGAGCAATAAACAAGCGATATCCTCAGTTATGCCAGCCACATCTTCCAGCTGAATGACGCTGTCTTTATCGGCTAATAAAATCGTCTCAATATGGTGCAGTTCCTTCAATCCATCTTCTTCGTGAATTTCCAAATGACTTAAGGGATGGTAAGCTACTTTTTTGATTCCTTTCTGGTCACACCAAATCCGTAAGGCAATTTGCTGTGCCATTGTCCCGCTTGGAAAAAATACAGCAGACTCCTTACCAAGGTACTTTGCCATTTTCTCTTGGAAGTCGTCGATGACATTACCCTTTCCGTACATCTCGCTTTCCATCTCTCCATCAATATCGATCAATGCATCTTTCAGCACCTGAACATTCCTCGGACCATGACCAGGCACCTTATGTTTTGCCTTTTTATAAGCTTCTCCTAAAATATTTATCTCTGACATTGGTGTTCTCCCTCCAAGACTACTGTCTTAATTCATCAAAGATGTTTCTACCCTTTTAATGGTATTTTATACTAAAACATGCAAAAAAGGGCATCATCTACTAGATGATGCCCAAATATTCTTTTATCCTATTTATTGGACTGTTTCTTTTACAAAATCGACTTCAAATCCTAAATCTTTCAGCATTTGGTGATCTGCCGTCGTTTCTTGTCCTGAAGTGGTTAAGTAATCTCCTACAAAAATGGAATTCGCTGCGTATAATCCAAGCGGCTGCAAGCTTCCTAGATTAACCTCCCGCCCGCCTGAAATTCTGATTTCTTTCGTTGGATTCACATACCGCATAAGAGCTAAAACCTTTAAGCAGTACCTAGGATTCAACTCTTTAGTACCTTCAAGCGGAGTACCATCTATCGCGTGTAGAAAATTAACCGGAATGGAATCCGCGTCTAATACTCTTAGACTCATTGCCACGTTCACTACGTCTTCCTTTGTTTCCTTCATACCGACGATTACCCCTGAACATGGAGAAATTCCAGCTTCTTTTATTAACTCAACCGTATTTACTCGATCCTGATACGTGTGTGATGTCGTGATGGAGTCGTGGTGGTTTTCTGAGGTGTTAAGGTTGTGATTGTAGCGGTCGACACCCGCTTCTTTCAGCATGGCCGCTTGTTCCGGTTTTAAAATTCCAAGGCAGGCACAAATCTTCAATTGATATTTATCCTTTATTTCCTTTACTGCTGAAACCACTTGGTCCACTTCATGTTTACTTGGACCACGTCCGCTCGCAACTATGCAATACGTACCAGCGTGAAGCTGGTACGCTTGTTCAGCTCCTTTAAGGATGGTATCTTTATCTACCATTCGATATTTTTCAATCGGTGCATTAGAAATACTAGATTGCGAACAATAGCCACAATTCTCAGGACAAAGACCTGATTTTGTATTAATTAACATATTAAGCTTAACCTTATTTCCATAATAATGATGGCGAATTACGTAAGCTCCATGCAGCAGTTCTAGTAATTCCGTATCGCTGGAATTTAGAATATCCAATGCTTCCTCTTTTGAAATATCATGGCCATTTAGCACCTCTAACGCTAATTCCTTCCACTTACTCATCCAATCCCTCCACTACCCTTAACTCGCTTTTTTAACATTTCTGAATTGACTTTTTGATAAGGTTCGTTTTAAACGATGTCCCATTACACCTGCTAAAACGGCAAGAATAATATCCTTTGGAAGAGGAACGACCATCCATAACCAAGCCATTTTATAAGTAAAACCATCCGGTGCAGAAGCCCAAACTTTATAAGCGGCATACATCCAGTTCGTACCGAAAACGTAATTAATTGCCATGCCTACAAGTGCTGCGAAGGCAAATACCCCAACTGTATTTTTCATTTTTTCAATTATGTAACCAGTAACGAATGCTGTAAACACATAGGAAACAATAAAACCAAATGTAGGCTTCAAAAAAGTGCCAAATCCTCCGCCAAATTGAGCAAATACAGGTACTCCCACTAAACCGACGAATGCGTAAACCATCATGGCAATAGCACCCAATCGGCTGCCAAGAACGACGCCTGCTAAAATAGCAAAAAATGTCTGCAGCGTGATGGGTACACCCCCGACGACCATAAATGGAGCAATGGAAGTAATATTAGCCCCAACAGCCATTAGTGCCACAAACATGGCCGCTGCTGTTAGCTCAGTTGTTCTAAGTTTCATAAACATCCCCCTAATATATTCTATAAATTAAGAATAATTGGTTCGATAATTTATGTCAACTTATATTATACTTAGGTTTACATATTAAATGATTTAATAACTGCAACCTTTACTAGAAGTTCGAGTCTGACCCATGCTAAACAGCAACAATATTTACCTATTTTCATACTATAGAGCAGGTATTTGACTAGATAAATGGTTTAGTTTTTCAAAGGAGATGCAATGGTACATGACGATTAGAAAAGCAACTTACGAGGAGACTCAAAGTATATTAAATTATCATTTAGAGGTATTAAAGGAAGCCACTATGGGGTACGTTAAACCAAGTCGCGAAAAAGCAATTGAAATGATGACTCCATTTTTGAATGGCGGCGGGTATTACCTTGTCCGGGTCAAAAATAATGTCATTCAAGGATGGGTTGGTTTAGGGCGAATCATCGACCAAAATACGGATGAAATGGTCGGTTTTATCAATGAAATGTATGTACTCCCAGCCTATCGCAAACAGGGTGCAGCGGAAAAATTATGTAAGGCTGCTTTCATACAGTTACGTGCTGAGGGTCATAAGAAGGTCCAATTAAACGTTTATGCCGGTAACCATGCGAAACACCTATATGAAAAGCTTGGATTTACAGAAGTGTCCACTCTAATGACAAAGAACTTAGATTAAGACTAGTCCCTGGAAGCAAAAAAGAGGTCATCAGAATAAAATCGATGACCTCCATCTTTCAAAGTCAAGAACTCACAAATAATCTATGCTTTAAAATGTTGCACAACTGACCCTTTACCATCCTCTACTTCTATTACACCATACGCTCCATTTACAAATGTGATTTGTGGCGGTACATGACCACAATCCACATCATAAATAATCGGGATTTGGAGTTCATTGGACAAGCCTTGGTAAACATCCTCAATCGTATAGTTCTCCACTGGTTCATTGGCAGGACTGCGGCCAAATAGGATACAGGATGTATTCTCAAACCAGCCTGCTAATTTCATTTGAACTAACGTTCTTCGTAAATCCGTTGTTTTTAACTCACAATTCTCTAGATACCACATGATAGGTTCATCATTGATATATTTCTTCCTGAAACTTTGCACGTCACCATACGGAGTGCCAATTAAATGGCGGATAACGTCAATACATCCTCCAAGCAAACGCCCTTCTGCCTTAACCTTGTCACCCGAAACGGTTTTCCAATAAGTTGGTTCTGTTAAATGGAATACACAAGGAGACGGGTTATCATGCTGCCATTCTTTTTGATATTTTTCAGAAGAATGCTGGGTAATCGAGGCTCCGGTTTTTGTTGTTAATACACTTTGCCACATGGCAGTTGTTTCATCGGAGAATTCACCTCTTAAATCGATTAAGTTTGTTCCATTTGCTGTTGCAATACCGGTCTTTAACGTGATTGCCAGCAGCAAAACACTTGTATCAGAGTAACCGAGCACCCACTTGTTCTTCATGTTAGCAAAATTAATCTCTTCTAAAATCTCAATAAGCAGCTCCCCGCCCCACGGTGGGATGATGAGATCAATCGCTTCGTTCTGCATCATTTCATTTAACTCGTGGGCACGTTTCGCTGCCGGTGAAGATTTGGCTTTGTCCTGGGTCCAGACCGTTTCTCCGCAAATGATATGAAAGCCTCTTTCTGTTAATCGACTAGATGAACTCTTCACAAGTTCGTGCAATTCTTCTTCAACACCAGAAGAAGGAGCTGTCACTCCAATTGTTGCGTTATTTTTAAAAATCGGATACGTAATCATCTTGGATCCTCCCCTTAAAATAGAATTTATTACCATTATTCTACTTTGTTTAAGGTAAGAGGACTAGCTTAATTTGTAGGATTCTTTATGGAAAGATGCCATATACTTGAGGCAATCTTCTCCTTTTAATGGTGTTGCAGGCTTGCTCTTAAGGTAAAGAACCATCGCCATATAGTGTTGAGGACCCCATTTGTAACAATGTTTATAGTCATCTAACAGGTGAAACCCGCATTTTTCCCAGAAATGGATTCTTGCATGATTCTCAGGTATGTTATCACATTCTACTTCAACTAATATTCTCTTGTATTGTTGCTCCGATTCAGCCCATTCTTTTATGTAATCAAAAAATTCCTTTCCAATACCATGACCACGCACGTTCTTTCGTACCGCCAAATAATCCAACAGCAGTACACTCGATCCTGGCATAGAACCTGTAAGTGCCATTGCCAGAACCTCATCGTTCTCCATTAACACATGAAGTGCACTAAGACCCCTGAAAAACATATTTCGGATAATCTTTTCAGGCTTAGTGGCATGTTCGCCAAAAGCAACAGTATAAATGTCTCTGGTCTTTTGCCATAAATCTTCATCCCATTGTCGAGTTGTGATAAATTCCATTGTTCTTGTTCCTTTATTTTGAAGTTTTTACTGATCTTTTTAACATTCTACTGGCAAGCTGCGGCCGTCGCTCCAAATACCACTGAAAGAACCATATGGATGCAGCAAGCCAAAAACCACTGGCCAAATAACCACCAATAATATCACTAGGATAGTGGACCCCTAAATAAATCCTGCTCACCCCAATCATGATAATGAAAAAGGAGCTAAAGAGAAGCAGCAGGGTACGTCCGACTCGATTAAATATATGCCTCCACAGTAGAAAGGTTAGGATCCCATATACAGTAAAAGCATTCATCGCATGACCACTTGGAAAACTATAACCGCCAATTTCAATCAGCCGATGTAAATCTGGACGTGCACGTTGGAAAATTTCTTTCAGCAAAAGATTTAGGATGGGTGAACCTGCAACAACCCCAATAAATAATAGCAATTCCATTCGATGATGCAACACCTTATAGAGAAAGAAGATAATAAAAAGGCACAAAATCACCACGATTTTAGTTGAACCAATTTCTGTAAAAAACTTCATAATGGATGTTATATAAGGCGCTTCCTGCGATTGAACCGCAGCAATAACAGCATGATCAAAATCAACCAATTTATCTGCCCTAATCAATATCGCCACCAAGCTAAAAAGCAATAGCGAAAACAAACTCATAACAAACACACGTGTAACCTGAAACCTCAAATTCATGTTGATAACCCCTTCATAATCGATAACCATATAATTACCCATTTTCTAAATCCTAATAATTCTAACACAAATAAAAAGAGCACCAAATATACAAAAAACGCTGCATAAGCTGCGTTTTTTGTATATTTGGTGCCTGTCACCCTACAAATTTCTCGTAAAAGGTTGTTTCTTGTTTTACTTGCATGATTTGTTGTGATTTGATTTCGTTTCTTCTGTTCATTTCAAATACCTTTAAATGTTCAGAACGTATATTATTTTCCATTATCGCTTTGGTTAAGATTGGTGCTAGGATATGTGCGTCTTTCATCCCACAATTTATTCCGATTGCACCGGTTGGTGTCATGGTATGAGCAGCGTCCCCTATAAGGATTAATCCGTCTTCTACCCATGTTTCACAGCGGGAGCTTTGTACCTTTAAACAAACAAAGTCGCTCCAGGATTGAAGATGTTCTCTCACACCATCTTCTAGCTCTGGAAAACTTTCAATCAATGGTTCTAAGAAAGGCTGTATAGAACCTTTCCTTAATGTAGGAAAAGATCCCTCTGGTATATTCCAGCCTATTTGAATGAATCCTCCCGTTTGGCTAAACAACGCAAGCTGATGACCATTAACCAGTGCCATTCTTGTTGTCGGTTCCCATCCTTCTGGAGCTGGAATTTTTGCCCACAGGACATCATATCCGTGTGTCATTTCGATTGTCGGTATCTTTGCAAGCTTCCTTACCGTTGAATAACGACCATCTGCCCCGATTGTCACTTTGCATGAGATCGTAATTTCTTCTCCGTTTTGTAGTGCTTTTACACCCGTATAGATTCCCTGTTCATCCTGAATTAATTCTTTAACCGTTGTATTAAATAAAAGTTGGAATTGATTATTGTGTTCCGTCTCTTGAATGATTGCATTTAATAAATGTGCTTGTGGTACATGGATACCAACGTGATCCTCATGGACGCCTGGAGAAATACTCTTCACCATATTTCTACCAGAATAGTATTCTACTTTTTTCATTTTGAGGATACCTAGCTCTTCTATTTTCTCAAATAATTTATGCTCTTTTAGGATGGCTTCTGTTTCGGCATTAATATGCTCGCCTCTAAATTGCCTATTCACTCCAGCAGATCGTTCTATTACGATAGTTGATACACCGTTTTTAGCTAATAAATGTCCGAGTAATGTTCCTGCAGGTCCGCCGCCAACGATACAAACATCTGCTTGTAAGTTCATTTTACCCACCTTCTACTTATATTAATTTTCTATATATTAATGTATTTTCATCAAAATGTTTGCTTCCAAAAAGTTTCATGATAAGAAAAAAAGTTAAGTATAGAGTAACAAAATTATTAAAAACGGTCAATCTTTTCTTCACCCTGGCTGTTACCATTTACCTATGTAATCCACTCTGATTGGATATGTTATACAAGTATTTTAAATTTTTTGTAAATTTTACTTCAAATTGTTTGAGTTAATTTAAAGAAGAGGTTAATCAATGTTAAGAAATGGCAAATTGAATCTATTTCCTTTCAAAAGCTTGTATGATAATCCTGTAGTACAAATTGCAAGCATTCAAGGAGGAATTTTGAGATGAAAAGTTTCAAGACTTGGTTAGTTGCTACAATGTCAGTTTTTATGTTGCTTGGAGTTGCCACTGGTTGTGCTGATAATGGAAATGATGACACAGAAACAGAAGAAATAGAACAAAACGAAGAAGGTACTGAAGAAGGTACTGAAGGTACAGAAGAAGGTACTGAAGGTACAGAAAATACAGAGGAATAATCATTATATAGTTTATACGCAATATGTAACATGAAACAAGGCGGCCAACTGCCGTCTTGTTTTGTCGTTATTTATGTCTAATTAGAATATTCGTTCCAAAGATATTTCTTCTTTTATTTTTAAGATTGTCTCTAAACGTTGAAACAATGATGGAACTGCCCAGCCAGAACAGGAGCCCAAGTACAATACTTAACGTCCAGTTGCTGCTGACTTGTAATACGGTCCATACCGTCGCCACACACACCACACCGCCAATCATTCCAAAAACCGACCCATTTGCAATCTTCGCTGCATTTTTTGAACCAGAAGCAATCCCCACCATTAACACCGCTGTAATCATCACGGCTGGAAATGCTGCAAAGATTCCAGCTAGAATTTTCCATGGAGAAATGACTGTTATTAAATAGCTTACCATTACGGCTGCCCCGCCGAGAATAAAGCGAATCAGTAAATCCTTATACATAAATAGCACCCTTCCCTCATGCGTAAGTTGTAATCATCACAACAGCCATTGAAACAACCAGCCAAAATCCCATAGCTTGTAAAAGTCCGCGTTTCCATCCTTGTCTTGGCAAGAGATAACCTGCAAGAATCGCTACCATAATATTAATTCCCATGCCGACTATGGCGCCTTTGGACAATAATATGGAATGATTTACAAGTTCATCACCACTGAAGTCCAAACCAACTGTCAATAAAGCTGCTAAATACACAGCTGGAAATGCTGCAAAGATCCCTCCAGCCTTTTCACCTAAATTCCTAGCAACTAGTGTTGAAACAACTACAGCTGCTCCTCCTAAAATAAATCTTATCAGTAACGCACTTATTGAAAGTTCGCCCATGGTGATTCACCTCTGTTATTTTTGAAAACTAATCTATTGTGAATTGTTTCACATAAGTATGACATACGTTCATTTTACCTCATTTTCACGCCTTCACATGTGAACATTTCTTTACTATTTTTAAAGCGTTACCATAGTGAAGTATATAGGGTAACTTAAAAAAGAAAAAAACCCTAATTTAGGGTTTTGGACTACAGCTATATCAATAGCCTTTTTTTGTATCAACTCTATTAGTAAGCGGCCTGTTTTCGTCAATGTTCTTAAGGGTTTCGAGAAAACAAGCAGCCCCCTCCCTCGGGGTCGTAACGGCGGAGATATGTGGAGTTATTTGAACTTTAGGATGATTCCATAACGGATTGCTATCTGGAAGCGGCTCTTGTTCGAATACATCAAGTACAGCAAATCTAACTGTGTTTTCATTCAATGCCTGCAGCAAGGATGCTTCGTCAACTGAAGCACCTCTCCCCACATTAATAAATCCTGCACTAGAGAATTGATTAAAGATGGCACCATCAAATAATTTCTCTGTTCTTTCCGTCAACGGCAATGTATTGATCAGATAATTCATTTCATTTAATACAGAAAAATGGGAATCAACCGTCATAACCTTTTTATAACCAGCTTTTTCCTTCCCGCTTAAAGATACCCCGTACACGTCAACCCCTAATCCGGAAAATACTTTCGCAATCCTTTGACCGATTTCACCGGTTCCATAAACCAGCACTTTTTGCTCTCCTATTAATTTCGGTGTAGACTGAACCCAATTTTTTTGCTGCTGCTGCGCTTGAAAGCGGTCATGCAGCTGTAAATCTTTTAGGACATAACTCAAGCAATACTCTGCAATCCTTTGTCCAAACGAACAAATCGTTCTTGTTAATACGATCCCTTGATTCCAATCTTTCTTATGTAAAAAACGATCAACGCCTGCGCCCAACGAGTGAACCCATTTCACAGTGTTGTAGTCATAGTCAGCTTTTAAATTAAATGAAACGAGTGCATCTGCCCAGCTTACATCTTTCTGTGATAACTCTTCCTCCGGCATAAAACGAAAAATCTTATGTGAAGCTTCCTTTTCTATTAATCCCTGAAGTTCTCTATACATCGGACTGACCAGTAAAATATTCTTTATATTCATTTCCTTCCCCTCTCCTTCAGTAAACTTACTCTTTTGGCACGTCGAGAGCTTGATATGCTGTCTGATATTTCCCGCCGTCTGCTACTTCTGAATGATATAAAGCCTTTAGAGCAAAATTTTTCTCAAGATCATGTTCGTTAATCAACTCTTTTAAGTGCACCTGTAATTCTTTATTTTCTTTTACTAATTGCTTCATTTGTGATTTAAAATACTTCATTGGGCAGCAAATCTCCTTTTTTATGATAAAAATAGGGACGATGAAATCGTCCCAGTCTTGATTCATTATTTTAAAGCCTTACTTACTTTCAATTTTTTTCCTTTGACAGTGGTGTGTTCCATGGCTTGCAGGACTAATGAGCCTTTGCCGTTAAGAATGTCAACATAAGATAAGTTGTCCTGGATGGTGATGATGCCAATATCGTCCGCTGAAACTCCTGGAATATTGGAAATGGTCCCAACAAAGTCCACTGCGCGAAGCTTCTTCTTTTTGCCGCCACTGAAGTGGAGCTTGGTAATATCCTTGTTAATTCTTGCAGTCTTATTATTTCTGACTACTCTCCGCCCGCTAAGTTTTTCTTCAAATGCCGCTTTCCCACTCGTAACTTCATCCTGCGTCGGAGCGTCCATTGCGGGAATTTCGAAGCCAATATATCTTTCAATCGCCTTTAAGAATTTCCCTTCAAATGGTGTTGCGAAGGTTATCGCTTTTCCTTTGTTGCCGGCCCTGCCTGTTCTGCCTGTCCGGTGTACGTAGCTTTCTTTTTCCATCGGAACATCGTAATTAATAATCAGTGTCACATTATCAATATCGATTCCCCTCGCGGCCACATCCGTAGCTACTAAATAACGGAAATTCCCTAATTTAAATCCATCCATCACAGCAAACCGATCCTCTTGTTCCAGCCCGCCATGTAGTCTTTCACAGGAATAATTAGCTTTTTCCAATTCCATATAGACATTCTCTACATTTTCTTTTGTCCGGCAAAAAATCATACAGCTATCTGGATTTTCAACTACTGTTACATCCTTCAAAAGTGAAATCTTATCTTCTTCCTTCACTTCAATGACTGCATGTTCAATCGTATTGGTTGTGACACCAGTTGCAGCGATCTCAATATGAATCGGATCTTTCATATATCGATGGCAGAGGTTTTCAACATCCTTCGGCAGCGTTGCAGAAAAGACCATGGTTACCCGGTTCTCAGGAAGTTCTTTGATGATGGCTTCTACTTCGTCAATAAAGCCCATATTTAGCATTTCGTCCGCTTCATCGATGATTAAATATTTAATTTTATCTAATTCGAGTGTTCCTCTTTCAATGTGATCGATGGTTCGACCAGGAGTACCCACGACTACATGCGTTTTTTGTTTCAATTCTTCCTTTTGTTTCGAGAAAGGCTCTTTCCCATAAACCGCCATCGCTTTAATCCGTTTAAACCGGCCAATATTTGTTACATCTTCACGAACCTGGACAGCCAGCTCCCGAGTCGGTGTCAGGATTAATGTCTGGGGTTTTTTCTCCTCCCAGTCCATCATCTCGCAAATCGGAATCGCAAAGGAAGCAGTCTTGCCGCTGCCTGTTTGTGATTTTACAACCAAATCTTGATTTTCTAATGCCTTTGGTATGACTTCTCTTTGTACTTCTGTAGGATTATCGTATTTTAGTACCGTAAGCGCCCTTCTTATTTCCTCGCTTAACGGATAATCCTCAAACTTTTTTTCACTCATGTAGCAACCTCATTTTTTAGTATTATCCAACTTCTATATAGGATTTCTCTGAAAGAAATATCATATGCAAAATCTGAATATGTTCATTATACTTGAAATACAACACTTTTCGACTTTTTATTTCAATGTATTGTTACACAACAGCTTTACAACATTAAAGAGAAACGGTACAGTATTTTTATAAGCTGCCTTATGGTATAGTCATCTCCTATAATTAAAAAACAGAAAAGTCCAAATTTTTCTCGAAAATCTGTTATAATAGAAATATCCTGCTATAAGGATATTATAGATCACTCACTGGACAGCAATTTCATACATCTGTGGATCTCTTTTTTTATTTACTATATTTTTTTTAGGAGGTAATCTATGTATAAAATCAAAGATAAGGAAAAGCTTTTCATTTACACTGGACCCGATGGCTCTGGGAGAAAAACGATTGCCAAAATGGTCGCGACCGCGTTTGATATGGAAACTGTCCTCTCTTACACGACTCGTCCTCCCCGTCATTACGAGCAAGATGGCGTAGACTACCATTTTGTTTCGGAAGAAGAATTCAACAAGCTGAAAGACAACGATGAATTCCTTGAAAGCGTAGATATCGATGGAATTCATTACGGAATCCGCGAAGAGGATATCGTTAAAGCTTTTGAAAATCATAATCTTGTCTATTTAACATTAAATCCTGAAGGCACTGAAAAATTGAAAAGCATGTATGGTGACAAAGTCATGCGCTTTTTCATTTTTGCTGACCGTGACACGGTTATTGCAAGACATCAGGCTCGAAAGGATACAGAAGAAGATATTCAAAGACACTTAGCACACTATGATGAAATCATGGCTTATAAAACTGAATGTGAGCATGTCTTTGAAAACTATGATTCACCGCAGGTATCTTTTCAAGTGAGTGAAGTCATAGAAGCTTTTCTTGATCGTAACCGAATTGTTACTGATTACTAAAAAAAGGTCCAGATGATAGGATTTTATCCTGTCATTGGACCTTTTTTATGTTTACTGGCTCAAAGACAGATAACCGCTTGAAATTGTCTGATTAACCGTGTATAATTAAGTGTTGAAAACATTATTTAGGGGGAACTCTTTTTGTCGATCGAAGTAGGCAGCAAAGTACAAGGTAAAGTAACGGGTATTACTAATTTTGGAGCGTTCGTAGAATTACCAGGTGGCACAACTGGTCTTGTGCACATCAGTGAAGTAGCTGATAGCTATGTTAAAGACGTAAATGATCATCTTAAAGTAGGAGATCAAGTTGAAGTTAAGGTAATTAGTGAGAAAGACGGTAAAACTGCCTTGTCTATTAAAAAAGCTATTGATAAGCCAGAAGGTCAAACTTCTTCTTATTCCCAGCGTCCACAACGCCAAGGAAGAGATAACAGGCCATCAAAAGACTTCCGTTCAAAAGGCGGCAATTTTAAGCCAAAAGAGAACTTTGAAGATAAAATGGCTAAATTCTTAAAAGCTAGTGAAGAAAACTTATCCAGCTTAAAACGCAACACCGAAACGAAACGTGGCGGCAGAGGCGGAAGACGCGGATAATTATAGATAAAGAAGGCATGCCCGCTGTGGCATGCCTTCTTTTATGTTTTAGAAACGAAATCTTATAAATGCTTTTTATAATTAATTCAACTCTAATTTTTTGCCAAATCTCTACGATTTGCTGCTAATGGCGGCTGTACTAACCATTCGTTCTGGATCATAAGATTGGCTCCATCCTCGGAAAGTTTCAGAACCTCCACATTAAATCTTGAATAATCAACAACTAAGTCGGTTTTCTGACTTTCCGATATCGCAATCCCGTAGTTACCTACGCCAGCATAAATCATTAGATTAAAATGAAACATCATTAATTTATCAGAAAAAGGGGATTCAGTGGAATCTGTCACTTCCTGTTCAAACGCAATCGGAACTCCTAGTGAGTCCATTTCCAAATAGCTGCTTAAGACTTTAATATGCTTCAAGGATACATCTTTACCTCTTAAAAGATATTTTCGGACCTGCTTGGACTTGGCCACTTGGCTAAAAGCGGTTGTAATGGCCACACCAAGGCGATTGGTCAGAACGTTTGCATAGAGATTGGTAACCTCTGTTCCCGTTAGTGCTTCCCTTCTTCCTACCCCTTCTAAGATAAACGATTGTTTATGTACAAATTCTAATTTTTGTGGATACGGAATAACAGGCGGGCGCATGGCCAGCCCTTTTTCTAATAAAATCATCGCTGCCTTAGAATCCAGTTCAAGGGTATCTGTCAAACATTCAGCGTAAAATGAACGAATATCCTGGCGATAGACGTTTTGTAATACTCTTGCATAGGTTACTAAACCGCCCTTAGACATGTTCCGAACATACCTTAGGTAAAAAATATCTGAAAATAACCGTTTAGCTAATAAATTTACATCTTGTTCGGTGAACCCTTGTGGAATCTGAATTTGTTCCTTTGTAAATATCTCACGAATGAACTCAACATGTTTTTGAGATAATTCTAATGCGTAAGTGGTCAGGGATTTAATTTCCTTGTCATCGATATGGACTAGAAAATACTTCAAAACGCAGACAGCCATACTGTCAGCAAGATAACTTGTCCAAAGATAGGACAATTCCGCTGCCGTTAACTTGATATGATCGAGGCTTTTATCCATAAAAATTTCCTCCTATTTTCTTCAAGCATAATATTTCCAAAATAGGAGGAAAATATTTACGGTATTTGGTTCCATTTACACAGCTATTTCATTAATTGATTTATTAACAGCCTGCCTGAATGTCCAAATGATGTCGGTTAACATGTCGGTTTCCACCTTTATTTCTTTTATGTCCCAATATAATTCATTTTTGCGATGATAATAAAAAACTCCATCCTTTGATTTCATAATTGTCAGAATTCCTTTCGGATTTGCTGTTTCCATTGTAAGAAAATGTTTTTCTCCATCCCAATTGGCAAATGCTTCGAAAATTTTCAGAAAGACTTGGACTTCCCGTTTACTCTCCAGCACAATATCCACTCCCCTTTTATAAAAATAAAACTTGAAGTGCCCTCCGAAGTCATTACCTTTCAATCGAGTAGTGTTTTGATTATAGTCAATAAACCAGGCAGCATTCCATCATTCTGTAAGGAGGACTAACATGGTTTTCATCCTTTCTTGGGAACTATAGCGACAGTAAGTCCAAACAAGTTTAAAGTGGTAACAGGAATTCTCATTAATTTCTAATAATCCTTTCATCAACCTCTAACTCCGGTTCGAGATAATTGGATTAAGAAAATGTTACACCTAAGGGAGATGGTATGATGAGCGTTGTTATTGGCTATGTTTCAGATTACTTCTCGATCGTAATGACGGATACTCGGATTACCTATGGCAAGAATGCGGAAATGGGCTGGAATGACAATTATGAGAAGCTGGTATCGATTCCAAATATGGGGTGGGCAACTGGCGTAGGCGTATTTGGTTTTATCGACAAATTTAATAGAAAACTAGGGAAAATGGAACAAACCACCATTCCAATCATGGAAAAATTATTTAAGAAAACACTTGAACAAGAAAAACATAACCATGAATTCCTAAAAGATTTTATCGATACTACCGTGATTACCTGTTCTTGGGTGGGAATACAAGAAGACAAAAGTAAGTTCCGTGTAGGGTTGTTCAACAAGGAGCACTTCGGTCATAGACTTGTTGAATTAGGCACTCATCATATTACGATTTTGTTTCCGTATGATTATTGGAAGAACTTAGCAGGGTGGAAGATATTGAAATGAGGTTCAGTATGTACACTGAATTTGATGGGAATTTTGCGAGTCTACTTCAACATTTGCTGCAAATTTTCGCCGAAATTTCGGCAAACTCATCCGGTGTCAGCACAATCTGCGATATTGGTATTCAAGTAAATTTGGATAATGATTTCTATAAATTTCAACTGAAAGAAGATGTTCGTCCACTAATTATAGCTGCTAAAGATGGGACGATTTTAAATAACATTATCTGTCGTGATATAGGATTGTTACCGTAATGGATTGCTCACTAATTTACGGTAAAAATTCTTGCCTGATTGTTACCGTAATCTGTCGCACTCTAATTTTCGGTAACAATTCTTGCCTGATTGTTACCGTAATCGCTCGCACTCTAATTTTCGGTAACAATTCTTGCCTGATTGTTACCGTAATCGCTCGCACTCCAATTTTCGGTAACAATACTTGCCTAATTGTTACCGTAATCGGCCTCTCTCTGATTTTCCGGTCACAATCCTTATCTTTTTGCTACCGTAATTGATCGAGCTCTGATTTTTCGGGTACAATCAAAAAAAAGATAAGGCTGTCCGAAAGTCTAGCAGACTTTTGAACAGCCTTTTAAAGATCTTATTTCTTGTTTAACTCATCTAATAACGGAAAAAGCTCTTCTAGGTGTTGAATTTCATAAGTTGGAATGACTTCATTTCTTTCTTTATCGTGGCGGTTGATCCAAACAGATTTAATTCCCACTCTATTGGCACCAAGAATATCCGTCATTAAGTTATCCCCCACCATTAGCACTTCATCCTTCTCTAATCCCATCAATGACAAGGCGTGCTCAAATATCGTCGGATCTGGCTTCCCTCTTCCGAACGCACCTGAGATGACAATTTGGTCAAAATAGGGAACAAGTTCAGGTGTAATCGATAGTTTCGTATTCTGCAGATCGGGGGACCCATTTGTCAAAAGAAGCAATTGGTATTTCCCTCTTAATGAATCCAGTATATTAAACGTTTCCTCATATACAAATGGCAAATTTCTGCGCTCCTGAGGGAACCTCTCTGCTAACTCATATCCAAATTCAGGGTCATCTACTCCCAATGCCTTAAGCCCTGCCGTCCAAGCCTCTTTACGATAGCCCGGAACGATTTCTTTCATTTTCCGAAAATCATCCTGATCATCTAAAAAATTTCCCCATAACCCTTCAAACGGATTGATTCCAATCATTTGTGTAAATGAATAGGTCTCATAGGAGGAGTAAAGATTCCTCGCAGCCTCACGAACAGTTTCTTCTAGCTCTTCGGCATTTACACCATAGCGTTCCTCCGCTACTTTACAAGTCGTAGCAAATGCTTCCTTAATACTTTTTTGATCCCAAAGCAGTGTATCATCTAAGTCGAAAAAAATTGCTCTTATCATTTCCCTATGTCTCACCTTTCAGCTAAATATATTTTACTAGTTTACCATTTTTCGAATTAAAAGAATATTCATTCACAAAAATAAAATTAATTCAACCATTTCAGCCAACTAAGTTAGGCACCATCCCCTTTGGAGTGGTGCCAATTCTTTTATGACTGTTCCGCAACCATTGAGCCCTCTTCAGGCGGTGTAATCCAACTCGAAAAAGTTTTCCAGAAATCAGGATTTTCCTGATCCACACCCCAATTTCCAGTACCTTTGATTCCATACTTCTCAATCAAATCATATTTTGCTCGTATTGACTGCTCATTCTCAAACCAGACTACATAATCACCCGCCGTTAACGCTTTACCGTATACAGAAGGTTTTGGATTACTCTCTTTAATGCTAAAGGTTGCTTTCGGTGACTTGCTTTCCTCGTCAAAGGTTATCGTACCATTATAAGTTTGAACCAATTCCCTAATTTGCTGGTTTGAGATTCCTTCCCCGCCGGAAGGTGCCCCTTCTTTCCAGTAGCGCCCTTAATGGCCGATGCCTAAAACAATTTTCTCCTTTGGGACACCATGATCAAGAGCAAATTGAATCGATTGTTCTGCAAATCCAATACTGGCGATCGGACCGGCCGGACCGCCTGCATAACTTTCATCATACGCCATAATCATGAGGTAATCTGAATGTTGAGCAAGTTGCTGATAATCGTAGGCACCATGCCACCCCAGATTGCTTCCGGTTGGATTGGCTGGAACCGCAACCGAGACCTCCTTCCCTTCAGGAACCTTTTCACGTAAAAGCCTTACAAAATCCGTGAACTCCTCACGATTTTCATGGGTAATATTTTCAATATCGACATTGATTCCGTCCAGATTGTATAAGGCAATACTATCAGCGATTTGCTGTGAAAGCTGTTCCCGATTTTCAAGTGCGGCATTGCCTACTTCACGGTCCCAGTGATTGCTTAAAAATGGCACAACCCGAACATCACTCTTTTGCATCGACGCAATGAAATAACGGTCTGTTTGATTGGTTAATTGTAATGAACCATCACTATTTAAATTAAAGTATGTGGGTGAAACAACATTTATCGTTCCTTCTGTTTGGTTCATCGTGTTAACAAAATCTGAGGATGAGCCAAAGTAGAGGTATCCCATATTAAAAGCTTCTGTCTCAGCAATCACATCGGTTTCTAATCCTGCTACCATAGGGAGCTTTAGTTCTTGACCGACAAAAATCATCGATGATTGCAGTTGATTTAGCTCCATAAGTGCTGTTATACTCGTGCCAAATCGCAGTCGCAACCTTCCAGAGATTATCACCCGAACCGACTATATAACTGCTAATCGGTGACATCCTATCGCTGCTTTCATTTCCGGCAGTATCTATCTGTTTGACTGTAATAAATGGCTGCGTATCAATAAATGCACCAAAGTTCATGGTGAATTTAAAATTCCCATTCTGATCCGTAGTAATCTGCTTTCGCGTTACGTCACTTCCCCCTTTGCCAACAATGGAAATAATGATCTCTGAATTCGGCTCTGCAGTTCCTTGCACGAGATAGGTAAATACTCCATTATTGTTACTCACATTACTTGTAGTAACAGAAGGTTCCATTGAGACTGTATCTTTCAATTGTGTTTGGCTAATAGATTCACTCACATTCCCAAGGCTGTCTCTTTGACTCACCGTAAAGGTTATTTCTCCATCTGAAAGCTCCGTCAGGTCCATCGGTATCTCATAAGTATTCCCGACTACCAATGCCGTTTTTTCGACTACTCTCTGGCCATCGGACGCCGTAATTTCAACAATGGCTCCATTCTCTTCAGAGGTACCCTTTACATGATATTCCTTCTGGTTATTTTGGGTAATGATCTTATTGGCTTCTGCTAGTGTCAGCCCTGTTGGTGCTGTTGTATCTTTCAAGATGGTTTTTTCAACGGTTGTTCCCTTATTCCCATTTTCATCCGCAGCTTGCAATTGAATAGAAATATCTCCATCGCTTAATGAGCTTAGATCTGAATCAATTGTAAAATAACCGTTTTCATCTGTTCTAGCAGTTTCCACAATCCTGTTCGTACCATCTGACCATACGATGTTTACATCGACGTTAGGATCTGTAGTACCTTTTATAGTAAATGCTTGATTATTTTCGGTTGAAATCGCACGTAAGTCACCTATCTCCAACTCTGTTGGACCGATCGTATCCTTCTGAATATTTTCAGTAAAAGTAGCACTTTGGTTTCCGAAAGAGTCTACAGAATACCCTGTTAAAATTAGTGGCCCGTCCTTTAGCTCAGAAGCATTTATTGAAGCTTCAAACATACCATTTTCATCTACTAGCAGATTGGTTGAAATTTCCTTTCCTGCCTCATCTTTAAGAGTCAGGGTAACATTGGATCCGAATTCAGCATTTCCTTTGATTCCAAATGCTGCAACATTAGCGCTGTTAACGACTCCCTGTAGTAAGACGGCTGGAATGAGTGGTGCTTTTGTTTTTTTCCTAACTGTTTTGATGATTGCGTCACTTTTATTTCCTGCTTGATCTGTAGATTGAATCGAAATGGTGATAGGCCCATCTTTTAAGGAGGACAGATTAAATGTTTCTGAGAATGTCCCAGCAGGACCAATGGCAGCACTCTTTTGTACTTGTTGATTGCTTCTATCACTAATTAAGAAGGAAACTGATGACCCTGCTTCACTTTTTCCATTAATGGAGTAGGCGTTCACTGTGGAAGAAGCTATTTTATCGGCAAGATTTATATTCTCCAGCACAGGTGCCACTGTGTCTGCCGGTGGTGCTGGCGGAACAGGAACTGTATTCGCAGGTATGAACAGATTTTGACCGACTAGTATCATATCGGTTGATAATTGGTTCCTTTCCTTTATCGCGGCACTTGTTGTATTGAATTTCTTAGCAATCAGCGACAATGTATCTCCTGGAGCTACTATATAAAGAGTGTCTCGAGCAGGTGCTGTTTCCTTCGGAGGCTGTGTTATCGGTGCCGGCTGCACCATTGGTATTGTAAGCACCTGTCCGATGTTGATGATATCAGTAGCAAGTTTATTCGCTTCTCTAATTGCAGAAACCTTTGTTTTGTATTTGGTGGCAATGATATATAATGTATCCCTTGCTGCCACAGTATGAGTCATCGTTGGATTGGCCGGTTCCTGAGCTGTTGTGGCAGGAACAGTTGGAATCACCAGTCGTTGACCTAGGTAAATCATATCAGAAGAAAGTTTATTACTTTCTTTTATGGCAGCGGCAGTGGTATTAAACTTGTTTGCAATAGTAAAAAGCGTATCACCCGCAACGACAGTATACGCCGTTTGATCAGTCGGTGCTGTGGGTGTGGACGGTACAGCTGTTACTGGGGGTGCAGTCGTTACCGGTGGTGCAGTCGTTACTGGCTGGTTTGCTGCCATTACCGGAATAAACAGCTTCTGCCCTATGTAAAGAGCATCGCTTTTTAGATTATTTAGTAATTTAATTTTGTCCACGGTTGTATTTGTTTTTTTTGCGATGCTATATAACGTATCCCCCGGAATAACAAAATAGGTGGAGGCAGGAACGTTCAGTATTTGACCAACATATAAATTATCCGATTTTAATTGATTCAGTGTTTTTAATTTTTCTACTGTCGTATCAAAACGTGCGGCGATCCTGTACAAGGTATCACCGCTTTGTACTTGGTAAGTGGCTTGTGTTTGGGATTGGGTAACTGCCGCTGCAGCTGTGGCAGCTTTCGCGTGAAGCTGTTGAAATGGAAATCCCGCAACGATAATCGTCCCTACCACTATTTTAACGGCATTAATTTTTACGTCTGGGTATTTACTTTGAATAACCTTATCTATTTCATCTTTAAGTGGAATAGGCACATCCTTCGTGGTGCCTAATTCCTGACTAAATTCTGTTTGCAGATCATTCACATACACGTAAAGCGTTATGATTCCTTGATTATTTTCTACCCTCGTATTGTAAATTCTCACACTTACACCTCATATAAAGACATTTGTTACCTTTAGTTTCCTTATTTCGATGAGAATAATGTAAGAAAAATGATTTTCGATAGATTTGCAGCGTGCACTTTTTTTGTATAAATTAATTCAACATATTCCTTTTTCTTTTCTCATAAAATGGACAAGGAGAGGTAGTCCAAAGAGGGGGAATGAATGTGGGAATCACGACTATACATTTGAGGATCCATTTCTACTAGTTATGAAAAAAACATTGCTGACTTATTTTTGTTTAGTTTTAGGAGCCACCCTGCAGGGTATTGCGATGTCCGTTTTTTTATTTCCACATTCCATCCCATCTGGCGGCGGTGCTGGTCTCGCCATCCTAATTAATCACTTTTTCCATCTTTCACTTGGGTTTTCCTTATGGCTGGCAAATGTTGTCTTTTTATTATTTGCACTCCCCTATTTTGGATTTACCTGGACCTTTCGTACGATTATCTCAGTCGCCATTACCGCTATGACGGTAGGTTACATAACCTCTCACTATCCTCACCCACACATTAATATTTTCATTTGTATTGTGGCAGGGAGTATTATTTTTGGCTTTGGAGTCGGCTTACTGATTCGTGCAGGTGCCTCTAGTGGCGGGATGGTCATTCCATCGTTAATGATTGCCAACTACAAACAGTGGAGCCCTGGAAAAGTAATGATGGGAATTAACCTTATTATCTTTTTACTAACGGCAGTGGTCATCGATTATAACATCGTGTTGTATGCGATTATCTGCCAATTTTTCTCCACCAATATTATTGATTATATATACGATTTAAAAATTCATAGGATAAGGTTTTTAACAGCCAATTGGCGCAAAAGATAAGAAGATCCTTTATAGAATCTTCTTATCTTTTAGGTATTTTTTTATGATCTCAACACATTGAGCAATGGTCATATTATCACTTTCAATCACAATCTCAGGTAGTTCAGGCGTCTCATAGGGTGAAGAAATCCCTGTAAACTCTGGAATTTCTCCCTTTCTTGCTTTTTTATATAACCCTTTTGGATCCCTATCTTCACAAACCTCAATCGGACATTTCACAAAAATCTCAACAAATTCTCCTGTGTCGAACATCTGACGAACAAGCTCTCTATCTTCTCGAAATGGAGAAATAAAGGCAGATGAAACGATCATGCCACTGTCAACAAATAGCTTTGCCACTTCCCCTATTCTCCGGATATTTTCTTTTCGATCTGCTGGACGAAAACTTAGATCACTATTTAATCCATGACGAATATTATCACCATCTAACACAAAGCTTCTATACCCCTCATGAAATAAAGCGTAATCCACTGCATTCGCCAATGTAGATTTCCCTGACCCAGATAAACCCGTGAACCAAAGGACGCAGCTTTTATGCCCGTTTCTGTCATGGCGATCTTTTTTGCTTACACTTGAGTGGTGCCATGTGATGTTTTGACTATTTTTCATGTTCAACACCCTTTATTTCCTTTGTGTAAACATGCTGCATCCCTTGTATAAGAATTTCAATTACCTCAGGCCGGCTGAATTCCTTAGGCGGATGAACGCCATTTTTTAACATCGCTCTTACCTTTGTACCGGATAACACGACATGATCCCGTGAATCATGCGGACAGGTTTTCTCAGAGGCCATATTTTCGCACTTTTTACAATAAAAGCTATTCTCGAAGAATAGAGGTTTAATTCCTAAATCTGCTTCGTTAAATTCGCTAAAGATTTTCTGTGCGTCATATGTTCCATAATAATTTCCTACTCCAGCATGGTCTCTCCCCACAATAAAATGAGTACATCCGAAATTTTTCCGGACTATGGCATGGAAAATAGCTTCCCTTGGTCCTGCATAACGCATGGCAGCCGGGAACACAGACAAGAAAACACGATCTTTTGGATAGTAATGTTCAAGTAAAACTTGATAGCTTTTCATCCGGATATCACTTGGGATATCATCTGCCTTTGTTTCCCCTACCAATGGATTTAAGAAAAGACCATCGATAGTCTCTAATGCTGTTTTTTGAATATATTCATGTGCTCGGTGAACGGGATTTCTTGTTTGGAACCCCACTACCGTCTTCCATCCGAGATTCCTAAATTTTTCCCTTGTTTGAATTGGATCGAGGTAAAAACGTTCAAACTCACTGTTATTGATCCTTCTAACCATCGTGACAGGACCTGCCACATAGAGTTCATCCCTGGCAAATAGTTTTTTTACTCCTGGGTGCTGCAAGTCGGTAGTTTTATAAACCATTTCCGCCTCTAAGATTTTATCAGGAATATAGATTTCCTCCACATTCATCTCACCATAAACGATTCTATCTTTTATAAGGTTAATCGTTTCCCCGACCTTAAGTTCGATGGCTTTATTTTTATCAATCGCCAGTGTAATCGGTAATGACCACGGAAGTCCATTTGCCAGACTCATAGTATTTACAACAGATTCATAATCGGTTTTCCCCATAAATCCTTCCAAAGGGCTGTATGCACCATTTGCAATTAGCTCCAAATCACTCAATTCTAAATTATCGAGTTGAACCGATTTACGTGATAAGTCAATGGATAGATCAAGATTTATCCGATTAATTAATTTGCCGCCATGCGGCACACTTTCACTCATCATTCTTCCCTCCCAATTCCAACTGAATCATTAAAAACTTAAAGCCTGTTATGATTCATGAAGTCCGCATTCTGTTTTAGCTAGACCCGCCCATCTGCCGGCGCGCGAATCCTTTTGATTTGTAACAGGTTTTGTACAAGGAGCACAGCCGATACTTGGGTAGCCCTTGTCATGCAGTGGATTATAAGGCAGCTTATTTAATTGAATATAAGTCATGATATCTTCTGAGGACCAATGGATGAGGGGACATATTTTTATTTTTTGAAATTTATCATCTTTATTGAAATATTCCGTTTTGCTCCTTGTAGGGGATTGTTCTCGCCTTAAACCAGAAATCCATGCCTTTGCACCCGCTAATGCCTCCTTTAGTGGAACCACCTTTCTCATATGGCAGCAAAGATTGGGATTATGCTTCCATAATTCATCACCATACCATTTTGCCTGGTCCTCCAAGGAATTCTTCGGTTGTATCATGTTGATTTGCAAGGAAGGATAACGATTTTTAACTTTTTCAATTAATTCATATGTCTCTGGAAAATGTAATCCTGTATCAAGAAAGATGATTTTTGCCTCTTTATTCACTTTCGAAATTAAATCGATCAGCACGATTCCCTCAGCACCGAAGCTACAGGCATAGACAATATCCTCTTTATATTCTCGATAAGCCCACTTTAATACATCTAAATAATCTGGCTGACTATCCATAAAGGCTGCAATTTTCTTTTCATCCCATTTATCATGCGTTAACATCTCTGACAATCCCCGGACCTCCATTTCTCTCCATCCCTTAGGTTTCAATGCTCAACGTAATACAGGCATTATTCACCACATCAATTTTATTCATCTGGTTAATATCGCCGTACTGTGCATATGAAATCATCGCTCTTATCCAAGACCCATGACCAAACGCAAGGATATTTGTATATTTTTGATATTTATCTAAAAACATGACAATCCGTTTTTCTAAATTCTTTATACTCTCACCTAACACCAGCTCTCTTGGATTTTCAAACCATACCTCTCTATATTTTTCAATCAGCTTCTTCTTAGGTACTCCTTCAAATGGCCCAAAATCTAATTCATCCAGTAATGCCTCTATTTCATACTTATATCCATAGAGATTGGCTGTTTGGTGGGTTCTTTGCAATGTACTTGCTAAAACAAGGTCAAAGGGTGCTAACTTTTGAAGTGCTTTTCGGTTGTCCTCAATTCCTTTTAACAGTTCTTCAGAAACCTGTGAAAGTTCGATATCCTGCCTCCCCTGAAGCCATGTTTTTTTATTCCATTCGGTTGGAAGGTGTCGAATCACAGTGATTTGCATTCATCTTCCTCCACATAAAAAGTTTCACTCCGCAGTCCGCGGCGTTGTGTTTCCAATACTAAAACATCCTGAAGTTTCACATTGCCTAAATTTACGTTTGGTCCCACCTCTCTAATAAAATACATTTGATGTTTGGATGTTGGCGCCTCAAAGATGATCTTTTTGCTATCGATATCTTTTATTAATTCCTGAATCAAACTGGATTTAATGCTGCCGGATTTTTCATAAATGCCAGATGTGCCTGAATCTCGCCCTTCTGTTATTACATAATCACAACCTGCCTGTAATAAAAGGTTTATTTCTTCCTTCCAATCACAGATGTCCATATCCATATTAGAATCCTTTGAGCCAACCTCAGCTATAACATGAAAATCCTTTTTTATTTCCGAGATCATATGGAGGCGTTCTTGAAGTGGAATATCCAGCGTTCCGTTGGAAATTTCAATCCAGTCAATCCCTAAATCACGTAAATGCCTTAAATATTCAGGAACCTTTTTCTGATAAAAACATTTTTCAAATAATGTTCCTCCACAATAAGGCTTTATCTGATACTCCTTATAAAGTTCAATTTTTTTCCTAAGGTTTGGAGTCACATATGCTGACCCAATTCCTATCTTAGCTATATCAATGAGGTATCCATAATCATCTAAGATATGTTTTAATTCACCTATTGGGGTGCCGAAATCGATCACCGAGGTCAATCCGTATGTTCTATTTCCTGACGTCCTTTCTGGCAGTATTAAAAAATCCATACCTAAAGCGCCTCCTCTATTTTTCTAGGATAGATTATTCAAAAAATAGGTGAATGTGTAGATATTAGGCTTGAAAAGCAGAAATTAGGCATTTGTCTTGTATAAACTCTGGCTTCACTTGAAACAATAAAAAGGCTATTCTCACAGTTAGGGGTGTACATCCTTGTCAAAGCAAAAACATACGGGCTTAACGATTCTGGCCATTAGTTCCATACCACTTATTCTCGTTTTGGGAAACTCGATGCTTATTCCTGTTCTTCCTAAAATGAAATCTGAACTGGGTATATCTCAATTTCAGGTTAGTTTAGTCATTTCTGCCTTTTCCATTGCGGCAGCCATTTCGATACCAGTATTAGGTTATTTGTCCGATAGGTTTTCTCGAAAGGCGATTATTATCCCCGCTCTGATTTTATATGGGAGTGGAGGGCTATTGGCTGGTGCCGCTTCCGCTTGGTTTGACAATGCCTATACATGGATTCTTGCAGGCAGAATTATGCAAGGTATGGGTGCTGCAGGAACTGCCCCCATTGCCATGGCTTTAACAGGTGATTTATTTAAAGGAGGACAACAGAGTAAAGTCTTAGGATTAGTCGAAGCATCTAATGGATTTGGAAAGGTAATCAGCCCTATAATCGGTTCGCTTTTAGCCTTAATCTTTTGGTATGCAGCGTTTTTCGCCTTTCCGATTTTCTGTTTTATGTCCTTGTTATTAACCATCATTTTCATTAAGGAAAAGAAAACCAAAAAGGAACCCCCTCCGGTTGGTAAATATGTAAAGGGTCTTGTATCTGTTTTTAAAACGGAGGGACGCTGGTTATTTGCCGCTTATATAACAGGAGCTACCTGTTTATTTACACTTTTTGGGATTTTATTTTACATTTCAGACATATTGGAAAAGGATCATCAAATTGATGGAGTCATGAAAGGATTGATTTTAGCGATTCCGCTGCTAGTCATGACCACCACCTCTTATATAACCGGAAGTAAAATTGGTAAAAAGATGAAGCTTATGAAAACATTAATCATAATAGGATTATTGCTCATGACGACTTCATTTGCTTCACTGATTTTCTTTAAAAAATTAGTAGCTTTTTTCGCCGTCCTTTCTGTAAGCAGTATTGGAACAGGACTTGTTCTTCCTTGTATCAATAGCTTTATCACAGGATCTGTTCCAACAGACCGAAGGGGTTTTGTAACCTCCTTATACGGGTCTGTACGATTCTTAGGGGTAGCGATTGGTCCTCCAGTATTCGGCTCCCTAATGGCTTGGTCGAGGTCAGGCATGTTTTTAGTTACTGCTGGGTTAACGCTATTTTGTGCCTTGCTTTGTATGATACTGATTCATGTAGCAAAAACCAAACCAGCTGAAGATAAAGAAAGTGACTCATTGTTTGAAAAATTGCAATTCACTTAAGATATGTAAGATATAAAGGAGAAGATTTAATTGCAAATATATTTTTCACCTGAGGTTATCACCCCTGAATATCAGGTCCTAAATGTGGTTAATTCAAAAAATAAGGGCGTAGGAAACGTTGCCTTTTTATTTGATGAAAAGAAGCTGTATGTTTACGGCATTTTAGAAGATGAAGAAGTGGGTTCTGATTTTAAGGATTTGGTCACTCCCTATATAAAAGGATTAGCAAAGGCTAAACCAGGGCTTGATATTCTATCCTGTCTGTATGTGGGCTGTAAAAAAATTAAGCTAAAAGAAGAAGAGCACGAAGACGAATAAAGATACCACTAGAGGACGGCATTGACCGTCCTTTTTTAATTTGGGTCTAGGCAGTTGTAACATGACATTTAACCACTTCATAACTTATTGGTAAGCAGTTAGACAAATATGGAGTGTGTGGCCTATGAGTATTGGAATCATTCTAATGGGGCTATTAATCGGATTTATGGTTGGCTTGACCGGTGTTGGCGGTGCAGCATTGTTAACACCCATATTAATATTACTAGGGATTAGTCCTTCCATAGCAGTAGGAACAGACCTGGTTTATAACTCTATTACGAAGTTATTTGGATCCTTTCAACATTGGAGGCAAAAGACGATTGATCTTACGCTGGTAAAATATCTTGCTATTGGCAGTATTCCAAGTGCAATATGTGCTGTCGGGATTCTCCATCTGTTTGACTCATTTTTTCATAACCAAGAGGAAGTGATCAAACATGCTTTAGGATACGTTTTAATTTTAGTAGCGTTGACTACTCTAATTAAAACGTTTGCTAAGGGTAAATTAGAGGAAAATTCCTTCCAAAAGAAGCCGCTTCATGAAAAACGGGGTTTAACGATTGGTATTGGGGTGATCTTGGGCTTTATCGTTGGTTTGACCTCTATTGGTTCGGGCTCTTTGTTTGCCTTGGCAATGCTTTATCTATACAGAATGAGTCCTTCAAAGCTCGTCGGAACAGATATTGCCCATGCCTTTTTACTGGTTACTGCGGCTGGATTTATGCATGCTGGAATTGGCAATGTTGATTATTTATTGGCGCTGAACCTGCTATTGGGTTCCATTCCAGGTGTTTTGATTGGAAGTAACTTATCCTCCAAATTCCCAGCGAAACCATTAAGAACGATTATGGCCATCATGATTTTGATAAGTGGTGTCAAACTTATTTAAGAAACACGGTGCCGCCGTGTTTTTTCTTTTTTTAAATGAAAATGAAAAACCTGTCCTTCTCCTGAACAGCCAATCATATACTTATGGTAGAAATGGTAATTCCAGGAGGTCATTATGTTTATAATTATTGAAAAAGTAGTACTCGGAATGGCTTTTTTACGATTAATCTCTGGAAGCATTGAAATATTTGCAGCGATCCTCATGATTAAATTTAATACGGTAGAAAAAGCCCTTATGGTTAACTCTTCGCTGGCACTTATCGGGCCCGTCATATTAGTTCTAACTACCTCCATTGGGTTAATAGGATTAGTTGAGAAAATATCGATCATGAAATTCGTCTGGATTGCTCTTGGAGTGAGTTTTATTTTTATAGGGGTAAAGTCTTCATGAAAAACTACATAAAAAAGAAAGCCTATCATCGCAGAATGATAGGCTTATTTATGTGATTGTCTGGTAGCATCTTGTGGATTCAGTATTCTTGCCCTTGTATTTTTTATCGGGATTGGTGTTCGTGCAAGCATAATCCGAAAATCCTGTGGATGAAATGGGATGAATGGATATAAATATGGAGTATTCATGCTCTTTGTTCTTGTAAGCAGAATAATCCACAATGTAATTCCGATGACAAGACCTGGTACTTTAAGTAAAGCGACCATAATTAAAAAGAAAACACGGAACAAACGGTTTGCTAGACTTAGTTCATAACTTGGTGTGGCGAAAGTTCCAATTGCTGCAACCGCTACATAAAGGACTACCTCATGAGTAAAGATTCCCACTTGTACGGCCACATCTCCAATAATAATCGCAGAAACGATACCGAGTGCTGTTGCAAGGGCGTTCGGGGTATGAATGGCTGCCATCCGGAGAATTTCTATCCCGATCTCCGCAATGAGAAATTGCCATATCAGTCCAATTTCACCAGATTCTTTTAGACCAATAAACTTCCACCGGTCCGATAGCAACTGCTCATTGGTAGCATAGGTATACCATAACGGTAAGAGAAATAAGGATGACAAAACAGCAATAAATCGTGCCCACCTTAAGAAGACACCTATAATTGGCTTTTGACGGTATTCCTCCGCATGCTGCAAATGGTGCCAATAGGTCGACGGACAAATCATCACACTCGGTGATCCATCCACAACAATCAGGACATGTCCCTCCATTAAATGAACCGCACTGGTATCTGCTCTTTCCGTATAGCGGACAAGCGGATATGGATTATAATTTCGGCCAAAGACAAATTCTTCAATGGTTTTCTCCCCCATTGAGATTCCATCGACGGATATATTCTCCAGTTTATCTTTTAACATCTTTACGTGTTCCATATCAACGATACTATCAATATAGACTAATGCAATATCAGTTTTAGAACGTTCTCCTACCTGAACGTAATCCATGATTAAGGAGCGATCACGAACCCGCCTTCTTATTAATGCTAAATTAAAAACAATCGTTTCAACAAAACCATCCCGCGGACCCCGTACAACACGTTCAATATCAGGCTCTTGAGGTGATCGAATCGGGTATTCACGGGAATCAATCAGGATAACTTCTTTACCGCCCTCTGCGACTAATGCTGTTTGACCCGCAAGGATTTGCGCGATAACTTCTTCTAAATCCTCTGTTTTATTAACCTCAACATGAGGAATGAAAGTTTTAAATAGCTTTTCAATCGGATTATCGCCAAAATCCTCAGGTTTACGCTTTTCAATCTCCTTCATGATTAAGAGCAGGATATTTGCCGCCGCAAAACCATCAATCAAGAACATGGCAAATTTACGCTCTCCCCATTCCAAAGGACGGTGGATTACATCAAAGCTCTTTCCTATCCGCAATTCTTTTATTAAATAATCAACATTTTCTTCAAACGTCTCTTTTACTTGAACTTGTGTCCCCTTTTTTCCCAAACCTGCCAACTCCCTAAAATTTTCATATTGGTATTTTGCTGCAAGTTTGGATGATATATACTATCCTTTCGCGTATTTATTCCAGTAAGAACTTTTCAATACTCTTTTGGATTTCATTTTCTGTATAAACAAATGAAATTTCACTGCCCTCTTTAAGGAATGGCAATTGTTGTATGGCTTCCTCTTTTAACTGGAAGGCGACCTTTTCACCTTTTATATCCACCTCAATGGAATGGGGATCGATTTGACCAGTGAATATGCCAGTGGCCTTCGAAAATAGCGATTTCTCAACCTTTAAATCCATTACCACCCTCGCTTGTTCTTCCTTTGCGGTTAAAAAAACTTCGATTGTATACGTTCCGTTATAAAGGTCTGTAATCGTAAAAGAGTTTTGAATTTCTTGATGATTGTCAAACGTCATCTCAGTAATCGCCTGTGTTGACATGACTTCCTCCGAATACTGTTTTACTTTATTCCCTTGCTCATCATAAACGATATAATCTGCCTGTAAGCCGCTTGGAAAAGATAGTTTTAGGGGGCTGCCTGATATATTTTTTACTTTGTAATTAATAATGGTAGAATTGTTTTCTTCTTTTATTTCAATCGATGGATGAACACTAGCAGCAATTTCACTTTGTTTTGGATGATCTATTGGGTTCTCTTTTTTCACAACCTCACCGTTCCCGTTTGTTTGATTTCCAGTACCACAAGCACTTAAGAGTCCAGCTAGTAAAACGATCATCATTCTTTTTAATGGCATAAAAAAATCTCCTTTTAATCGAGTTACTTTAATAGTCGATTAAAAGGAGATTAGAGTTACAATTTCACTTAAAGATTTTTCAATTTCAAAAAGAAATTCTAGAGTCCGCCAAGGTAGGCTTTTTTGATTTCTTCACTTGCTTGTAATTCTGCTGCTGTTCCGGAAATTTCAACTCGGCCTGTTTCGATTACGTAGGCACGGTCGGCAACGGATAGTGCCATATTCGCATTCTGTTCAACCAGAAGAATGGTTGTTCCATCTTGGTTGATTTTCTCGATGATTTGAAAAATCGTTTTTACCATTAACGGGGCCAATCCCATTGAAGGCTCATCGAGTAAAAGCAGCTTTGGCTTGGCCATAATTGCTCTTCCCATCGCCAGCATTTGCTGTTCTCCCCCGGAAAGGGTTCCCGATAACTGCTTTCGACGCTCTTCCAGTCTTGGGAAAAGTTCATAAACGCTTTGAATATCTTTGCGGATTTCCTTTGAATCTTTCCGTAAATAAGCACCCAGTTCCAGGTTTTCCTCAACACTCATATTGGCAAATACACGGCGCCCCTCTGGTACATGTGAAATACCGGACTTCACAATTGACTGGGGAGCCTTGCCCGAAATCGAACTGCCTAAGTACTCAATCGTCCCTGCCTTTGGCTTAAGCAGCCCGGATAATGTCTTAAGCAGCGTACTTTTACCTGCTCCGTTCGCACCAATCAGGGTAACAATTTCCCCTTCATTGATTTCTAATGATACCCCTTTAAGGGCGTGAATATTTCCGTAAAAAACATCAATTCCATTTACTTTAAGCATTGGCACTCGAAACCTCCTCTCCTAGATAAGCCTCGATTACTTTTGGATGATTACGAATTACATCAGGAGTTCCTGCTGCAATGAGCTGCCCATGGTCTAATACATAGATTCTTTCACAAATCCCCATAACTAGCGCCATATCATGTTCAATTAGTAGAATAGTTAAATCAAATTGTTTTCGGATAAATGCGATTAATTCCATCAGCTCGTGTGTTTCCTGAGGATTCATACCAGCGGCAGGCTCATCAAGCAGCAATAATTTCGGACTCGCAGCCAATGCTCTGGCTATTTCCAATCTTCTTTGCTGGCCATATGGTAAATTTTTCGCTTTTTCATCTTTATAACGGTCCAATTGGAAAATCTTTAAAAATTCCAGTGACTTTTCCTCCATCACCTTTTCTTCGGAAAAATGGGAAGGCAGGCGAAAGATGGAACTTAAAATGGAATGCTTTGCTAAAGAATGATAAGCCACTTTAACATTATCTAATACAGATAATTCACTGAATAGGCGGATATTCTGAAACGTACGGCTGATTCCGTTTCGTGTTACCTGGTATGGAGCAAGACCGTTTAGTCTTTTTCCATCAAACAAAATGTCACCCTCTGTTGGGACATACACACCAGTCAGCAAATTAAAGCTCGTTGTTTTCCCGGCACCATTTGGACCAATCAAACCGACCAATTCTCCTTGATTGAGTTCCATATTAAATCCTGAAACCGCCTTAAGACCGCCAAACTGAATCCCTGCATTTTTAACCTGTAGTAAAGCTCCCACGTTAATTTCCTCCTTTCACAATTTTCTTCTTACCAAAGAATTCTGTAATTTCACGTGTACCCATTAAGCCCTGTGGACGATATAGCATGACAACAACCAATACGATACTGTATATAATCATTCGAGTCTCAGGATATTGCTGTAAGTATGTCGAAATAATCGTTAAAAGAACCGCGGCGATCACGGAACCAGACATACTTCCAAGTCCGCCTAAAACCACAAAGATTAAAATATCAAAGGATTTTAAGAAACCAAAGTTGGTTGGCTGGATAATGTAAAAGTTATGCGAAAATAATCCGCCGGCGATTCCTGCGAAAAAGGAACCAATCGCAAATGCTGCGACTTTATAAAAAGTTGTATTGATCCCCATTGCGTCTGCCGCAATCTCATTTTCCCTAATGGCAATACACGCTCTTCCATGCCGTGAGTTCGTAAAGTTGGATATCACAAGAATGGTAATAACGAGACAAACAAATGCGCTTGTCCAAGTCGTCATATTGGAAACCATCATTCCTGCAGCGCCGCCAACATACTCAATATTTAAAAACACAATTCTGATAATTTCACCGAATCCTAGAGTAGCAATTGCCAGATAATCTCCACGAAGTCTTAAAGTAGGAATACCAACAAGAAGGCCAGCTAATGCTGCAACAATTCCGCCAATAATAATGGCTAGAACGAAAGGCAGTTCAAATTTCATGGTAATGATCGCTGAAACATACGCTCCGACTGCTAGGAATCCAGCATGTCCAATCGAAAATTGTCCGGTAATACCAATAACTAAGTGAAGACTGACCGCTAAAATGATGTTAATGATCATTAAGATCAGCATGTTGCTATAAAATGCATTTAATATACCTGTTTGAATCAAGCCTTGGCCAATTCCATAAATCAGTACTGCTAAAATGAGAAATAGCCAGAATTTACTTACCTTTTTCATCTGTCTATCTCACCTACACTTTCTCTTTTGTATTTTTTCCAAAAATGCCTGAAGGTCTAAAAATAAGGATCAGGATTAAGATAATAAACGCTGCAGCGTCTCTCCATAATGAGAATCCCATGGCACTTACCACTGATTCCACAACCCCAAGGATAAGACCGCCAACCATGGCTCCCGGGATAATACCGATTCCACCTAAAACAGCCGCAACGAAAGCCTTTAATCCAGGGATAATCCCCATCAGTGGTTCAATCTTTGTATAATAAACACCAAAGATAACACCGGCAGCCCCTGCTAAAGCAGAGCCAATTGCAAAAGTATAGGAAATGGTTCTGTCTACATTTATCCCCATTAGTTTGGCTGCATCCATATCATGTGATACTGCACGCATTGCCTTACCAATTTTCGTACGATGTACAATAAATTGTAATATAATCATTAACCCCACGGAAACAGCAAGGATAAAAATGGACTGGCTGCTAATTTGAGCTCCGAAAAGGTTAAAGCTTGTGCTTGGCAATACATTATCAGGATACGCCTCAGGCTGTGCCCCACGAGCGTAAATTACTCCGTATTCAATTAATAGCGACATTCCTATTGCTGTTATTAAGGCCGCTATTCTAGTAGCGTTTCTAAGACGTTTATAGGCTATTCTTTCAATCAATACTCCAAATACTGCACAAAATGCCATTGAGAATAATAATGCTGGAAAGAAGCCTAGACCCCATCCCTTAATCGCATAAAACCCGACGAACGCACCTACCATAAAAACATCACCATGGGCGAAGTTAATTAATTTTATAATTCCATAAACCATGGTATAGCCTAATGCGATTAAGGCATAGATGCTACCGAGTGATATTCCGTTTATCAATTGTTGTAACCACTCCATTGTTCTCACTCCTAATTATTCCAAATTTAACTCTTTACATAAGTAAAATGGAAGGGATCATCCTTCCATTTTACTTAACAAGTACTTTTTAAGGATTTACTTTTGTGTTAAACACTTGTTTACCATCTTTATATTCTAAAATAGTAGCTGTTTTAATTGGATGATGATTTTCATCAATTGTTACTACACCTGTTACAAGACTTAAATCTTTTGTTTTCGCTAATTCTGCCTGAATCTTACTTGAATCAGTGCTGCCAGCACGCTCAACCGCATCTGCTAAAAAGTAAACCGTGTCATAACCAAGTGCGTTGAAGGCATTCGGTGCTTCACCATTGTTCTTTTCTTTAAATGCTGTAACAAACTTTTGTACCTTTTCATCTGGATCTTCAGAAGAGTAATGGTTGATAAGGTACGTATTATTTAATGCTTCCGCTCCTGCTAAATCAACCAACTTTGGAGAATCCCAGCCATCTGCTCCCACTAAAGGAACATCGATACCTAATTCACGCGCTTGCTTAACAATTAAGCCAACTTCTTCATAATATCCTGGGATAAAGATGAATGAAGGATTTTTTGCCTTGATTCTAGTTAATGTTGCACGGAAATCTGTATCCTTTGCTACATAAGCTTCTTCCGCAACGATCTTACCGCCTGCAGCTTCAAAAGTTTCCTTGAAGGCGTCGGATAACCCTTTAGCATAGTCACTTGAGTTGTCAGCGAAAATCGCTGCATCTTTAATTTTTAATGTATCTAAGGCAAAGTTCGCAGCTACTGTACCTTGGAAAGGATCAATAAAAGAAGTACGGAATACGAATGGTCTTACTTTCCCTTTTTCATCTACGGTTACAGTTGGGCTTGTTCCACCTGGTGCGATTAGCACAGTTTTCGTGTCATTTGCAATTTGCGCTTGAGCAACTGTATTACCGCTTGTTGCTGCTCCAATAACAGCCGTTACCTTGTCTTGGCTTGTTAATTTAATAATACCGTTTGTAGCCTCTGCTGCTTCTGATTTATTATCTACTTTCACAACATCAAACTTTTTACCATCAACGCCGCCATTTTTATTGATCTCTTCAACAGCCATTTCAATTCCTTTTGACATTGATTCGCCATATGAAGCAACGTTCCCTGAAAGCTCTAAGTTCACACCCAATTTAATGGTATCTGAATTGGCGCCTCCTGAACTTTCTTTCGCTCCTCCTGCACATCCTGCTAATACTCCAGCAAAGATGGTAGAAGCCATAAACACACTAGCTAATTTCTTATTCATGGTGTTTCCCCCTTTGATTGAATTTTCAGATACTAAGAATCGTAGATTAGTATCTTTCTTGCCCCCATGAGATTTGTTTATAGGCTAAATTAATTAACATAAGTTATTGTAGTACTTTTTTCATTGTTAGTCTAGTATATTATTTCAATATTTCAGAACTTTTTATTTTTTATAAAAATTAAAGCGCTTACTTGTTGTTGCAAAGCTTTTTCATAGAGTATTAACGATTATTCCCAATTAGTATTTTTTTGAGGATACATAAAATCCCACTTAAATATTATTCCAAATTTTGTGTTTATGCTTGAAATATTTTACTGATATATACTTTTATTACCAGATACAGTGAAAGTCGCATTTTAGTGAGAATCACCGGTTGAATTGAAAAGGGGTACATACCTATTCATTTCTTAAAATAGTTCTTTTAGAGAATGATTAATCCTTAATCGTTACCTTTCTTTAAAAATTGTCCTCTTACGGGTACGATTATCCCTAAAAGTGGCTATGTTATGGCACGATTCCATCTGAAAAAACTTTTATTTGCTGATTTAATTTCAATAAACATTTTTACAAAAAAAGAAAGAAGACTAATTTCGTCTTCTTTCTTTTTACTCAGATGTATCCTTTACCACCTATGTGCCTTTGCGTTTGATCTCGCGATAATGTTGTGTTGTGAAATTTTTGTGTGTCCATTTACCTGAGAACTAGCACGCTTAGGCCGAGTCCAATTATTGAAGAACTTTTGAGAATGTGGATCCAAATGATCTCGAGTACTCACAATGAATCACCTCAATAGTTAGGATTGGGATACTCTGAAACGCGATATTACAGGAATATCCTTTATAGTATTTGATTTTGGATATATAAAAATACACATCATTTAAAGCAAATCGGCGTTTGGTCCATCAAATATCAGATATTATGACATAATCCTTTTTTCTCCTACAATCGCTTGGATTGGATCGATATTTTGTGTAAATTCAAGTGTACCCATGTATTTGCCATTCTCATCCCTAACAGCAAAATAACGAATATATACATATTTATCACGAAACTTAATCCAGAAATTTTCTGTATCCTTCCTGCCGGCTTTAAAGTCAGCTAACAATTCCTCCACCACATGAACACTTCTCGGCGGATGACAATTTTGCACAGTGCGGCCAATTACCGCTTTTGTACGAGCAAAGATTCTTTCTTTACCATGAGAGAAGTAACGGACAACATCATCTTGATCGATGAACGTGAGGTCTACCGGTAAATGATTTAACAACAGCTCTAGCTGTTTTAATGATAATATCCCTGTTTCCATTTTAATGTATCCATCAGAGATAGCTTTTTCCTCTATTGCATGTCTTTCAGGCTTCCATACTTCGGTAGGTGTAATCAAGCAGTAACCAATCTCATCACTTTCACGTGATATTTTTACCCATTCATCTTCTGTAAAATTATTTATTGCCATTGGAACAAGAATGTTTTCTTCTCTATAGATCATAGTGATAACTTCTTGAATAACAAAATTTATAACTTCAATTAATGACCGCTTGTCACCGTTATAGGAAGTTAATTTCTGTCTTGCGTCTTTAATGGCATCACGGATAAAGTCGTTGATACGCCACATGTTTGTGGTTGGTCCAAAAATGCCGTAGGTTTCTAGGTAAGGAAAAATTAAATTCTCTTTCCTGCTGTAGTGTTTATCGATATCTAGCAGAAGGTTGATATCTTCTAAAAGCTTAAGGATATTTTCATGACTGTCTTCCTTTTCAAACTCCTCCAAATGTACTTTAAGTTGAGTATTTACCAATTTATCTAGTTCTTGATTCTCTAATTTAAAGGTGTGTATCGGATGACCTGGCTGTTCCTCTGGCTTATAGGTGTTTTCAATTTCTACAATAGACCCTTTAAAAATTTCTGTGTGCTTTGCATGTAAACGATGTATTTCTTCTACTGAAAGATCACCAAAATCATGCTGAAGCTGTGAAATTTCATCGATGGTAATGTTTCCGATAAACGCATTGAAATGAGCTTTCACCTCTTTTACATTTTTTCCGTCATGCAGGTCTTTAAAGATTTGTTTTAATATCTCTTGTCGTTTATTTTTAGTTGTAGTTTGTTGTTCACGGTTATTAATTATTTCACTCATAGTTATTCTCCTTCGCTAGTTGCTCTTTTTATATGGAATTGATAATGAATCTCATACATAAAATAACACCTTTTAAAAAGTCTGTTTGTGATTAACATCATTGGTACTGAAATAAACTTTATAAATGTGATAATTTTAAGAACGAAATTTGGAAAGAGAAATTGACAGCAGTTTTTATCCATGTTATATTTATCTCGAATTAGAGATAAATGGTTTCGAGATATAAATTGTCACCTAGTCCTGTTGAGTGTATTGAACTTTACTAGGGAAAAATAAACAAAGACATACTAAATGGAGGAATAAACTTGAACCACTTAAAAGGGATACACCATGTAACAGCGATAACAAGCAGTGCCGAGAAGAACTATGAATTTTTTACTTATGTATTAGGCATGCGTCTCGTTAAAAAAACAGTCAATCAAGATGATATTCAAACGTATCACTTATTTTTCGCAGACGACACTGGTAGTCCTGGGACTGATATGACATTCTTCGATTTCCCCGGAATTCCAAAAGGTGTGCATGGAACAAATGAGATATCAAAAACTTCCTTCCGTGTACCTAGCGACGCTGCATTAGATTATTGGGTAGAGCGTTTCGACCGCTTGAACGTAAACCATACAGGAATTAAAGAACAATTTGGCAAAAAAACAATCTCGTTTGTAGATTTTGACGACCAACAATACCAATTGATTTCTGATGAAAACAATAAAGGAGTTGCCTCAGGCATACCTTGGCAAAATGGTCCGATTCCATTGGAATATGCGATTACCGGATTAGGTCCTATTTTTGTACGAATTGCTAACTTTGATTACTTTAAAGAAATGATGGAGAAGGTACTACTTTTTAAAGAGATTGCTCAAGAAGGAGCCTTTCACTTATTCGAAGTAGGTGAAGGAGGAAACGGCGCACAAGTAGTAGTGGAATACAATGCAGTACTGCCACAGGCACGGCAAGGATTTGGTACTGTTCACCATGCAGCATTCCGGGTTGAAGATCGTTCAGTACTAGATGAATGGGATCAGCAAATGCAGAGATTTGGATTCCAAACATCTGGCTTTGTGGATCGCTACTTTTTCGGCTCTTTATACTCTAGAGTGGCGCCTCAAATCCTATTTGAATTTGCAACAGATGGTCCTGGATTTATGGGAGACGAACCTTATGAAACCCTTGGTGAAAAACTATCATTACCGCCATTCTTTGAATCAAAACGCAATCAAATCGAAAGACTCGTACGTCCAATTAATACGGTAAGAAGTACAATAAAATTTAAAAAGGAATAAAAATAAGCGGATCCTTCGGGACTCCGCTTTTTTCGTTTCACCATAATTTCACATGAGACTTCAACAATTCATCATCTTCAGTTGCTTCAAATACTTCAACTATTTTTACAGTAGGCTTCTCAGTCGTGTAATTTAGAATCTCCTCTTCTAACTTTGGAAACAAAACTTGATTTGCCTGCTCTGCTTCCTCCTTCGTGTCCCAATAGTTCAATGCTCGATATTCTCCAGTTGGATCATCGAAAAAATAGACACTACCACGAAACCCATACATTTTTCTACAGATTTTATCCAATTCATTTGTTAACTTTTCCGCAACTCGTCTTTGATTGGTTCCTAATTTATAGGTTATCAACCTTGCATAATACACTTTCATCCCTCCAAATTTGAAATACTTATTACTTTATGAAAATGTCTTAGAAAAGATGAACCTAATAATGAAAAAGTGCCAGGAGCGAATGGCTGCTGGCACTTTATACTGATTTTATAATGTTGTAATGATTGGTCCCTTTTTCGTAAGGATGATGGTATGTTCGTACTGCGCAACAAAACTCTCTTCTGTCACATAGGTCCAGTCATCACCTTCGACCTGGAAAACTTCCTCTTCTTTGGTTGAGATGAAAGGCTCGAATGCAATTACCATGCCTTCCTTTAAAAGTTCGTCATCCCACGTATCATGATAATTATAAATATGATCTGGAGCTTCATGAATTCTTCGTCCGATTCCGTGTCCTGTTAGATTCATGATAACTGTTAATCCGTGCTGTCGCGCAGTTTGGATTACGGCTTTTCCAAGTCCACTTTTCTTTGAACCAGGTTTTGCTTTCTTAAGACCAGCTTCAAAAGCCAATTTAGCCACATCACAAATTTTTGTTAATATTTCTTCGCCTTCACCTACTACGAAAGAAATACCTGTATCTGCGAAGTAGCCATTCTTTGAACCAGATACATCAATATTTACGATGTCACCTTCTTTAATGACTCTCTTCCCTGGAATACCATGGGCAACTTCCTCATTGACGCTTATGCATGTGTAGCCAGGAAAGTCATATTCACCCTTTGGTGCCGAAATTGCACCGGCCTTTTCGAAAAGTTGTCCAGCTATATCATCTAGTTCCTTTGTAGTTATTCCAGGTACCGTTCTTTGTACCAATTCATCTCTAATTTCAGCACAGATTTTACCGATTTCTTTCAGTGCTTGAATATCCTCTTCTGTTTTTGCTATCATGTGTTTTCCCTACTTTATCATATTAATATCGTTGTAAATTTTCCATTCTTATATTTTAGGCTTACTTATAATAAAAATTCAAGTATATTTCCTAATTAGCTATATTCCAAAGAATTATTCTTCTTGCCTCCAATGAGCTGGCCTCACTAATGTGCCTGGTAATTTAGTATGTTTATTCCCTTTAGCGGCATTCACTTGTGCCTGAGTAAGAAAGATACTCCCAGTAAGATTTGTCCCTCTGATATCCGTATCCCTAAAATCGGCACCGATGACATCACACCATCTAAGATCCGCATTTCTGAGGTCTGCAGCAATTAGTAAGGCACCTCTTAGATTTGCACCCTTTAAATCGGCTCCCTTCAACTTTGCCCCTAAATAATCCATGCCCCGCCGTGTATCTTTTGGCTTTTTAGTGACTTGAGCTCGAACCAATTCGCTAGTACGAATCAATAACTTGTTTACCTTAGCTCTATGCTCATTCACATCTATTTTCAATATAAATTCGGGACTTTTACAAGTAAGTTCTTCAGTCTCTACAAAACTATAATATAATTCTTTATAGATTGATTTTGCAGCGTCTATAGTTAGTGCTTCATTTAAATACCATAGCATTTCATGAAGTTGCTGCATAATTGGATAAACATCAAACATCTCTTCAGCAACATCTTTGTTGGTCCGCCAATCCTTTCCATTATATGTGATTTGAGATACCTTTTGACCAGCCCCAAAGCATTCATAAGCCGAACAGCCGCGAAACCCTTTATTTCGAAGGTCATTGTGTATGCCGCATAAATAATTGGATTGTAAATTACGGCAAGGACTTCCACCGTCTTTATCAAAGGCGAAATCGGCTGATTTTGCATAAGGCAGGGCTACACAGCACAAACCAAAGCAATTTTCACAATCAGCACGTAAATTATTTTTATTGTCGTCTATTACTAATGCTCTAGACAAAATAAACACACTTCCTTCTATTAAAAAACTAGCCTATTTTCCTTTTGAAAAATCTCAACTAGATATTATCTTAACACAGAAGCCTTAATACGTCTTTTCCTCATTTATGTATCTTTTTTCTATTTTATAGAGTTGAAGGGGTGTACGATTAGCTAATATTGATTACCGTTTTCTCTGAAAATAAAACTGCACTGGCACGATTACTTGCTAATGGATACCATTTTTTCTGAAAATAGAACTGCACAGGAATGATTACCTTCTATTCGTTACTGTTATCACTATAGATCGAGCTGATTCGGGTACGATTAAAATTATTAATTCATTGTTTACAATAGTAATAAAACCTAATTTCCTTATACTATTTATGGGTCTCATTTGTCCTTCAGTACAAACAAAAAAGAACAACCTTTTTAAGTTGTTCTTCATTGTTATTTTTACGCGCCTTAGAGGATTCGAACCTCTGACCGTACGCTACGTCATAAAGGATTAATACATTGGCATATCAACAATACCAATGATTGTTGGAATTATGGATTCGAACTTTAAGTGAACTTCGTTAGTCAATCAACTTCCTTCTATATTATAAGAAGTTGTCCGTATTTTAATCAACATAATTCCACACATAACCTTTATATGATTTGAACTTTTTCTTACATGCCATGCTAATCCCATACGTGTTGCCACCAACAGCAATTGCACTTTTGGACACACTCGGATAAATATTTAAAATATCGCCTTCTAATGTTTTTTGAACGACTGCTCGTTTATTTCTTGAGTGATTTTTCAATCCATTTTTATATGCGTGTAATGTGTTTTCAGATGATGAAATCCATTCAAGGTTCGTATAGTCATTATTGCGCTTATTTCCATCAATATGATTGACTTGCTCTTTTCCTTCAGGAGCGTCACCATTGAACAGTTCACATACAATACGGTGTAATTTCAATGTTTTTTGATTCCCATTTTTCCATACGATTATTTTTATATATCCCGCCCTATTTTCTTGAACTTTAAGCGGTAATCCGTGTTGATACTTTTTGTTTTTAAATGAAAGTACATTCCCAAAGTTGCTCACCTGATAATCCTCATAATCGGGAATGTTCCGCCATATTTCCTGTTCCATCAATCATTCCTCCCTATATTATTATTATATTGCAATGGGCGGAGATGTTAGGGTCTGTACAGCAGACCAATGATTCCGTATCAATTACATAATAAAATGTATATTTTAGTGATAATCATCTTCAATTACATATTGCAGAAATCACGTATTTTCTATATATTTTCTATGATTTTCTGATAACTTTTCTATGATTTTTTGATACATTTTTTATCATTTTTCCACATGATTTTTCGTAAATTTACCGAGCAGTTGAATGATTTTTTGTGGCAGATGATTGCCAATCAATAACACAAGACGACAGGAACTCAATGGTGGTGCATTCCCCCCTAGGTCTTTTAAAAAAACATAAGGGAACAAGAAGACTTGAGGGAGGTTCCCTCACGAAAATGTAAATTCCCCCAAATTTGGCAAATTCGAAAAATCTGATTTTGGGGGAAAAAGTTTTTTCGAGAAGCAACGTCTTCCTGGTCTCTTTCTCCTTCTATCGTTTTTTAAAAGACCTAGGGGGTAACAACAGCACATCACTTAAACCATTTGCTTGTATCACTGTTGATTCAAAATAGAAAAGGTGTACCCAAATGAAGGCACACCCATTAAACACAAGCAACGTTATCCTGTTGGTTGAAGTAATCCTCGAGTTGTCGTTTGATATGACGATTGATAATAGGAACTTCTGCTCTGTCCCCATTGTTCATTCCGAATGTGCTGTTCATATCTTCCCATACCTTACGCCTTAGCACGCTCATAAGTGGTTGATAATTTATATTTTTCTGCACCTTGTGAACTAAGTCATGATTGTCGAATATGTTCTTCCACAGCATACCGTATATCTTATGGACTGATTCTTGATTCGGTAACATTGTTCTCGTGCCATTTTCTTTGAGGTCATAATACACATATGAAACAATTTTCTTATCATATTCAGATTTTATTTTTCCGTTATCATCAAGTAGCACTACACGCTCAATCACTGGCTCCTTGATAATGTCATGTTTCTTAAGGAAATTGATATAACTTTTGAATGTACCCCGTGGCACTCCGATTGCTTTTGCAAGTTCCTCTTGTACTGGTACAACCTTGCCTTCCATTATTACCCTCAAGATGCTTTCGATAATATCAATATCTTTTTTACCAATATCACAATTTAATATCGTGTATAGGTTGTTCAATGGCTTGAGGTAATAATATGTTTTTCCATTTTTTGTTGCCTCGTGAATTACATATGCTAATCGTAATCTTTCGAGGTATTTCTGTTTATGTGCCTTGAAGGTGCCATATGTTACCTTCAATTTGTCGCATAGTTCTTGAATCGAATATTTTTCCATTTTGTATGTGTCTCCCTTGTGAATGTGCTGATAGGTTACAGGAACCAACCAACTGTATTAGTGTTATATATATTGGTCACATACTGTAACCTATTGAGCACTGAATCTAATTAAATCTGCTATGAGTTCAGGTGTTTTCGTGAATTTATAAACCACCAGATTTTCATTCCGTTTATTTTCTTCAGTGCCTCGGAAATCGTGACCTGCTTCAATTAATTTTTTTGCTAATGATTTCTTCATGATTGTTTTTTTCATCTGTAGACCTCCATTACGAATGTATTCATATATATTGTATTGTGAAGAATCACAAACGTAAGGCGATGGCATAAAAAGGAAATCATTATATTTTGATGATATGAGCAACGGACAAGCCCCTGGCAGGCACTTCGCTCGGCACTCGCTCAGGCGATAGGTCGCAAGCTAGTTGCTCCCTTAACTTCGCTACGCTCAGTTACGGTTGTTTTTGATTGTTTTATTGATATAACCTTTAAAAATTTCAATCACCAAACTCAAGGAATCATATAAGCATTTAACGATTTTTCATTTTTAATAGGATTACATAGACCCTATGTAGAATTGATACTAAACACGTTTAAACTCGCAATTTTCCGAGGTTGGAAATATATTGTCAGCTATTTTGAAGTCAACGATAATGTAGAAGTTACAGTTAATAAATGGGAGATGATTACATGAGGGAATATCCGTTGGATATTATGGTTGAAATGCTAGTCGAACATTTTGAGATTAACACCATTGAAAATGAATACTTTCGTATGAACACATTAAAAAATCTGATTGATTTCGGGTTATTAGAGGATATTCCACTATTGGCAAAGGAGATAAAGCAGCAGAGAGGTGAAATACTTTTGGAACCATTGAATACGATTAATCCAGAGGCAGTGAAACAATTACAATTGTGGTTAGAGTTTGTTTAACAGGAGGGGATTACATGAGCGCTAATATGATTAGAACCGGTATTAGGATTCTGATGGAATTGTATTTTAACCCTGAAAAACAGGATGAATGGCTTGCGGAGGAATCCATGAGATTACAATTTGACGTAGGATTATATGATGACTTTGAGCATGTCTTAAAAGTCATCGAGGAAGAAGAGGCATATGCACTTTTACCGAAAATTTTTGAATTAATGAAAGTTGAAATGGCTGAGGAAATGGCAGATTTGAAATGGGGAACAACCGATTTCGATTGAATTTAGAATATAAATAGGCATGTTCGGTTGCGGAGCAACCGATCCTGCCACACGGGGAGGGAATCGAATGAAAGAAAAAGTGATTTACAAAAAGCGTATTTTCGTTGAACTGGTACGACTGCACCATAATTTCTTGCACACTAAGCGGAACAAGCAGAAGGAGGGGAATCAAATTTATATATTTGAAGAAACACCCGAACTGCTTGAAGACTTGAAAATGCTAGAGAAGAAAAAATGAAACGATTATATGAATGTGTGAAAACAGTTGCTCTTGGATTTGTTGCTATAATGCTATTGTTTTCAATGCCAGTTATGATTGTCATTCATGCTTTCCCTAAAGACCCTGAAATTGAAAAATGGATACCATTTATCAAGGAACGAGCAGAGAAACGTGCGGAAGCAGTCAAGGAATGGCAGAAAGAAAATTTAGCAGACTAATGGATATGAACATTTGTTTATATCCTTTTTTTATGGCAGGAAATTAGTCCCATATGTCGAATATTGTAATGGGAGGTGTGGTCGATTTGAACTTTGACACAAAACACTTAGTGAGATGGGGAATACCAGGATGGATATTAATTATGATGCTTGGCCCTTATATTTTCTTTAGTTATCAACAAGAAATTAAAGAAATGTCCAAAACTATCAACGTATTAGCATTGGGAGCATTTTTGACAATTATTGGGGTGCCATTGGGTTATCTGCTGAATCAAATTCATCATTCGATAACTTGGGTTCTTGTTAGAGTAAAAATACTAAATGGCATGTACAAAAAAGGCACATGGGACGATTATTTTGAAAAAGAATTAAAATTGGATGAAATATTTTTTAAGGATGAAATAGGAGCAAAGAAAAAAGAACGGTATACTTATCTGCTATCAAGGAAACATGAATTGGGCGGTGTAACCGTTAGTTTAGGATTATCATCTATCGTTATATTGATTTTTAAAATTAGCGAAAAAATTAATGGAGCATGGTCTTGGATATATTTAGCAGTGGTGATTATCTTGTTCTTAATAATCCTCCTTAGTCGCAATTATTCAAGCAGAAATATCGACAAATACTATAAACATTATTTGGAATCAATTGATAATCCAAATAATTCAAATTAAAGCATCCAACAGGGTGCTTTCTTTTTTATTAATACCTTCCTTGGGTGCACTGCTTGACGACTGCTGCGTTCTAATCGTTAATTCGATAATCTCTATGAGATTCACATACTTTACAATCAGTGACAAAAATTTTGTCAGTAAATCGCCAATAGGTACCTTGTGTGCCAACAGAGGGCAACCTAGTCTCTTTCTCCTTCATGTGTTTTTTGCTGTGTACGGGCGGGCTTAGGGGGTACATTTTTGAATATTAATATTCAACGAATGAATGTTCGTATGTTCGATTATTCAACGCAAAAATGCGTTTTACTTTTTATGCAATAAATTATGGGAAATATCATGCGGAAATTATCAGAGACCTTGAAGAATCAACAATGTATAAAAGAATGTATGATTGATAATTTTTCGTAAAGAAGGAACATTGGTCCTAATGGATTCCTATATTACATAACTGCGTATAGATTATATTTTACGCAGTTATCTATGTATACTTTATTCACTTTTTCTAATAATGAAATTGTCAAGAGTTGCCATGAAAATATAAAGGGTCGTAATTGTATTACGGACCCTCTCCCCTTCTGCTTATAAATAATCTCTCAAATTTTCTGCCACTTCATCAACCTCTAGGTCAAGATATTGTGTTGTAACCGCAAGATTTGAATGCCCCAATGCTTTACTGATTAATGCAATATTTGCTCCCTTATCATATAAACTTTTTGCGTATGCTCGTCTGATTGCGTGTGGGTTAATGTTCGGTAGATTGAATTCCTTAGCATATTTTGTTAACTGCTTCGAGATTGCATTGTTCGTAGACCTGCTGTTTATCATACCGCCCCGCCTCGTGATAAATAGGAAGTCATTGTCTTGTTTGTAGTACGTTCGTATTTTCTTATTTTGCTCAATGAGTACCCTGTACAATTCAATTAATTGTTCGTCTAATGGCAATTTCAAATTCTTATGATTCTTCATTATGGAACCTTCAAGATTTAACAATCCGTTAGCAAAATCAATGTGACATTCTCGGATTTGTCCTAAGGTATTGATACGGACGCCTGTCTTATATAGCGTCAATATTGCTACTGCATCTCGGAGACCGATAAAGGTTGAGGTATCCAATAATGATAACAATACGTTTAAATCGTTTTGCTTTGCACCTGGTTTGACTTTTTTATCGAGTTTGATTTGTACCGTTAACCAAAACTTTGACGGCAGCCATCCGTTGTTAAAACATTTACTCAATACCGCCTTCAGACATTTCAATCGTGTGCTTTTGGTGGATGCTGATACGTTCATACTATCCAACCATTGATAAATCGTATTAACCGTAATATCCTCCAAATATTTAACATTCGTTGCTTTAAGAAAATGATTGAAGATTAAAATGTAATCGTTCAGTGTCCGTTCACGATACCCATTCAATGTCATTTGACGGTGAATGATTTCTAATGCTTTTACAGCACCCATTCCTTTTGTAATTTCCGTTTTCGGTTTCAACACTTCCGCTTTAATGGAAACATCGAAAATACCAGTCTTTTTTGGCAAATAAAAAACCTCCAAACATTGTATTTGGAAGTTGATTTGCTTAACGACTTTTTCAAGGAATTTCATTCAGGTTAGAATACCGTTAGTTTTCCCTAATATCGTTAAACCATTGATACTATTGAGTTGCTTAAAGTTTAAAGTACGCGCCTTAGAGGATTCGAACCTCTGACCGTACGCTTAGAAGGCGTATGCTCTATCCAGCTGAGCTAAAGGCGCATATATATAAATGGCGGAGAAGGAGGGATTTGAACCCTCGCGCCGGTTACCCGACCTACACCCTTAGCAGGGGCGCCTCTTCAGCCTCTTGAGTACTTCCCCATAGACATAAAAATGGCTCCGCAGGTAGGACTCGAACCTACGACCGATCGGTTAACAGCCGATAGCTCTACCACTGAGCTACTGCGGAACAATGGAAAGTTATTTTGCTGTCGCAAAAAATTCTGGTGGGCCTAAATGGACTCGAACCATCGACCTCACGCTTATCAGGCGTGCGCTCTAACCAGCTGAGCTATAGGCCCATATGGAGCGGGTGATGAGAATCGAACTCACAACATCAGCTTGGAAGGCTGAGGTTTTACCACTAAACTACACCCGCATTTCTAAAATTGGAGGCAACACCCGGATTTGAACCGGGGATAAAGGTTTTGCAGACCTCTGCCTTACCACTTGGCTATGCTGCCTTTAAGAATGGCTGGGCTAGCTGGATTTGAACCAACGCATGTCGCAGTCAAAGTGCGATGCCTTACCGCTTGGCTATAGCCCAATAATAAAAATGAAATGGGGCGACTGATGGGAATCGAACCCACGAATGTCGGAACCACAATCCGATGCGTTAACCACTTCGCCACAATCGCCATAATGGTTATTTTCACCTTCGTGAAAAAAATTTGGTTATTTTGCTTCGCAAAAAACTTTGGTGGAGGGGGACGGATTCGAACCGCCGAACCCTGAGGGAGCGGATTTACAGTCCGCCGCGTTTAGCCACTTCGCTACCCCTCCATATAGGAAACCTTACTGATCATTACATTTAAATGGTGGCTCAGGACGGAATCGAACCGCCGACACAAGGATTTTCAGTCCTTTGCTCTACCGACTGAGCTACTGAGCCACACAATCTATATCAACGGTAGTTAACCTACCGGGATAAAAATGGCGGTCCGGACGGGACTCGAACCCGCGACCTCCTGCGTGACAGGCAGGCATTCTAACCAACTGAACTACCGGACCAAAGTTTTTTCAAGTGTTTTTCTTGAAAAAATTGCGGGGGCAGGATTTGAACCTACGACCTTCGGGTTATGAGCCCGACGAGCTACCAGACTGCTCCACCCCGCGACAGTAAAAATAATTATTAAATTTAGTTAATGGAGGAGGAAGAGGGATTCGAACCCCCGCGCGGTTTAACCCGCCTGTCGGTTTTCAAGACCGATCCCTTCAGCCAGACTTGGGTATTCCTCCAGATAAATGGACCCTGTAGGACTCGAACCTACGACCGGACGGTTATGAGCCGTCTGCTCTAACCAGCTGAGCTAAGGGTCCAATAAAACTAACATTAATAGCATTAATTTCATATATAGCGGCGGAGGGGATCGAACCCCCGACCTTACGGGTATGAACCGTACGCTCTAGCCAGCTGAGCTACACCGCCATTTTCAATAACTATAAGTGGAGCCTAGCGGGATCGAACCGCTGACCTCCTGCGTGCAAAGCAGGCGCTCTCCCAGCTGAGCTAAGGCCCCATGTTATTAATGTAATCTTCGACTGGTCGGGAAGACAGGATTCGAACCTGCGACCCCTTGGTCCCAAACCAAGTGCTCTACCAAGCTGAGCTACTTCCCGTTATATAATGGCGCGCCCGAAAGGAGTCGAACCCATAACCTTCTGATCCGTAGTCAGACGCTCTATCCAATTGAGCTACGGGCGCATAATATTGGAGCGGAAGACGGGATTTGAACCCGCGACCCCCACCTTGGCAAGGTGGTGTTCTACCACTGAACTACTTCCGCACAAATTTAGATGGTGCGGGTGAAGGGAGTCGAACCCCCACGCCTTGCGGCGCCAGATCCTAAGTCTGGTGCGTCTGCCAATTCCGCCACACCCGCATATTAAAAGTTATTTTGCTCTCGCAATAAAACTTGGTGAGCCATGAAGGACTCGAACCTTCGACCCTCTGATTAAAAGTCAGATGCTCTACCAACTGAGCTAATAGCTCGTACAAGGAAATTTATTTTCGCTATCGCGAAAAAAATCTGGTGCCGGCTAGAGGACTTGAACCCCCAACCTACTGATTACAAGTCAGTTGCTCTACCAATTGAGCTAAACCGGCACTAATGGAAAGTTATTTTCACTATGGTGAAAAAACTTTGGTGGAGGATGACGGGATCGAACCGCCGACCCTCTGCTTGTAAGGCAGATGCTCTCCCAGCTGAGCTAATCCTCCATATGATGACCCGTACGGGATTCGAACCCGTGTTACCGCCGTGAAAGGGCGGTGTCTTAACCGCTTGACCAACGGGCCAAATATAAATATTGGCAAAATAATAGCTGCTTTAGAATTGATAAGGTCGTTTTCTGAGCGACTTTTATATCATAACACCATCGGTGTTATCAAACAACAGAAAGTTTTTTCCATTTTTTAAAATGGGATTAAAAAAGACAGAAAGGATATTTCTGTCTTTCGCCTGGCAACGTCCTACTCTCACAGGGACAAAGTCCCAACTACCATCGGCGCTGAGAAGCTTAACTTCCGTGTTCGGTATGGGAACGGGTGTGAC
>NZ_JBIVOI010000009.1:0-274212 GCF_044754045.1 Neobacillus sp. NPDC093182
ACTGTTCCAGTCGTACCCTTGTAAGAACTGTACTTACGTGATTTTCGTCTGAACTTATTTCCTTTAAGTCCAAGTTTCCTCATGATGCGTTGAACCTTCTTGTGATTGACTTCATCCCACGATTTCTCAATTCTAGTTTGATACGACGATATCCATAATTACCATTATGTTCGTGAAATATAGATTGAATAGTAACCTCTAATGCTTGGTCAGGATTCTCTTTCTTCATCATTTTAATATGATAATGGTAGGAGGATTCAGGAATACCGACTACTTGTAAAACATCTTTTAATTTGAAGGTTTCTTTGAGTTCGAGTGATAACGCTGCTTGTGCTTTTCGAGATAACCCTCCGGATCCATCTGAAAAGCTCGCAACTTTTTTAAGTATTCTACCTCTAAACGAAGAAGTTCGTTCTCTCGTTCCAATTTTTGTTCGTTTGTCATTTCGCTCTTTTTTGCTTGTTTGCCTTTTATATTCTCAGCTTTATCAGACATGGGTGGCCGTCCTTTCGGTCTATTCAGGCCTTCACTCCCATCCTCTGAAAATGCTTTTTTCCATGAGGATATAATAGTTGGATTGGTTAGCCCAAAATGAAGGGCAGCATCTGTTTCTGAAGAACCTGTTCTTTTTATAAAGCTTAATACATCCAGCTTGAATTGAACAGAATAACTTTCAGTATGCTTCTTACTTGTTAAACCTTCCTGTCCGAGCTTCTCGTATACTTTCACCCATCTGTCAATGGCTGATTTCGACTTAATCCCATGTTTCTTGGCAAGGGCTCTATATCCAAGTTTTCCTTCCAGATATTCTCTTACCACCATAAGTTTAAATTCTTCACTATATTTTTTCATAAATAAACACCCCAAAAGCCAGATTTTACTCTAACTTTTGGGGTGCAGTACATTCTCCCTGCCTTTTTGGGCAAGGAGAACCGTCCCTTTTGTGTTATTTGTGGTCGATAATCGCCCAATAGGCTGGTTTTACATTGTATTCCGGATCAAATACAAATGGTGCATCTTTTCCTGCTCTTCTTTCTACTGTTACATACGGTGCATTTGTATTTGTTACAACATTACCTTCTGCATCATAGTAAACATCTGCACGGTCATTCAGCCATGTATGGTTATCAGCAATACCCCAGAACGTTACATTGCTGATTTTATCGCCCAATTTCTCATATAACTTAAATAAACGGTCATAACGGTCTGCTTGATCTATGAATTTCTGTGCTGGAATAGAATCATAGGTAGGATACGCCCTAACTGGCCAGCCATACATGCTCACGTCAAGCTCAGTAATTTGGTTATCTAACCCAAGTTCAGTAAACATGTTAATTGTGTCTTCAATTTCTTTTTCAGATGGCCAGCCGATTTGAATGTGAGCCTGATGCCCAACACCATCAATTGGAACGCCTTGCTCTTTTAAACTTTTTACTAGGTTATAAAGATATGTTCTTTTTGGTGTTACTTCTGAGTTGTAATCATTGATATATAGCTTAGCGTCTTGTGCTGCATATTCTCTTGCTGTTTCAAAAGCAACTTTAATATAGTCAGTTCCAGCAATTTGGTACCAGGCTGAATTTCGAAGGCCACCAGGTTGACCGCCCCATTCATCAATTACCTCATTCACAACATCCCAAGATTTTACATCATTTTTATAACGTGTTACCACTGTTTTAATATGATCATGTAAACGCTGTAATAAAAGCTGTTTGTTTGCAGCGCGTTTTACTGGATCTGTCTCATTTGGCATCCATTTTCCATCCTTATCAGTGAAGAACCAATTTGGTACCTGACTATGCCATACAAGAGTATGGCCACGTACTTCCATTCCATTTTCTCTTGCAAATTCGATAATTTTATCAGCTTGTTCAAAGTTATATACGTTTTCTGATGGATGAATGCTACTAGGCTTCATTACATTTTCGGCTACTATACTATTAAAATGACGCTTTAACATTTGTGTGTCTTTTGCATCTAATAATTGATATGGCTCAACCGCTGCACCAATGGTGAAAGAATCTTTATATCGTTGGTCCAATTGTGGTGCTGTTAAACCGCTAATACTTGGTTTATTTGAGATATTTGTTTCGGCACCAACTGTTGATCCTACAGGTAATAACAAAGCTAAAGCTAATCCAGAAAGGATAGGTTTACGTAGAACTTTTAGCATGTTTTATTCTCCTTTTTAATTAAAGATTTTTATTTTCATTAGGGTTCCTTTTTTAAGAACCTTCTGCCTTTTCTGAATTTATTTTAACTAAAATAACTTTGTTTAAATACCCGACAAAGTAAAGGTTTTACTTTTATTACTAAAGGTGATAATTCTCATAAATGTTAATAGCATACAACACAAAAAAGGCATCATTTTATAAAAATGATGCCTGCAACTTTTATTCCTTTTCACTACGCCATCAAGTATTTATCGACTTCCTGTGCAACTTCCCTGCCTTCGTTAATCGCCCAAACGATGAGGCTCTGGCCTCTTCTGGCATCGCCTGCAGCGAACACTCCTTCAACGTTGGTTTTGAACTCACCGTATCTGGCTGAAACCTTTTGGTTGACTGCCTTTACACCAAATTGGCTTAACAATGGCAGTTCAGTACCTTCAAAGCCGATTGCGATAAACACAAACTGAGCTGGCCATACTTTTTCAGTTCCTGGGATTTCTTTAAAATAATAGCGACCTTCTTCATCCTTTAGTTTCTCCATTTGGATGGTGTGAAGTTCTTTAAGCTTCCCATTTTCATCGGAGATGATTTTCTTTGTTTGAATCGAATATTGTCGTGGATCTTCCCCAAATTTGGTTTCTGCTTCCTTATAAGCATAATCCATGGTAAAAACGTTCGGATATGCTGGCCATAAATTATCAGAAGTACGCGCACCAGGTAATTGCGGGTGCTTGCCGAACTGAACGACACTCTTGGCTTTTTGACGAAGCGCTGTGGCCACACAGTCCGCACCTGTGTCGCCTCCGCCGATCACAATGACGTCTTTATCTTCTACATTAATAAATTGACCATCCTCAAAGTTCGAATCTAATAAACTTTTTGTCGCTAGAGTTAAATAATCCATCGCAAAGTGAATTCCCTTTGCTTCACGGCCTTCAATCACTAAATCCCGCTGTTTTTGAGCACCTGTACAAAGGATGACCGCATTGAACTGTGCTTGAAGTTCAGCAGCTGTGATATCTTTACCCACTTCTGTATTCGTAACAAAGTCAATGCCTTCCTGTGTCAATAAACGAATCCGGCGTTCTACAACTTCTTTCTCAAGCTTCATGTTCGGAATTCCATACATCAGCAAACCACCTGGACGGTCGGCACGCTCAAAAACCGTTACGGAATGGCCTGCTTGATTAAGCTGATCGGCCGCTGCCAAACCAGCAGGGCCGGAACCGATCACCGCCACTTTTTTTCCAGTTCGTGACTTTGGAATCCTTGGTGTGATCCATCCGTTTTCAAAGCCTTTATCGATGATCGCTTGTTCAATATTCTTAATTGTAACCGCTGGGTCGGAAATAGCTAACGTACATGAACCTTCACATGGTGCCGGACAAACCCTGCCTGTAAACTCAGGGAAATTATTTGTTTTCATCAGCCGGTCGAGCGCTTCTTTCCAACGGCCGCGGTACACTAAATCATTCCACTCTGGGATCAGGTTGTGAATCGGACAGCCTGATGTTGCTCCTTGAATCTCCATTCCGGTATGGCAGAAGGGGATGGAGCAATCCATGCACCGCGCCCCCTGTATACGTAACTTTTCATCAGAAAAAGGAACCGTATATTCGCTCCAATCGTTTTGGCGTGTCAGCGGATTTCTTTCACCCACTTTTTCGCGGGAATATTCCATAAATCCCGTTGGTTTCCCCATTGTTCCTCTCCCCTTTCTTAGCGATTTGCAGCTTCCTGCTGTTTAGATGGTTTTGGTTTTGCAGAGGAGTTCGCTAAAAAGGCGCTCATAACTGCTTCTTCTTCCGATAATCCTGCTAATTTTTGCTCTTCAATCAAATGAATCATCCGTTTATAATCCTTCGGAATGACTTTGACAAATTTTCTAACACACTTTTTCCAGTTTTCGAGAACACAGCTAGCCTTTACACTTTGAGTGTAACGGAAATGGTTTTCGATTAACTGTTTTAGCTCATCCTGATCGGCAGCGGTTGATACCGATTCAAATTCAATCAGTTCTTGATTACATAAATGTTTAAATGTATCCTTGTCTTCAGCTAAGACGTAGGCAATTCCTCCGGACATACCAGCTGCAAAGTTTTTGCCAACATCACCTAAAATAACAACACGCCCGCCCGTCATATACTCACAGCCATGGTCGCCAACTCCTTCAACAACCACATTGACGCCGCTATTCCGAACCGCAAACCTTTCGCCTGCACGTCCGTTAATATAAGCTTCCCCGCTTGTTGCCCCGATAAAGGCGACATTTCCAGCGATGACGTTTTCTCCAGAAGCAATCTTCATATGCTCATCTGCTCTGACGATAATTTTTCCGCCGGATAGACCTTTACCAACATAATCGTTTGCGTCCCCGGTAAGTTCAAGCGTCATTCCTTTTGGTGCAAAGGCACCAAAGCTTTGTCCGGCAGAACCGGTAAATCGTAAGGTAATAGTATCCTCCGGAAGACCATCTTCACCATAGCGTTTGGAAATTTCACTTCCGACGATGGTTCCCGCCACGCGATTGATGTTCGAAATCGGGTAACTTAAATCGACAGGTGTCCCCTGCTGTAAAGCTGGTTGAACAGCCGGAAGAATTTGTTTAATATCTAGTGATTCGTTAATTCTATGATTTTGTGAAGTTTTGAAGGTGCGGTATCCTTCAGGCTTATACAGTAACGATGTTAAATCCAAATGCTGCGCTTTCCAATGTGATTTTGCTCGCTCACTTACAGTTAATACATCTACACGGCCGACCATTTCCTCAACACTTCTGAAACCAAGCTCAGCCATAAGCTCACGCACTTCCTGTGCAATGAAACGCATAAAGTTAACGATATAATCTGCTTCACCCGTGAACTTTCTGCGAAGCTCAGGGTTTTGAGTGGCAATGCCAACCGGACATGTATCTAAATGACAAACACGCATCATGACACAGCCAAGGACTACTAGCGGTGCGGTTGCAAAGCCAAATTCCTCCGCTCCAAGCAAGGCTGCCATTACAACATCCTTACCTGTCATTAATTTTCCATCGGTTTCAAGCACCACCCGATCACGTAAACCATTTAACATAAGAGTTTGGTGTGCCTCTGCTAAGCCAAGTTCCCACGGTAAACCGGCGTGCTGAATGCTCGTTTTCGGCGATGCACCCGTTCCGCCATCGTAACCGCTGATGACAATCACATCGGCTACTGCTTTCGCCACACCGGCAGCAATGGTTCCGACCCCGCCTTTTGAAACAAGCTTAACGCTGATACGGGCGTCGCGGTTGGCATTTTTCAAATCATGAATCAACTGCGCCAAATCCTCAATGGAGTAAATATCATGGTGCGGTGGCGGTGAAATCAAGCTAACTCCCGGCGTTGCCCCACGAACATCGGCAACCCATGGATATACTTTCGTTCCCATCAACTGGCCGCCTTCACCCGGCTTTGCACCTTGAGCCATTTTTATTTGCAGTTCTTCTGCATTAACAAGGTAATGACTCTTTACACCAAAACGACCGGAAGCAACCTGTTTGATCGCACTTCCTCTGTTGTCGCCATTTTCATCTATAACATAACGGCTTGAATCTTCGCCGCCTTCTCCCGAGTTGCTTTTTCCGCCTAATCGGTTCATAGCAATCGCTAATGTTTCGTGCGCTTCCTTACTGATGGATCCAAACGACATCGCACCTGTTTTAAAGCGACGCACAATCGAATCGACTGATTCTACTTCTTCAATCGGCACAGCTGGTCGTGTTCCATTAAAGGAGAATAAATTGCGTAAGAAGCCAAGTCTTTCATCATTAGCCTGTGTCGAGTATTTTTTAAATAAATCATAATCACCGTTGCGGCAAGCCCATTGTAATGTGTGGATGGTTCCTGGATTAAAGGCATGGTGTTCTCCATCATGTCGCCATTGAAAGTTACTGCCTGATTCTAAGGTCTTGTCGGTTAATTCAGTAAAAGCTTGCGCATGACGCAACTGCGCTTCCTGGGCGATTGTGTCTAAACCAATTCCGCCAAGCTGGGAAACTGTTCCTGTAAAGTAGGTGTCGATAACATCTGAGCTGATTCCAACAGCTTCAAAAATTTGTGCACCACGGTAGCTTTGCACCGTAGAAATCCCCATTTTTGACATAACCTTTACAACACCCTCAGTCATGGCATAGATATACTTTTTAACTGCTTCTTGATAAGTGAACGGTATCGTTCCTTCCTCAACAGCTTGCTGATAGGTAGCGAACACAAGATATGGGTTAATCGCATCAACACCGTATCCTAGCAGTACTGCAAAATGGTGAACTTCTCTTACTTCCCCTGTTTCAATCATGATACTTGCCTTCGTTCTTAATCCTTCACGAATCAAGTGTTGATGAAGTGTGCTCGCTGCCAATAAAGATGGTATGGCTGTCTTTTTGGCATTCATATTTCGATCAGACAGGATAATCAAGCTTGCTCCATCTGCAATTGCTTGGTCTGCTTGACGGCAAATATCGTTAAGACTATTCTCTAAATCCTCTGCGAACAGGATGTCGATCACTTTACTTTCAAATGATTCGTTCATCTTTAATACTTCAAGCTGGCTGTTGGTTAGGATCGGTGTCTCCAACTGAATCCGATGGCAATTTTCTGCTGATGGATGAAGTAAATTCCCTTCTGCTCCTAAATAGGAAATGGTTGAAGTGACAATTGCTTCACGAATCGAGTCAATTGGCGGATTGGTTACTTGGGCAAATAATTGCTTAAAGTAGTTAAACAAAGTTTGAGGACGGTCTGATAGAACAGCAAGCGGCATATCATTTCCCATCGCTCCTAGAGGATCCTTACCTTCAGTCACTGCGGGAAGGATATATTTTTGAATATCTTCATAGGTGTATCCAAAGGCTTTTTGAAGGACCAGTAACTCAGCCGGGATCTCTCCCTCAGCCTCTACGCTATCTTCCAAGCGAACAAGTTGTTCATTTAGCCATTGCTGATACGGCTGTTGCTGAGCCAACTGTGACTTGATTTCCTCATCGGAAATGATTCTTCCTTCTTCTAAATCTATCAAAAGCATTTTTCCTGGGCGAAGGCGCTCTTTGTACAGTACCTTTTCCGGCTCTACATCAATGACACCAACCTCAGATGAAAAAATAATGTAATCATCTTCTGTAACATAATAACGAGCTGGACGGAGGCCGTTCCGGTCCAAAATCGCACCGATTTGTTTCCCATCCGTGAAAGAAATAGCGGATGGTCCATCCCATGGCTCCATTAGAGAACTGTGATATTCATAAAAAGCCCTCTTTTCCTCTGTGATATGAGGGTTTTCAGACCATGGCTCTGGGACTAACATCATCGCTGCATGGGCTGGCTTTCGGCCGGCAAGGACTAAAAATTCAAGCGCATTATCTAAGATCGAAGAGTCACTTCCATCTGTATCGAGGATTGGCAGTACTTTTTCCAAATCGGTTCCAAACGCCTCTGATACAAATTGACTTTCCCGCGCCTTCATCCAGTGAATATTTCCCTGAAGTGTATTAATCTCGCCATTGTGAATTAAATAACGGTTTGGATGTGCTCTTTCCCAGCTTGGAAATGTGTTTGTACTAAAGCGTGAATGCACTAAAGCAAACGCAGAGACAAAATTCTCATTCTGTAAATCCAAATAGAACTGATCTACTTGTTCAGGCGTTAACAGACCTTTGTAAACAATAGTCCTGCTAGAAAGACTAGCAAAGTAAAAACGATACTCTGATTCCTTTGCCCATTTTTCTGCTTGTTTCCGAATGACGTATAATTTTCGTTCAAATGCTAATGAATCCGTACTTTTTTCGCTGTCACCAACAAACAACTGGCGAATAACAGGACAGCTTTCCTGTGCCGTTACCCCTATTGGTTCGGGATTGACTGGGACTGTTCTCCAGCCAAGCACCGTTTGCCCCTCTTGTTCGACCATTTTATTGATATAGTTTTCAATTTCTTCCCGTTCACTATCATCCTTAGAGAAAAACAGCATCCCCACACCGTATTTCCCTTTTTCTGGCAAGTTTATTTCTGGACATTCTTGGCGGAAAAATTGATCCGGTATTTGAACCATAAGTCCGGCGCCATCGCCTGTAAGCGGGTCACTTCCCTGTCCGCCGCGATGATCCAATTGACAAAGCATCTTTAGTCCTTTTACCACAATATCATGTGTGGCATTTCCTTTTATGTGAGCATACAAGCCGATTCCGCAGGCATCATGTTCAAATTCTGGACGGTAGAGACCTTGTGCTTTTGGTAGTTGATGATACGTCATTTCAAATCTCTCCCTGTTAGTTAAATTGTCGAAATATTTATATCCACTATTCTAGGTTTTCTAATTTATACAAACAATATATAATTTATATCAAACCAATCTAATTCTTATATAAATGAAAGGAGGAACAACAATGGAGCTTCGTCAATTACGTTATTTAATCGAAGTGGCGGAACGGCAGCATGTTACAGAGGCAGCTGATCATCTTAACGTGGCACAATCAGCTGTCAGTTATCAAATTACCAAACTAGAAGAGGAGCTAGGGGTTAAGTTATTAGAAAGAGTCGGCAGAAACATTAAGATTACACCGATCGGAAACATTTTTTTACAATTTGCAATAAGTGCATTAAAAACATTAGATGAGGGTAAGGAAAAAGTAGAAGAATATCTCGATCCACTAGGAGGAACGCTTCATATTGGATATCCTTCAAGTCTCTCCATCTATTGGATTCCAACTCTAATTTCGGCATATAAGGAAGTGGCGCCAAATGTTAATTTCCATTTACGGCATGGCTCCTATGCCTACTTAATTGATGCGGTTAAAAACGGTGAAATCGATTTGGCCTTTCTCGGCCCTGTTCCCATGAAGGAACCCGATCTCGAGGCTAAGATTTTATTTATGGAAAATATCGTCGCCTTGATTCCTGAGCGTCATCCCTTGGCTGATAAAAAAAGGCTGAATTTAAGTGACTTGCGGACCGATCCATTCGTTTTATTTCCAGATGGATATGTGCTTCGAAAACTTGCAGTAGATGCCTGTCATGAGGCTGGCTTTGAACCGAACATTGCGTCCGAAGGGGAGGATATGGATGCATTAAAAGGACTTGTCTCAGCAGGAATCGGCGTTAGCCTGCTGCCTGAGAGTACTTTCTATGACTCGGTTCCACGGTTCACAGTCAAAGTACCGATTGAAACACCCAAAGCCATGCGTACAGTCGGGGTTATTACGCCTAAACATAGAGAAATTGGACCATCCGAAAAGAATTTTTATCAATTTCTAATCCAATTTTTCAACCGGTTGGACCAATACAAATAATGAGTTTTACAAAAATCACTCTCCTTAAGCTGCTTTTGGCAATAGAAAAAAGGATTTAAATGCTTATATTTACGGTTAATCCAAAATGTACATGGGAATAATAAAAAGTGTTCGTAAATTTTAAAACTAGAAAGGAGATAATTACATGCCACAAGGAGCTACTGAAACAAGCACCTTAAAAGTTGGTGATCCGGCACCGGATTTCACAGTGGAAGCCCATGGCGGCCGCAGAGTGACTTTGAGTGAATTCCGCGGATCTAAAAATGTATTTCTTTGTTTTTATCCTCTAGATTGGACCCCAGTTTGAGGCGCGCAAATGCCTTCATACGAGGATGATCTCCCTCGTTTTGAAGAATTTGATACCCAGGTCCTGGGTATTTCAGTCGATAGCGTTCACAGTCATGATGCATGGGCAAAATCTATTGGTGGAATATCATATCCGCTTTGTTCCGATTTCTATCCACATGGAGAAGTTTCGGAGAAATATGGCGTTCTTCGTAAAAACAAAAGCGAACCGGCATATGGAGCTTCCGAACGAGCCCTGTTTATCATTGATAAAGAAGGAATCGTTCAATGGATTGATGTTCATCCACTTGATAAGCAGCCTGACAACGAAGAGTTGTTTGATGTTTTAAGAAAACTTTAATCCTAATTTTGTTAGTAGAATATAAGGAGGCTGTGTATGGAACTATCAAGAAAAGCTATCCCATATACACCTAGCACCAAACCACTGCATGAAATGACCATTATGATTGTTTCCACTTCTGGTGTTCATCTAAAGGATCAGGAGGCATTTAACACCGATCAGTCAGTAGGAGATACGACCTTCCGTATTATTCCAGGAGATGTTGATGCAAAGGATTTAACAGTCACTCATGCAGCCCCAAAGGAGCATTATAATACAGATGCCCCGAAAGAGGATATTAACTGCGTTTTTCCTATTGACCGACTGCGGGAAATGGTAGACGATGGAGACCTAGGCGGGGTTGCTGAGAAACATATGACCATGATGGGTTATTCCATGCGTTTAAATATTATTAATAAGGAAACAATCCCTGCACTCGTAAAGGAAGTAGTTCGTTCCAAAGCGGATGCTGTCCTTTTAACTGCCGGCTGACCTCTCTGTCATCGCACTGTAGTTACAGTGCAGCGCGGCATTGAATCTCAGGGAATTCCTACAACATTGATTACGTTGGACGTTGAACAATCCAGCTTGATGAGGCCGCCACGGGCTATACATCCAATAGGGTTCGAATTTGGACATTCGCTAGGAAAGCCTCATGATAAAACAACACATATGAAAGTATTAATGGCAGCACTGGCAGAACTAAATGAAAGACAAGAGCCAGGAAATATACATGATGTACATTTTCCATCTTATTAAATGAACCTGAACCAAGGGGACGGTTCTTCCGGCCTTTTTAGGCCAGAAGAACCGTCCCCTCTGTTTTAGACCGGATATACAGGGTGTTTTCGTTCAGAGAAAATGAGATATTTTGAAGAATATGCCTCGAAACGATTTACGAGTTCCTTACGTAATGAGTTTGCTGGTATGATACCGTCAATCACCATTTCGGAAGCCAAATTATAAATATCAATATCCTCTTTGTATTCCTCACGTTTTTGTTCGATAAATGCAGCACGTTCTTCTTCCGGCAGAGCAGCAATTTTATTCGCATAAACGGCATTAACGGCTGCTTCTGGTCCCATAACCGCAATGGACGCGGAAGGCAAAGCAAGACACGCATCTGGTTCAAATGCAGGGCCAGCCATAGCATAAAGACCAGCGCCATATGCTTTACGTACGATAACAGAGATTTTCGGAACACTTGCTTCAGACATCGCTGAAATCATTTTCGCACCATGGCGTATGATTCCTGCCCGTTCTACTTTTGTACCGATCATAAATCCAGGCACATCCACTAGGAATAAAAGAGGAATATGGAAGGCATCGCAAAGATTAATAAATTTTGCGGCCTTATCGGCTGAATCGTGGAATAATACCCCGCCTTTAACTCGCGGCTGGTTGGCGATGATTCCAACAGATTTCCCATCCATGCGGGCAAGTCCGGTTATGAGTTCACCAGCAAAAAGTTTCTTGATTTCAAAGAAAGAGCCTTCATCAATAATCCCATTGATTAGATCAAGCATATTAAAAGGTGAATTCTGATTCACCGGAATTAACTCTTCTAATGGTTTCTTCAATGGTTTAGGGTCAACTGCCTCACGAACTGGCGGTTTTTCTGAGAAATTGGCAGGAAAATAAGATAGATAGTTTCTAGCCATTGAAATGGCTTCTTCTTCATTTTTTGCCAGAACATCACCGCAGCCTGAAACAGAACAATGCATGCGAGCGCCGCCCATTTCCTCCAAGGATACATTTTCACCAATAACCATTTCCGCCATTCTTGGTGAACCCAAATACATTGACGCATTTTTATCAACCATAATTACAATGTCACAAAAAGCTGGAATATAGGCCCCGCCTGCAGCAGATGGTCCAAATAGAATACAGATTTGAGGAATTTTACCTGAAAGTTTTACTTGATTGTAAAAGATTCTTCCTGCACCTCGACGCCCAGGGAACATTTCCACCTGATCTGTTATCCGTGCTCCAGCTGAATCTACTAAGTATAATATTGGCACTCGAAGTTTTTCAGCTGTTTCTTGGATTCGAATGATTTTTTCAACCGTCCGAGCTCCCCAAGACCCAGCTTTAATGGTTGAATCATTGGCCATCACACAGACTGTCTGGCCATTAATCTTGCCCATCCCTGTCACAACTCCGTCTGCCGGAAGATCCCCCGCCATACAGTTTGCAAATAGACCATCCTCTAGTTCAAGGTCAGAATCAAATAATAATGATAAACGATCGCGGACGAACAATTTTCCCTGCTCTTGGTTTTTCTCGTGATATTTGGGAGGTCCACCCTTTTTAATTTGTTCGACTCTATCATTTAAAGTTTGTTGGAGAGGTTTCATTTCCACAGTCATTTTTCCTCCTCGATTCATTCTTATTCACCAATATAATTTGGAGTACGTTTCTCTTTAAAAGCCTGCAATCCTTCTAAACGATCTTTTGTTGGGATCGTCACTTCATAGGCATTTTGCTCTATGGCTAGACCGGTGTTCAGGTCAACATCATAGCCTTTATCGATTGCGAACTTTGCTTGTGCTACGGCAATCGGGCCATTCTGAACAATTTGTCCGGCAATTTCCAATGCTTTATCTAGTAAACTCGCAGAAGGGACCGTATATTCTACTAATCCAACCTCAAGGGCTTCAGCGGCACCAATTCTTCTAGCAGTGAAAATCAGCTCTTTGGCACGTCCCTTTCCTACCAATCTTGGTAAACGCTGTGTTCCGCCGGCACCAGGTATAATTCCTAGTGATGTTTCCGTTAGACCAAGCTTCGCAGTTTCAGCGGCAATGCGGATATCACAAGCGAGCGCTAGTTCAGTACCTCCGCCAAAAGCTACGCCGTTCACAGCTGCGATGACCGGCTGGGGTAATGATTCTAAAGAGTTGATATTATCGCGGATCAAAGAAACCGTCTTCCTCACCTGAACCGCATCCATTCCAGCTCTTTCTTTTAAATCAGCTCCAGCACAAAAAGCTTTCTCCCCTGCCCCAGTAATAATGATACAGCGGACTGTTCGATCATATTTACAGGTAAGAAGTTCGTCACGGAGACCCTCTAACATCTCAATTGATAAGGCATTAGCAGCTTCCGGCCTATTTAACGTAATCATTATAATGCCGTTATCCAGCTTGTTAACTAAAATGGTTTTACTCATGATTTCACCTTCCCTCAAACGGTCTTTCCAAGCTTTCCACCCAGCCCAGAGCTTGCGGCTTGAAAACTTTTACTAGGTAAAGTTCTGCCTATCTTTTCCTGAATAAATTGGGATGCATGAAGCAGCTTTTGCTGATCAACTCCAGTGTGAATACCCATCCCGTGAAGCATATAGAGTAAATCATCTGTCGCTGCGTTACCCGATGCTCCAGGCGCATATGGGCATCCTCCTAAGCCGCCAAGAGAAGAATCAAAAATGGTAATCCCCATATCTAACGATACTAAGATATTGGCCAAAGCTGTTCCCCTTGTATCGTGAAAATGCATGGCTAATTTATCTGCTGGAAATCTTTTTAATAAAACCTCCAAAACTTCTTGAACTTGCTTTGGATTTGCGACACCGATTGTATCTCCGAGAGACAGCTCTGCAATCCCCATTTCAAATAAAACTTCGGAAACTCGTATGACACTGTCGATATCAACAGGACCTTCATACGGACATCCAAAAACGGTTGAAACATAACCTCTGCTGAATTTCCCTGCTGAAATGGTTTCTCTGACCAAACCTCGTAACACAGGGAAAGTCTGGTCAATACTTTTATTGATATTTTTTAGATTATGAGTTTCACTAGCAGACATAAACACAGCTACTTCATCAATGTTCGCTTGAAATGCCCGTTCCAAACCATAAAAGTTTGGAACGAGTGCTGTATAGGTGACACCAGGCACTTTGGTAATGCCAGTTGCAACCGCAGTGGCATCTGAAAGTGCAGGAATCCATTTTGGATTAACAAAAGAGGTAATCTCAATATGCTTCAGTCCACTTTCTGACAATTGATTAATCCAAGTAATTTTATCTTCTGTTGAAATAAAGGTTTTTTCATTTTGTAACCCATCACGGGGACCAACCTCTTTAATCGTTACACCTTTCGGCCACTTCATTGCTCCATCTCCTTTCCACCTTACCAAGGATTATTCGACAACTACAATGACGTCGCCTTCATTTACAAATTCACCCTCTGCCACTTTTATTTCTTTTACCGTTCCATCGAATTCAGCCGCAATTGGAATTTCCATTTTCATCGATTCTAAAATAACAACATCCTGACCCTCTTCTACTTGATCTCCGACTTGAACTAATACCTTCCATACACTTCCTGCCATACTTGCAATGATTTCAGTCATGATTTTTCCTCCTATTTTACCTTGTTGGTCTTATTCGTTTTTAAATACTTGCTGACAAAGTCTGTTGTCGTATCGCCTGAATGGAATGCCGAATGCGCAACAACTTCTTGCAGCATAGGAATATTTGTTTTAATTCCTTCAATATGATAATCAGCCAATGCAGCTTGGAGGCGATTGATTGCCTCATCACGGCTGCTTCCTTTGACAACCAGCTTTGCAATCATGGGATCATAAAAAGGAGTGACCACGGATTGCCCGTGAATGGCTAATTCATGTCGAACTCCCGGTCCGTTCGGCAACTCTAATTTGGTTATTTTTCCAGGTGAAGGGAAAAATGTTTTGGGGTCTTCTGCATAGATTCTAACCTCAATGGCATGGCCCTCACGCTTTACCTCTTCCTGAGAAAAATTCAAAGGTTGACCCGCAGCAATTTGTAATTGTTGTTCGACTAAGTCTAATCCTGTAATTTCTTCTGTAACCGGGTGCTCCACTTGCAAACGAGTATTCATTTCAAGAAAGTAGAAGTTTTGCTCTTCATCCACTAAGAACTCGATCGTTCCTGCATTTTTATACCCAATAGATTTTGCCGCTTTGACTGCAGCCTCACCCATCTTGGTACGTGTATCTTCAGTTATAAACGATGATGGTGCTTCCTCCACAACTTTTTGATGACGACGCTGAATCGAACACTCACGTTCCCAAAGGTAAACGGTATTTCCAAAACCGTCAGCTAAGATTTGAATCTCAATATGTCTTGGATTGGCAACAAATTTTTCAATATACATCGACCCATCGCCAAAGAAATCAGTAGCCCGCTTTTGGTTTCCAGCAAAAGCTTTTCGAATTTCATCACCATTCTGGACCACCTGCATTCCAATTCCCCCGCCACCCGCGGATGCTTTCAGCATTACAGGGTAACCGATGTGATCTGCCACTTCTACCGCTTCCTCTGCATCTGATAGTGGGTAGGTAATCCCTGGTACGACAGGAACACCTGCTTCCTCCATCACTTTGCGTGATTCAATCTTACTTCCCATTTTCGAAATAACATTTGGAGAAGGTCCGATGAATATCAGCCCTGCTTCTTCACAACGGCGGGCAAATTCAGCATTTTCAGAAAGCAGGCCATATCCAGGATGGATTGCCTCCGCTCCTGAAGCCTGCGCCACCTCTAGTATCTTATTAATATTTAAATAGCTTTCTGCTACCCGGGAACCGCCTATTAAATAGGCCTCATCCGCCATTTTTACATGTGGAGCATCTGCATCAGCTTCAGAGTAGACTCCAATTGTTGTAATACCTAAGGCTTTGCATGTACGGATTACACGAACAGCAATTTCGCCCCGATTAGCAATTAACACCTTTTTGAACATGCCTTTCCACCCTTTCTCGCTCTATCAATATAGGTTCAATACTCGTAAGCTTCATTACAAAGATATGTAAAAATTTAATGATTTATTTTTTAAACGATCTTAAACTCCTAATCTTGTAAATGGAACCAGTCATTTGCCAGGCATGTTCCTAACAAATGACTAGCCCTGCCTATTACCTTTTAACGGATGCTCTTTCAGCAACAATTTTTTGTATTTGTGCAACGGTAGCTGGATCTTCTAGTCCTGTAATATCGCCTTGAACCTGTCCGGATACAACGATTTCCTTTAATAGACGGCGCATGATTTTTCCGCTGACTGTTTTCGGCAGCATATCAGTAAAAATAATCGATTTTGGAGCTGCAATTTTGCCGATTTGTTGAATGATTTGAGCATTTATTTGCTGTTTTAATTCTTCTGTTTCTTGATAGCCATCAGCGAGACGGACAAATACAAGGGGTACTTCTCCTTTAATCTCGTCAGGGATTCCAATGATTGCCGTTTCAGCTACACCCTCAGTTTCTAGTACAGCACTTTCCATCTCCATTGTACTTAAACGATGTCCTGCTACATTAAACGCATCATCCGAACGGCCGACTACCCATAAATATCCATCATCATCTAGTAATGCCAGGTCGCTGGCATAATAACAGCCATCCACTTGGCTAAAATAGGAGGCGTAGTAGCGCTCAGGTTCTTTCCAAAGTGTGCGGCAAAGCATTGGAAATGGTTTTCGAATCACGAGATTCCCTAACCTTCCAGGTTGAACTGGATTGCCTTCTTCATCAACCACATCCATTACAGCACCTAAGAACGCAGTACCCGCGGCACCAGGTTTCATCGGTGTCAGCCAAGCTGCTCCCGCAATTGGCGAACCTGCTGTTTCGGTTTGGCCCCACGTATTATTGATATATACTTTCTTCTTTCCTAACACATCATATGTCCAGTACCAGGTTTCCGGATCGAAAGGTTCTCCAACAAGGGAAATGACATCGAGACAAGATAAATCAAATTTCTCTACTGCCTTTTCTCCCATACTTTTTAACATTCTTAATGCGGTTGGGGCAGTAAACAGTTTATTCACTCTGTATTTTTCAATGATTTGATAAAAACGATCCTTCGTTGGATAATCAACTGCCCCTTCAAAGACAACAGTTGTTACGCCATTTGCTAAGGCACCTGTAATTCCCCAAATGTGCATGGTTAACCAGCCGATATCCGCGGTACACCAGAAAACATCGTCATGATGGTGATCCATATGATACTTGGCATATATGTAGTTCTGAATGACAAAAGCCATACCGGAGTGCACGACACCTTTTGGTTTACCAGTGGTACCACTGGTATAAAATACAATACCGCTCTCATTCGCTTCTAATCTCTCAGGTTCACAAACAATGCTTGCGGCTTTTGTCTGCTCATGCCACCAGTAATCCCGGCCCTCTTTCATTTGAACCTCAGAACCCAATCTGTCTACCACAATGACAGCTTCGATTGAAGCTATAGATGGTACAACATGATCGACTTTTTCCTTTAGACGAATGAGTTTACCCCTGCGTTCAGTTGCGTCCGCCGTAATTAATACTTTCGGTTCAAAATTAATCAGTCTGTCCGTTAATGATTTTTCGGAGTAACCAGAGAAAATTGTATTGTAAATGGCGCCAATCCGGAAACAGGCTAAAACGGAAATAATGGCTTCTGCTAGATTTGGAAGAAAAATAGCGACACAATCGCCTTTCTTGACTCCAAATGATTTAAGGACATTCGCAAATCGATTTACCTCGGCGAGAAGCATATTATACGTGTAAAATTTGCTGTCCCCGTTCTCACCCTCCCAAATCAGAGCGGTTCGGTTTCCAGCACCATTTTCGATATGCCGATCTAGTAAATTAACACTCGGGTTACTAATGCCGCCGGTAAAAAAGCTAAAATCAGGAAGTTCTCCACTAATGGTTTCTTTCCATGGTTCATACCAAACAAGTTCTCGTGCTGCACGGTCCCAAAAGGCAGCAGGATCTTCTTGAGATTGTTTAAGAAGTTCTTGAAAAGCTTCGGTGCTGCCAATGGAGGTTGAACGCACTTTTTCTTCTGCTGGATAAATGAGTTTACTATTTGATACGACTTGTAAAATTCCACTGATATCCATGTCATGGCTCCTTTAACAATGATATTTATTCCCCACAAAAAATCATTAACATCCAATTTGTTTTGCAATGACCATTCGTTGAACTTCTGAAGTTCCTTCACCAATTTCCAAGAGTTTCGCGTCACGGAAGAATCGCTCAACTTGATATTCCTTCATATATCCATATCCGCCATGAATTTGAACCGCTTGGTCACATGCACGCATACAGATTTCCGAAGCAAATAACTTTGCAAATGCGGCTTCCTTCTTAAATACTCGTCCTTGGTCCTTTAACCAGGCTGCTTTGAAAACCATATTCCGAGCTAATTCAATATTCATTGCCATGTCAGCCAACTTAAATTGGATGGCCTGGAAGTTAGATAAACTTTTTCCAAACTGCTTTCTTTCTTTTGCATATTGAAGAGATTTTTCATAAGCTCCTTGAGCAATACCTACCGCCATGGCACCAATTCCAATTCTGCCGCCATCAAGAGTAGCTAAGAATTGTTTGTAACCGTTTCCAATTGTACCTAGCAGATTTTCTTTTGGAACTCTTACATTGTCCATGATCAGTTCTGTCGTATTCGAAGCATGCAGACCCATTTTTTCGTAGTTGTCAATCACAGTGAATCCTGGAGCATCAGTAGGAACGATAAATGCAGTGATACCGTTAATTCCTTTTGAGCGGTCTGTTACGGCTGTGACTGCCAGGTGCTTGGCATAGCTTGCATTTGTAATGAAACATTTAGAGCCGTTAATGACCCATTCATCTCCATCAAGAACTGCTGTTGTTTGGGTTCCGCCTGCATCGGAGCCTGCATTTGGTTCAGTCAAACCGAATGCCCCAAAAGATTCTCCAGTACAAATGGGTGTTAAGTATTTTTCCTTTTGCTCGTGGGTGCCAAATAGATTAAGCGGCGCCCCGCCTAAAGAAATATGTGCTGAATATGTAATACCTGTGGATGCACAAACGCGGCTAAGTTCTTCAACGACAATTGCAAAGCTGACTGTGTCTGCTTCACCACCCCCATATTGTTCAGGGAAAGGAAGACCCATGATCCCCAGCTCGGATAATTTTGAAAAAATCTCCTTAGGGAAATCCCCTGTTCGATCACGTTCATCTGCTCCAGGAGCAACCTCTGCATCGGCAAAATCCCGAATTAAATTGCGGATCATTTCTTGTTCTTTCGTTAAATCAAAATTCATTTATTTACAACTCCTTTCAATATCCTGATTGTTTTTAGTAAAAAAATATAAAAACAAACTAGTAAACTCACTTTTCTATGTACAGCCCCCCTTTCATTATTGTCTAAACTTTCTTATAATCAGAATATAACGATTAGCATTATTATGCTATGTACGTTTTCATGAATATAGTTGTAATAAATTTGTGACTTTCACACAAAAACATAAAATGGACCGAAATATAAAAGAATTTAATTTCATAGAGGAAGAGTGATGAACGATGCAAGAAACATTAACTCATCGGCAGCTAAAGTCCTTAATCCATGTGTCCAACGTAATTAATTCCAAATTAGATATTAATACCATTTTTGAATCCATCATGAGTGAAACGATATCTGTGGTTGAAGCTGCTGGGGGCGGCTCGATATGGATTTTTGACAAAAACCAAAATCGACTGATCGCAAAATCAGCGCAAGGATTATTTTATCCACATATTTTTAGGCAAATTAAACTTGTCAGCGGCGAATCCATGACAGGGATGGCTTTTGCAGCAAAAAAATGTCTCATTTTTTGGGATGAGGGGGAAGTTAAACAGGCACTTTCTACATTAACCCCATATAATAGAGATTTATTAGATCAGGCTATTCCAAGTAATTTCCACTTTACCTCTGTCATTTCCTCCCCTATTTTACAAAAGGGAAAATGTATTGGGGTCATTACATTAGACTCGTTTGAACAATCATTGCAGTTTAAACAAGAGGATATTCATTTATTAGAAGCGATTGGTCACCAAGCTGCTGTTGCCTTGGAAAGATCCAAACTATTTTTTGAAAAAGAAAAAATGGTTCACACCCTTTCCCATTCCATTGAAATACATAGAAACTTAGCTAATCTTGTTGTGAATGGAGAAGGTATTCAATCTATTTTGAATTATATACATAATACAATTGGACAGCACCTGTTTCTCTTTGATGAAATAGGAGAACTAAGGGCTTCAGCATGTCATTCCTCATTTTCTGTTGAAATGACCGAATATATGAAAGCGTATGCAAAACAAATTATCCTAACACTAGAAAACTCACATACCGTTTCCGAAATAACATTAATAGACGATACATATCAATTAGTTGTTTTACCGCTTGGATCTAAGCAAAAGTCTCTTGGTGGTCTAATCATCCTTTCTCAACAAAAAGTTAGTAATGTGGATATCGCCGCTCTTGAACATGCTTGTACGGTCATTTCACTTGAACTTGTAAAAGAGCATGCCGTATTTGATACACAGCAGCGTTTAAGAGGCGAATTCGTGACTAAGCTTTTTTCAGGACAGATTGATGAGCTGCTGATTCAGAAAGCAAAAAATTTAAATTTTGATCCTAACTGGAACTACGTGGCGATTATTATTAATGTTAAAGATAAATTAAACGAGCAAAAGGTCTTAGGCGATCCCGTTATCAGAAATTTACTCCATATGACCAATAGGACATTACTTGGGAGGAACTTTCAAGTAACGGCAGTAAGGGATAAGAATCAAATCGTTGCTCTTCTATCTTTGCATTCAAAAGTTTCATCCTCCAATATTGTTGCTGAATTAAAGGAACTTGCAAAAAAATTACAGCAAGAGATTAATAATAAATATAGTGAGATAGATGTATCGATCGGTATTGGAAGAATGAAGCAAGGGCTTACTCTTGTACATGAGTCATTTGTAGAAGCAACCAAGTGCATAAAATTTCTAAAAAACTATCTTTTTGATGATAGAATTATTAGTTATACAGACCTTGGGGTTCAAAGATTTATTTTACAAAATTCAACGGAAGAATTGATCGATTTTATCCAAGAAGTATTAGGTCCTCTAATTCAATACGAACAATCTAGAAAAGGCGAATTGTTAAGTACTCTGATTGTGTATTTAGACCAAAATCAAAATATCCGGAAAACGGCAGATTCTTTACATATTCATACTAATACCCTAAGCTATCGTTTAAAGCGGATTGAGGAAATTCTAGTAACGGATTTAAATGATAGTCATTCCTTATTTAATATTCATTTAGCCATAAATATTTATCAGTTTATTAAAGATAAAGATACATTACAGAAAATGAAAAGTTAAATTACTAGAAACAGGATAAAAAGCCCATCTATTAAAAAGAGAAATTTGGGTAATAGGGTCCGAAACGAAATCACAAACAAGTTCTATTGATTCATTTTTCCAAATATAGTAATTTTTCAGTTAATATCTACACTCTCCTCTGGTAATATACATATAACTACCATTTATTTCTATACTCGAAATAATAAAATGGCAGCTATTACATACTGGAGGGAAAATTCTATGAAAAAGTTTTCAAAGGCTGTTATTCCAGCCGCAATGGCATTAACGATGACACTTTCATCTACTGCATTGGCAGGACCTCAATCAAATCCAAACGGACCCTATATTGAGGGAGAACAAAATATCTCTTTATCAAGCTACCTGTCAAATGAGGAACTAGCCAACACGCTGCAGAAATTAGAAGCATCCTCTAAAGGGAAAATGAAGTTAGAAGTTGTCGGATATTCTAACCATACATTAGATGAATATAAGACCGAAGTAGAAAAAGGGGATCCCTTGTATCTTGTCAAATTCGGAGATGCGGATCCAAACAAAAAAAGAATTTTAATTACAACGCAAATTCATGGCAACGAACAAATTGGAACAGAAGCTGCCATTGATATTATTCAAAAACTATCAAGCGGCGGACAGGAAATCGATCAAATCCTAGAAAACGTGTCTATTTGGATTATGCCAAGAATTAATCCAGAAGGTTCAGATAATACATTTGAAGGTAAATGGTACCCTACTCGTTACACACACCAAACCTGGCTTCCAGAAAACATAGCACTTCCTGCAGGTACCTTGGCGCCTTGGTACTATAACGCAGATGGCAGTGAAAGAGGTCAGGCAAATGATGGCCGTGTGGTGTATGGAATCCCTGGTTACGACCAAAACCGGGACTACAATCCGAATTTGGATTTTAGGGTAGAAAATGAAGATCCAGCCAAAATAGCACAATTCCTGAATAATAAAGCAACCAATAACAGCAATTATGGCGGTTTCTATGTAACAGCCGAAGCACGTACGGTGACAAAAGTATTTAAAGACTTTAAACCGGATGTTTTTGTTGATGTTCACCATCGTGGATTTAATACTCTTTCTGATGAGGATAACCGATCCGTTCCTGTTCAATTCGCTGCTGTAGTGGCAGATCCTTATAAGGATCCTTTTACAGGCAAGAACTATGAAGTGGATGCAGATGTATTAAAACTAGGGAAACAAGTTAATGCGCTTGCCAATCTTGCTCTTCAAAGAGGGAACTCACATTACGGCGCCATTCAAAAATATCCTGACGTTAACCTGCCAGGTACAGCATTAGGAGCGTTTGCTTTAAATGACGCAGCCATCATGCTGATTGAAATCAAAGGACAAAGCCAGACACTAGGACAAAAACAAGCAGGCATGCTGAAGGAAACCGTAAAAGTTCCATTATTTGAGGTATTTAAAGGGCTTGCAGACGGATCAATTCATGATGTGGATCCAGCAATTTATGACGCCATTCCAGAATCAACGAACAGGATTGAAGACCCTACAACAAGAGATTAATAGATTTTTATAATAAGAATATGCTTTGAGGCTGACCCAATACTATTACTTTTGGGGTCAGCCTTTTTTGGTTGTAGTTGGACTACAGTCAAATGACACTAGTATAAAAATACTGTGCGGTAAAACCATTACAAAAATTCATAGATACATTCTAGATTTACAGGATTTCGGTATTTTTTCGATTAAAATATTTACAAATTCTAGCAATTAATTTACAATTGCATCAATAGAAATTCTTAATTAAGAACAATATTAACAAAAGGCGTGAGGTAATGTTATATCCACTAATCGAACAGAAAAAGAAGATTCATATTGTAAAAGATTTAAATTCCTGTGCATGTGGTCTAAAGTATAATAACGATTTGGTGATTAAAAGAAAAACCCTTAAAAAAATTAGGTTTGTTGAAATTGGCAAGGTAACATGCGAGAAATGCGCATCAAAACTCTTAAGTTATGATTAATCACGATTGGCACTTGGTTTCCAGAGTTACCAACAAAAATTTGGTTATTTTAGGAGGATACATAAATAATATGGAATTAGCTTTGCTTGACGAAAAAATACTTGATCAAGAATGGTTAGAACTAATGGTAGAAGCACGAAAGTTAGGAATTTCTATAGATGAAATTAGGGATTACCTCAAGCAATCTTCTTAGACCTTTTTGGGGTCTTTTTTATTATAACCGAAAAAAAACAAAGCACATTTGCTTAGACATGCTTTGTCCCTTTACAATATTATCTTCCAAATGTGCTAATATAATCGGTTTCCTCTAATATTTTGAAACTTTCTATCTCTTTAGTCACTTGAACATTTCTCGGGAGAAGTACGAGCGCTTTATTTACAACGGTAATCTCATATTCGATATCACAGACAGCTGGTACTTGCCCAATAATCTTTTGAGCCAGTTCAAAAGGGACACCTACTTGAGCGATTTTGTGACCGTTGGAAACACCATTTTCGTTAGACAGAGCTTGTTTTTTATTTAGAATATGAATTTCTCCAACTTGAACAACTTTTCCTTCATCATTCTTGGAATCATATGTACGAGCAAAAATAACCACTTCCTGCCGTTTCATGAATACATTCACCTCCATTAATTAACAATTCATTACCATTATAAGTTCTTAATTAAGAACATTCAAGCAAAACATCCCCTCTTAGGTAAAAGTGAAATAAAACTCTCTCGTATGCAAATGGATAGTAAAAGGGAAAGATACTAAGGTTGAAGAAAGAATCATTACAGGAAGGAAGATATTAAATGGCAGATATGACACTTTTTATTAAAGAAGCAACAAGTATGCTACCAATTCAAACATTAGAAACGGTCCTTATGCAAATGGATGGGGTCGAAAGAGCCCTGGTTGATACAGAGGATGGTGAGGTGAAAATTACTTACAATGAAAATCAGGTTGCTCAGGAGAAAATTATCAATAGGATTCAAGAGCATGGATTACACCTTTTAGAATAGATGTTTTATAGCTTAAAAAGGCAAAACCGCCACATTCTAAGTAAACGGTTTTGCCTGTTATAACGACTTCTGGATTCTTATAGGACCTCTCCATTACTTTCAATTACTTTTTTATACCATTGGAATGATTCTTTCCGTTTTCTTTCCAGTGTTCCACTGCCGTCATCGTTCTTATCGACATAGATAAATCCATAGCGTTTGGACATTTCACCGGTAGACATACTGACTAAGTCTATACAACCCCAGGCAGTATAACCCATCAGTTCCACCCCATCTTCGATTGCCTCCCTCATTGCCCGCACATGTTCCCGGAGGTAGTTAATTCGGTAGTCATCATTGATGGAGCCGTCCTCCTCCATTTGGTCGTACGCCCCTAAGCCATTCTCAACGACAAATAGCGGGACCTGATATCTTCCATAAAGCTTGTTTAAGCTGATCCGCAAACCAGCCGGATCTATTTCCCAGCCCCAGTCACTAGCCTGAAGGAATGGGTTTTTTACACCACCAACAATATTTCCTTGTGCTTTTTCCTCTTCAGACTTTTCTTTTTTATCTGTACGAGACATGTAATAACTTAACCCAATATAATCTACTTTACCTTCTTTTATTACGTCCAAATCACCATCATGAATTTCTAGTTCGATATTTTTCTCCTTAAAGAAGCGCTTAATGAAAGCTGGATAATCACCGCGTACATGGACATCCGCACAGAAATAGTTAAACAATTCCTCTTCCTTTAAGGCATACATAATGTTTTCCGGATTGCAATCGTAAGAATAAACAGGAGCAAACAGAATCATACAGCCAATTTTTGCACCTGGAATTATTTCTTTACAGGCTTTTACAGCTATCGCACTAGCAACAAATTGGTGATGAAAGGCCTGGAAAGTCTCCTGGTAACGACTTTCTTCACTCTGAGGAGAAAAGCCCATACTCATAATTGGCATCTTCAAGGCACCGTTAATTTCATTAAAGGTCATCCAATATTTCACTTTTTCTTTATAACGTTTAAAAATGACATTGGAATATCTTTCAAAGAAGGGAACAACCTGGCGATTTCTCCAGCCCCCATATTCTTTCACTAAGTGCAGCGGCATTTCATAGTGAGAAATCGTTACAACAGGTTCAATCCCATACTTTAGTAACTCATCAAATACCCGGTCATAAAAAGCCAAACCTTCTTCATTTGGTTCCAGCTCATCACCATTAGGAAAAATCCTTGGCCAAGCAATCGACATCCGAAACACTTTAAATCCCAGTTCAGCAAACAGCGCAATATCTTCCTTATAACGATGATAAAAATCTATAGCTTCATGATTTGGATACGTGTATTTCTCGTGATTGATTTCAAAGTTAAAACCAGCAGACATTAAAATTTTAAGGCGCTCTTTCCCGCCCGGGAGAACATCGGCAATATTTAATCCCTTATTCCCTTCTTTAAATCCACCTTCTATTTGGTTAGCAGCCGTTGCACCGCCCCATAAAAATCCCTCTGGAAATTTTTTTAGTTTAGAAGTCAATCCTCTAATCCTCCAATCGATTTACCGTAGTAAAAATAGATAACATTTATTTCTTTTTTCGGGAAGTTTGAATAAACCACCATTACCCACTTTTTAACTTGCTCTGTTTTTCCTTATTTATTATAAAGTTGTAAATACTTCCCTTTATAAATTCGCTATATTTTTAGGCTTACAGGCAGCAACATATGAAATGAACAAAATAAAGCGATGCTTCTTACAGCATCGCCGACATTAGTTTATGTTCACTGACTGATTCAAATAACTGTCCACTCTTTTATTTGAAACATAGCTATGCAAAATCATTCCAAGGATCACGATAAAAATACCAATCCATGATAATGGCGTAGGTAGAGGTATAGATAGAAATAGTAGTTCTCCAACTAAGGCAAAAACCACTTCCATTGATTGCGTTGCTTCAACAGCAGCTAACTTTTGCATATTTCCTCTCACCATATCTGTGGCCATGAAAAATAAGACAGTAGCAATGACTCCTGAGGAAAGTGCAACCAATAAGGATTGAACACTTTGCCCTCCACTTGGCAATCCAACCGTAAACAAGCCATAGAAAGAAAGTAATAACCAGAATGGAAGACTTGCTAATGTCATCCCTAACACTCGTTGATAAGCATCTAAGCGCCCTTCACAGACATCCATCATTTTTCGATTTCCTAAAGGATAGGCAAATGAGGCGATTAGAATTGGGACAACTCCTAATAATACATTCTCAAAAGAAAGTTGCTTTGCGTGTTCCATTTGCATGAGGACTATACCTAGTAGAATAATCATTGACATAATTAGACCTCTAAAGGGTATTTTCCCTTTTATCTGCAATGGCCCATTCTTTGTATGGATCGTTTCAAAAAATAACGGTGCCAGCAGTGCGCCGGAAATAATCGTTATTTGCCATGTACCCGCAATCAGCCAGCCTGGTGAGTATGCAGATGCAAAACATAAAGGAGCATAAAATAACCCGAAGCCAACAAAACTCCAGAGCATCCATTTTCCTGGGTTTTCTCCCATTTCTTTTAATAGTGGCCGTAGATTTTTCCTCATGATGACAATACACAAAAGAAATGGGACCATAAAGATATACCGAAGCGAGGCACTCCAAATCCAACTGCCTCCAGATAACTCCATGGAAGCGTTAAGTACAAATGTAAAAGCAAAAAAGAAGGCTGCACAAATACCTATTACGATTGATTTCACTGAACTCACCTCGGCCCCATTTGCTGTGATAATAGTTCGCCAAGACTTAGCCAGTTATCTTCAACAAGACGGACTACTCTTTCATGCTCGTGGTTTTTACATGCTGAAATAATTTGATTGTGTTGCTCTACCGATTTTAACCCTTTAACTGAGATAAATTGTGAGATTTCTAGTCGTTGAATTTTAGGTAGGATACGTTCCAATGCTACTGCAATTTCAGGGTTCTCGGCCACATCTAGGAAAACCTTGTGGAAAGATCCATCTGCCTCAATCGCCTTAATCACATTACCCGCTTCAATAGCTAGTCTCAACGTCTTATTGCTAAGCTCTAATTCTTCAATATCCGATTCCTTCAATAAAGGACTAGCCAGTCTAGCAGCTAATGCATGTAAAGCTGCTACAACTGTAAACGCATGTTTCGCCTCCTCTAACTTTAATGGTGCTACGCGGGTAGATGATCCCGGAAGTGATTCAACAAGTCCTTCATCTTCAAGTCGTTTAAGTGCTTCTCTAACAGGAGTCCGGCTAATTCCAAACTTCTCTGCTAATTCTTTGTCACTTAAGCGTTCTTCGGGTTGTAATTCCAAGTTGATAATTGATTTTTTTAAAGTTTGATATACTTCATCTCTAAACGACAAACGCTTAATTGGCTTTATCATGTCTTTTTCCATAAAACTAATATATCGCATATTGGTTTTTATTACAATCAATTCTATACCTCCATCAAGAGGAGGATTTTTTCTCGCAAAAAGACATTCAAAAATTATTTTGAATGTAAGGGATTAACGAAGGGATTGTTCTGTTTATTATTTTTTTTGTAATCGGGTTAATTATTTTTAAATTACACACTCTATTATTTGGAGGTGATAAATTTGGAAAATCAAAATAATCGTCAAGGAAATAATAATCGCGAAAATAACAATGACAATGGAATTATGGACAAAATTGGTCAAGCTCTTGAAAATGTTGTTGATGCAGTTACTCCTGATGATCGAAATAATGGTCAAAATCGAGGGCGAAATAGAAACAACCAATAGGATTTAGTCTACAACGCCATTTTTTATGGCGTTTTTTATATTTTACTATGTCAAAAAATGAAACGGGAGATAGGAAAAAAGTAAGACAAAAAAAGTGCTCACGCTCGGAAAGCACTTTTTTTGATTTTCCCTTAACGTAGGGAAAATATACTTTTGAATTTTATCATTATATAGAATTCAGTTGTTAGTTTACATACTGTTATTTAGCGAATCTTTATTGTTTGTTTTGTATTACTAACGCCGCAATGCGCCAGTAACCATCTTTGAGTGCACCAGTAATTTCCAGATCAATTTCTCTTCCTTTTGCTCCTCCGTCTAGTTCGAAAGAAATCCACTTGAATTGTCCAAGATTTAACTCTCCTCCAGATTCGGCAAGCAGTTTCCCTTCAGATCTTATGATTGTATTGCCGGATGAATAAGTGGCATCTCCTGTCAGGATATAGGTCTTAAAAGCACCTGCTGGTATAGCTAACCTTAAAACCGTCGGTTTGCCTTTAGATAGAATAAAATCACGTTGCAGTTCATCCAACTTATTTCGATCTCTATAAGATGGGGCTGTTCCTATCCATCCGTATCCTTTTGTAACATCCCATTTATCTTGATGAGACAATCGAGTATATGTCGGGAAAAGTTCACTTGTCGCACTACCAGCATCTAGTGCGAGAAAAAGCTCGTCCCGAGATAATGTTGAGACAACATAAAAATCCCTAGAAGTCCCAAACACTTGCGTCTTCCCAGCTTTAACTTCTAATCTTAGTTTCTCAGAAGCTAGGGTTTGAGCAGTCGGGGTTACCATTACCTCAACATTTGACATGCCATACGGTTCAAGAGTAATTTCTACACTATCACTCTTCCAACCTTGAGGAACATTTACACTAACTGTAACCTTAACTGCTTTTTCCGTTCCATTGCTTAGTGAAACTGAAACTGGGTTTGGCTTACCTGAGAACATCGTATGGGACACAATGTTTGACACATCTACTCCCCCAATACGAACCGCTCCTGGTTTGCCATTTTTTACAACAAATGAGGCTAGTATACTCATAGAAGCATCTGGATTACTCGCGGAAGATACTACACAATAATCACTCTGCCAAGCTTGAGGAGTTACATGGCAGCGTACATACCCGTGATAATCTCCGTCAAAAAATTTGACATGTGGATTGGCAGAAAGTGCTGCTTCCACTTGCTTCTTCCACCCACAGCCTGAACTGATGGAAGGACCCAGGAATTCAGTTGCAAGTGTATCCGATTGAGGATTGTTAAAATCTTCTTTTAAATCATTAACCCAGCTTGAATGCCAATCACCACTAAGAACAACAGGATTAGATAGACGATGTTTTTTTATGAATTCAAATAGATATTCTCTATCAGCAGAGTAGCCATCCCACTGGTCTTTATTAATACTAAGTCCCTCTCCTGTATCATAGTCAAATTGTGCCATCATCGTTTGTTGAGCTATAACATTCCAACGTGTACGTGAATAATTCAGATTTTTTACGAGCCATTGCCCCTGTTCAGATCCCATCATCGTTCTGGATGGTTCTGAGGCATCAGGATGTATAGGTCCGCCTGGGAATCCTGTGCCAACTTGATCACTGCGATATTGGCGGGTATCCAAAACACTAAACTCTGCAAGATTACCATATGTAAACTTGCGGTACAGTAGCATGTCTGGTCCATTCGGCTTGGAACGGCGTCTTAAAGGCATGTGTTCATAATAGGCTTGAAAAGCGGCTGCACGTACTGCAAGGAAGCGCTCACGCTCACCCTGCGGATAATTTGGATCAGATATATCATTTGCCCAGTCATTATCAACCTCATGGTCGTCAAACGTAACAATAAAAGGAAAAGCTGCGTGAGCATTTTGTAAATCTGGAGATGTTTTATACTGTGCATGAAGTAGGCGATAATCAGCAAGTGTTTCTGTATCACCTTTTTCGTAAATATAATCTCCTAGATGAAATACTACATCCAACTTGTCCTTTGCCATATGCTGATAGGCTGAATATCGACCACCTGTCCATGACTGACAAGATGCAATAGCGAACGAAAGATCTTTTATATGTGAACCTTCCTCGGGTGCAGTTTTTGTTTTACCAATCGGACTTATTTCATTACCAGCTTTAAAACGATAGTAATATTCTCTCCATGGCTTTAAGCCATAAACTTCTACGTGAACAGAGTGACCAAGCTCAGGTCCCGCAATCTCTGAACCAGACTTGACAACTTTGCTGAAATTTTCATCTTCTGCAACTTCCCAATCAACCGCCAGGTAACTATTTTCCATCCCTCCTCGACCATCTTCTGCGAGTTGATTAGGAGCGAGCCTCGTCCATAGGACAACACCGTCTGAAAGAGGATCACCTGAAGCAACACCAAGGGTAAAAGGGTTGGTAGTGAACATTGGTGAAGCCTGTATCTTATCAGGTTTTATAATAGGGAGGGTAAAGCCAAGTGCAGCAAGTGCAGCTGTTTTTCCAGTTGTCCCTAAGAAGCTGCGGCGATCGATTTTTTTCGAACTCAATTCATTTATCCATTTCTCGAAATTCAATATAAAGGCTCCTTTAAAATAAAAATTAGAGTAAAATAACATTTTAATCATAAAAAAAATTATTAATCTATTATTTAGGAGTTTTCCATAAGTATAATTTTACCGCCGAATTTTCTAAACTTGTTGCAGCAGCTAAATCATACGAAATCTTATCTCTTATTATCTGTTTTCCATGTAATATTAGGTTCTGAAGGCTTAGGGTCATTTTCCTTAAGGAACTTTTCCAATCCTTCCAAATCATCGGTATTAATGAAATCGACTCCTTCGTCCAAAAGTTGTTTCCAAAGCTTGTCCCGTGCCGGTGATGGAGTGTCGGGCGTTGCCCAAAAGCGAACCTTTTGGCCATCAGCATGAGCGGTTGATACGATGCTTTTAAGCTTTTCTCGTTCAGCTTGTGGCATTTCTCCTTCACCGTTCCAGATGAAATGCTTTGTCCAGTTATCACTTATTACTGGGATTAAGGTATTCGGTGCCCCGGTATCAAGATCACCCATACGACCATCATAGGCAGCATAGCGTATTAGTTGACTCTCCATAACAGTTCTGGGACGATTCCCTGAAATGAAAACGGTAATGGCACCAGGCTTAACCTTAGATCCTTCAAATTTTGTCAGCATTTTCTGATACTCTTCTAGTTCCTTATGAATAGCTTGATAGGTAGCTACACCTTCAGATTTTATATCTATCCATAAATGAAATTCATGCTTATACCCCTTGTAAACCGACCCTTGATTACTTTTTATTCTTTCCTTTAATGGTTCAAGATAAAGAGATTTTAATGTGCGTTCGGGTTTTACATCTTCCAAATCATGAGCAACAAGGAGTTCTCCATTAACAAGCCAGACGTCAGCCTCCACACTGGTGAAACCATGATCCAGTGCATCGAATAAAGGGCGTGTATGTTCATAATCATTATGAGCGTGTGCTTTCGAAAGAGGTATAACGTGCTCCCTTTTGGCTACATCGGCTTCAGCATTAGCTGCCGAAAATGAATTTACAAAAGAGATCATAACTGCAACTATTAAACTTAATGCTACTAACTTTATTTTCATCTTTCTTTCCTCCCGTATTAAAAAATTTTTTTATGTAATGATTTAAGACTCTTTGTCTATTATTTTTTTGTCTTTCATTTTCTCCCTCTCCCTAACCTTTAACATGAATTTAATACAAATAATACTCATGTTTTGTAAATTGGAAGTTAAGGAAACTTAAAGAAATATAAAGAAAAATAAGAAATTAGAAGGATAGATTTTTTAATATAGTAGTTTTCACTCAGTAACTAATGGTAAATTTTATTCTTTAAATATTCTAATTGAGGTACAATCAGTGATTGTGGAAAATCCAGAATAAAAAACCGTTCCATTCGGAACGGCAGCTGTGTAAATATATGTGAACTTTATCAATTGAGAGTGCTTACTCTTTTTCTGTTATGTACCATCCTTCAGGCTTTTTTTCGATATGGAATAGATCTTCATCGAATTTTTTTCGCAGCATTCTATATTCTTCATTTTCGATTTTTATTTTAGTTACTTTGATTTTTTTTAGCGTTATTTCAGGTTTCTTGACTTCGATGACTAAATCATTAATCATAAAAAACGTTCGTTGATATCTCATACTCCACTTCCTTCCCTGTTTATATTACTTACGTAAAGAATTTGCCAAACATTAATAAAATCCTTGTAATTTTTCCCTAAAATCTCTCCTCGCCTCGTTTGACAAACTTCACATACAAAATATATACATACTCTTTACATGAAATTAATAATGAAGTACCGAACTCCTAATATAATTTAGTGGTACTTACAATTAAAGGATCTATTTCCATTGTGTCCCGTCCCTTTACACCTTTCCAGCCCTTTCTTTTAGAATTTTATTAACATACTTTATGTCAATCACATTATTTCTAGACATTTTCAAATAACATATGGCAGATGGGATTAGAAAGATTTGCAGTATTGATAAAGTGTAGATATAGCTATTAGGCTCGGTGAATCGATTTGATAAAATTCCAAGCAAAATCCCAACGCCTGCGGTACCTACTGCCCTGCCCAAACTATTAAATAGGTTAGCGATACTAAAGGCAATCCCTCTATGTTCAGGAAGATTTACATCTGTTAAAAGCGCCATCCAATTAGGTGTGTTGGCTGATTGGGCAGCAGAAGCAAAAAGAGATAAAACAAACATAAGTGTTATCCACGGATTTATGAAAATTTGCTTTAAAATGCTGACTAAAATCATCAATTCATCTTTTTCATTTGATAATGATAGGTTTGTCATAGGCCAATTAAATAACAAAATATACAAAGGCATTGAAATAAAAACGAAAAATGCTGTTAAATAAGCTCTTCCTTTAAAGGTTTTCCTTTGGAATTTATCGCCGAGATGCCCGAAATAGAAGGACGCTATACCTCCAATCTGAAAAATTGCATAAAGATAGCCTGAGACCATCACTGATGTACCCATACTGTAGCCATGCTCCATTATTTTATATATATATAAGGTTGGTATCCAAATAAGGGTCCCTGTTGCAATATTCATCAAGAATGTCTGCAAAAACAAAAAAACATTGCTGCCATTTGAGATAAGCAATTTTATATGTTTAGCTTCCAGATTGTTGTTGTAAGAATCTTTTGGTTTTAATTGTGATTCACCACTGATTGGATCTTGGATAAAAAGAATCATACCAATAACACATAAGCCCATAAATCCTACAATTTCAAAAGGCCATGCCCAGCTGTTGTTCTCAATAGTTAAAGAAGCCAGAATAGATCCTGATATTCCACCAAAACCTTGGGCCATGCCCCAAAAACTTAAAATAAACCCGCGTTTTTGATAGGGAATGTAATCGGTTATAACACTGAAACCAATTGATGCAATACAGCCTAAGCCAAATCCAGTTCCTATTTGAAAGATCAAAAGTTGAAAATAACTGTTGCTGAATGAAGTCAAGAATATCGATACCGTCCAAATGAGTGTACCAACAATCAACATCTTCTTACGTTGATACTTCATTGATAGGTATCCCCAATAAATCGAGGAAATAGAGGTAACCAAGATATTGGCGGCTGAGACAAACCCCAAACTAGCAATATCTACATTTAAATCCTTAGCTATATATTGGATAAGTGGAGGAAATAATCCAATAACAATATGTTCAAAGGCAGCAAGTATAATAATTACAAATATTGTATACCTGATTTTCCAATTTGAATTTTTCAAAGTCTATACTGCCCCTTTGTATATGTTTTTAATACATTTACAATCTTATCTAAGTTTTCAATCTCTTAATTCGAATTTTATAAAACTTAATAAGAATTTTACATTTTCGGTAGTGATTTTTGTTTTACTATTTAATTAACAAGGGGCTGATTTTTTGGAAAAGACATTACTAATTATTTCTTCCGACCACACGGGGCATGGACATAAAAGTATAACAGAATCTCTATGTGAAAGCGTCAAAACTCATAATGATGTAAAAATACATGTAGTGGATGGATTTTCACTGGGCAAACAGCTGCTGATAAAAATAGGAAAATCCTATGGCCCCATTACAAGAAATTCAGAAAATCTATGGAAGATAATTTGGAAACTTTCAGCTTTAAAACCCTCTTTAGTAGATAATTTTATAGAAACACTAATTAGGGATAATTTTCTAAAATTGCTGGCTGAGGTTAAACCAGATCTGATTTTATCCGTTCATCCTAATTTTAATGGCTCAATCTTGAACATATTAGAAAAGCAAAATATAAATATCCCTTTCATTACTCTAATTGCCGATCTTGTAAACATTTATCCCCTTTGGGCGGATAATAGGGCAAATTACATTATTAGTCCCACTTTTGAAGCACAAAATAAGTGTATTGAATTTGGTATTCCTGATGAAAAAATAAAGGTTTCAGGATTTCCAGTCCGATCCCGATTTTTCTTGAAGAACCATAACCAACGGAAATTTTATAAAAAGGGACAATCTTTAAAATGCCTGATCATGAGCGGTGGTGAAGGTGTAGGAAATATGAAGAAAATAGCAGAAAACCTGCTTAAAGATTTTGATTGTACAGTAAAAATTGTTGCTGGAAAAAATGAAAAACTCAAAATGAAGCTGGAAAAATCCCTTATGGCCAAATATGGTGATAGAGTAGAGATTTATGGTTTCACCCAGAATATCCAAGATTTAATGCTAACTTCTGATATCGCTTTTACCAGAGGCAGTCCTAATGTCATGTTTGAGGCAATAGCATCCAATACGCCACTTATTATTACTGGGGCTTTGCCCGGTCAAGAAGAGGATAATCCAACCTTCGCTGAAAAATTCAATTTGGGAGTGGTTTGTAAAAATCCAAAGGAAATTACGCAAACAATAAACAAATTAATCGAAAATGATGGAGAAAACCTAAATAAAATTATTTATTGCCAAAGGAAATTTATAAATGCAAATGCAGCCGAAGACATTCTACAATTCATTCTGAATGTCGGTGATTCTAACTATGAAGAAACAAAAGTAAAACTTTCTTAATTTTCTTTATTTTGATAAAAAATAACAGACTCAAATGTCGTGAAGTAACAACTTTTTTGAGTCTGCTTATCTTTTTTTAAGTACGAATCAAATTCCGCTACAATTGATGAATCGTATGCATCAATATATTCTTAAAGACAAGCTCTGGTCTTTCCTCCGTAATTAAATGTCCCGTTTTTTCATATGTAATTAACTTGGCCACCGGTAAATCTCGAACTAATTGTTGCCCTACCTTCACAGGAACGACTCGATCATCCTCTCCCCATATTAATAATGTCGGGACTTGAATATCCTGAAGTTGTTGTGGTAATAAATCACCTTCACGATGTCGCAGTAGTCGAATTAAAGCTTTATAAAATCCTTTTTCGGATAGCGGTCTACCGAATTCATGAATTAATTCATCATTGATCAATGTTTGATTAAAAAAAACGTTCCTCAAGTGATCTTTAACGTCTTTTCTTCGAATATAATAATGAACGAATTTTTCAAAGAAAGGTAAATATGAACTGTAAATCAGAAGTTTTTTTGCACGTTTTAAATAACCTGAACTACATAACAAAACGATTTTGTTTAATTTCTCAGGAGCAATTAGTGCCATATTTAGAGCAATTTGTCCCCCCATTGAATGAGCAACCACATAAGTGTTTTGAAAACCAAACTTGTCAATGCATTCAAGCATTAACTTTGCATAGTTTTGAAAACTATAAATAAAAGAAGTTGACTTCTCACTTTTCCCAAAACCGGGAAGGTCAACGGCAATGATTGAAAACTCCTTTTGCAATAAAGGTATGATACGGCGAAATGTATAGGTAGAAGATGCAAAGCCATGGATCAGAAGAATTGGAGGTTTGTCATTTAACAAGTATTCACAGTACAAATTGATATTAGATACTTTAATGTATGTTTGATTCAATTGATATACAGACAATAGGTTCCACTCCTCAACGAATTTATTATATATTTTTATTATTTATCAATAAAAACATGAGAATGCAGAAAATCGCTCTTCAATTACTAAAGAAAGCTGAAAACCCTAATACATTGCTCGTTCATGCCGGAGATGCCGTAAATTGAAATCCGCGTGACAAAATTAAATTAATAGGCAATTAGTTGATCAGTGACTTCCCCTTCAGGACCAGCTAGATTTGTACCCATGGGCGGCATGACCACTCTGTTTTTCAAGGTTAGATTGCCAATTTTACCTTCTTTGAATAAATTTGGGTAATACATTTTGATAAAACCTCCCTTTATAATATATTTTGTGAAAAATTTCACAAATACCACTAATTTTATTTTAATCGAGTTGATAGTAGTTTTCCTGCCTTCATTTGATCGTTTAGTGACAAAAGTATGTAAAATTTCCGAAAATAAAAGTGCCTGGACCTACTCGTACAATTTGCGAGTAGTGACCAGGCACATATAATTATTACCGCGAAGTCTCAGGTTTTGTAAGTTTACATGTTTAATATTTGAGCTTTGTTCAACTTAAGGTCAAAGCGATCTGCATTCATTACCTTGACCCATGCAGCAATAAAGTCACGTACAAACTTCTCATGGTTATCATCTTGAGCATAAACTTCTGCTATGGCACGTAGAACGGAGTTTGAACCGAACACAAGGTCGACTCTAGTTGCCGTACGCACTACTTTACCTGTCTTACGATCACGACCGACATATACGTTTTCTTCTACAGGCTTCCACTCTATTCCCATATCAAGTAAGTTAACAAAGAAATCATTCGTGAGTGTGCCAGTACGATCAGTGAATACACCGTGTTCTGTGCCGCCGTGGTTGGTACCTAGAACACGCATACCGCCAACCAATACCGTCATTTCTGGTGCAGTAAGGTTTAGGAGTTGTGCCTTGTCTACTAGGAGCTCTTCTGGACTTACACTATACTGTTTCTTCTGATAGTTACGGAAACCATCAGCTACAGGCTCTAGAACGGCAAAGCCTTCTATATCCGTTTGCTCTTGTGTCGCATCACCGCGTCCAGGAGCAAATGGAACCGTTACATCAAAGCCTGCATCACGTGCAGCCTTTTCTACCGCAGCACTGCCGCCTAGTACAATTAAATCAGCAAGACTAACTCGCTTATTTAATTTACTTTGTATGTCTTCGAGTACATGAATCACTTTTGCAAGCTGCTCCGGTTGATTCACTTCCCAATCCTTCTGTGGAGCAAGACGGATGCGGCCGCCATTAGCACCGCCACGCATATCAGAGCCACGGAAGGTACTAGCGGAAGCCCAAGCAGTTGTGACTAACTCACTGACTGTAAGTCCTGAGTTTAGGATCTTTGCTTTAAGCTCTGCTACTTCCGCATCTGTTAATTCATAATCAACAGCTGGTACAGGATCTTGCCAGATAAGATCTTCTTCAGGAACCTCTGGGCCTAGATATCTTACTTTAGGACCCATGTCACGGTGAAGAAGTTTGAACCATGCACGGGCAAATACATCGGCAAATTCTTCCGGATTCTGATGAAAACGACGAGATATCTTTTCGTATTCAGGATCATAACGTAATGCCATATCCGCGGTGGTCATCATAGTTGGAACTTTTACGGATGGATCTTCTGCATCCGGTGCAAGATCCTTCTGATCAGGATTTACAGCAAGCCACTGAAATGCACCTGCAGGACTCTTTGTAAGCCACCATTGATATTTAAACAATAGATCAAAGTAACCATTGTCCCACTGTGTTGGATTCGCAGTCCAAGCACCTTCAATACCGCTGGTGATGGTGTCATGACCTTTACCGCTGCCGTGTGTGCTTAACCAGCCTAAGCCTTGTGCTTCAATAGGAGCTGCTTCTGGTTCTGGACCAACAAGAGCAGCATCTCCTGCACCGTGTGCCTTACCAAAAGTATGACCGCCGGCGATTAATGCCACTGTTTCTTCATCGTTCATTCCCATACGTGCAAAGGTTTCACGTATATCGCGAGCACTTGCAACAGGATCAGGTTTACCGTTTGGACCTTCAGGGTTAACATAAATAAGACCCATCTGAACGGCAGCAAGTGGATTTTCTAGTTCACGATCTCCTGAGTAACGATTATCACCCAGCCATTCTGTTTCAGTACCCCAGTAGATGTCTTCTTCTGGATGCCAGATGTCTTCGCGTCCTCCGCCAAAACCAAATGTCTTACCTCCCATGGATTCAATAGCAACATTACCTGCGAGAAGGAGCAAGTCAGCCCAAGAGACTTTGTTGCCATACTTTTGCTTAATCGGCCATAGCAGCCTGCGAGCTTTATCAAGGTTTCCGTTGTCCGGCCAGCTGTTTAGTGGAGCAAAACGCTGTGCACCAGCTCCGCCGCCGCCTCGGCCGTCGGTTATACGATAAGTACCAGCAGCGTGCCAAGACATACGGATAAAGAATGGACCATAATGTCCATAGTCAGCAGGCCACCAATCTTGACTGTTAGTCATTAAATCCTGAAGATCCTGCTTAAGAGCATAGTAGTCTAGTTTTTTAAATTCTTCTGTGTAAACAAAGTCCTCTCCCATAGGGTTAGATTTTCTATCATGCTGATGGAGAATATTCAAGTTTAACTGGTTTGGCCACCAGTCTCGATTTGACGTACCGCTAGAGTTGTTACTAGTAGCGCCTCCGTGATGAAATGGGCACCCTCCTGTTTTAGCATTGTTTTTAACGTCCATAATTTTTCTCCTCTCTCTTTGAAACTTAGGTAACAAATAATTATTCTTCTAGTGGCAGGAAGACAAACTGATGACAATAACTATTCTATTTATATTCTACTAAGCTATTACTAAAAATTGAAAAAATAACCAACATAATCACAAATTTGTAACATTTGGGAGATCCTTTGATTCCTTCATTCTTAACAAAAAAGACTGCAGGTGCGGAGCACCATAGCAGTCTTGTGATGTAACCCTATTTATTTTTATATCCACTGAATAGAACCAAACTCACCATGCGGATGGTTTTGTAATTTAAATCTTCTATACTCATAATTTAATTTCGATAGTGGCCATTTATAAAGCTGTTGATCTTCTTTGGAATATACGTTTAAAAAAATTAATTTATTGATAAGTTTTTGCCGTTTTTTTTCATCATTATTTCTCATCAGAAACACTCCTTTAGTTTTACAAAGTCTTTCCCTTGATTACAACAACTAATAATTCGATTATTTGATAACTTAATTATAACCCTATAATTCCTACCTGTAAAGTATGAATTAAAATTAAATAAAAAAGACACTATCATCATGACAATGCCTCCTCGAATTATAATTATATACGGTATGAACCCAACTCCACTGTAAAAAAACAGTGATGATCTAGAAATCTCTAAGTAATTCGAATTTTACCAATTCTTCTACCTCGATTACGATTTTTTATATTCAGTTCTCTTTGTGATGTAGGAATACCTGGAAAAGATATGAGGCCAGCCTTAAACAGGGCATATCCGATAAATGAAGCAAAGATCGTACTTCCGATTAGATACCAGATGAATCTTCTGCCAACATTACGTAACATGTTTTCACCTCTTTAACCTCTCATTGCTGATAAATATGATGAAATCATCTAATTTATGTCGGCGTTCAGCTCTGCCATCGTTCCTTTTAATTTTGCTTATGACCGTAAGTATCTGTTCTGGTTTTCCAATATCGCTAAACGAATTAGTTTCAGTTTTATTTCTTTGCTTAATGAAAGCCATTCGGGTTTAAAAATTTTCATTTTCCATTCCCCCATTAGAGTATTGTTCGGTTTCAAAAAGTATATAAACAACTTATTTTGCAACAATATTCAGCTGAGATGTATTTGATTTTTATCATTCCCGTTCCCTCGAACTCTTTAACATTTTTCGTTTTCCATTTTAATTGAATTTTCTACATTTTTTTCGTATTTTATAAGATTACAAGATTAAGCAATAAGGGGTATAGAAACGATAATGGTTTACTCTCTTTATTTAATGGGTACTGAATTAACATCCCAAATTTATGGAGGTAATATCAAATGAACAATGAAAAGTACCCAAGCAAATTACCTGCACAAGAACAAAACCAGCAGCCAGGAATTGAGAAGGATATGAGGCCGCTTCCAGAAAGCGAAAATCCGAACTACAAAGGAAGTAACAAGCTTCAAGGAAAGAATGCAATCATTACCGGAGGAGACAGTGGAATTGGACGTTCGGTAGCAATAGCTTTCGCGAAGGAAGGAGCAAATGTTTCCATTATTTATTTAAATGAAAGCAATGATGCCGAAGAAACGAAACAGCTGGTTGAGGAGCAAGGTCAAAGATGCCTATTAATTGCAGGAGACATTGGTGATGAATCCTTTTGTAAAAAAGCTGTAGAGCAAACAATAGATGAGCTTGGCGGTCTTGATATCCTTGTGAACAATGCGGCTGAACAGCATCCCCAGGAAAGTATTATGGAGATAGATTCAGCTCAACTGGAAAAGACATTCCGGACAAATGTTTTTTCTATGTTCCATTTAACAAGGTCAGCGTTACCTCACCTTAAGGCAGGAAGTACCATTATTAATACAACGTCCATCACTGCCTATCAAGGGCATCCAAAGTTGCTTGACTATTCTTCTACAAAAGGTGCGATTACAACCTTTACAAGGTCTCTTGCCCATCAGCTGGCCGAGAAAGGAATCAGGGTAAATGGAGTGGCCCCAGGACCTATTTGGACACCACTTATTCCTTCTACTTTTACTGCGGAAGAAGTAAGTGAATTTGGACAGGATACACCGATGAAGCGCCCAGGACAGCCAGAGGAGGTTGCTCCTGCATATGTCTACCTAGCATCACATTCAGATTCATCCTATGTTTCTGGACAAATTCTGCATGTTAATGGCGGAAAAGTCGTTAATGGGTAGGCATGTTCCTTATAAACGCAGGCATTAGCTTGAATAAAGCCCATTTACCTAGCCATCAATATCCCTGCCTGTCCCCCAGCACTCAGCAAAATTAAAGCACTGGGAGCAAGCACTAAAAAAACCGTACAAGTGAAATCTACTGTACGGTTGAATAGTTATGTGCGGGAAGAGACTCTTACTCTTCCCCGCCAAATCGAAGCTTCAATAGAAAACCATACATAAGCAGGAAAACCATAATTCCCATCGTTTGAAAGGTTCCGACCATCGTTTTAATCGAGAAACTTCCTCTTAGTTTATCCTTATAAATAATAATATAATGACCATCTGCAGAGTTCGCCATGACTAATAGGATCCAGCTAAGGACTATTAACACCGTACCCAGTCCAATAAAAACAATATGTATTTTACCTTTATCCAAATAGATTAAGAGATTAGCTAGCAGGAAGCCGAGGACTGCTGCAACAACATAACACCACCATAAGGATTCAGCACCAACTTTAACTAACAAAACCATATACTGAATCGTAAAGCCCAAACTCATTAAAAAAATAGGAACACTATAGAAACAGGTTGTCATAAATTCACTTATGTTCCTCTTTCCCAATAATAGTAGAAAAACAATGACACTCGGAATTCCAATGACCCAATGTATCAATGCCAAACCAGATACCGGGTTCGCATAGCTCTCCTTTAAGGGGAGTTCCACCACTCCATGGAAAGTTTCCCCATCCAAATGGTCCACCATCATATACCACCCTAAAAACAATACGGCGAGAAAACAGCCAAATAGCTTTAGTGCTGTACCGAACGTAATCGGTTCCTTCTTCTTTGCTTTACGTTTTGGTTTCTTTTTACTCAATCGTTACACCAACTTTTTCTGAATATTTATAAACAATAACATAAAAAACAAGTACAAAATAAGGGAAATCCTTACTACTTTTCTATAAAAACGGCTTTGGTAAAGTTTGACTTTTCCTTGATATATTAATAGATAATAGAATCTTGTGACAAATAGCAATAAATGGTTAAATGGAAGTATCATCTACGTTTCTGCTAGTCGATTTTACGTAAGGAGGGGAAGCTGTTTGAAATCATTTGAGAAACTACATCCATTATTAAAAAGCTTTGTCGAAAGAGGTCCGGCTGGATGTGCCTGCTCCGTTACTTATCAAGGGAAAACGGTATTTGAAGATTACATTGGGTATGCCGACCTTGAAACGGAAAAACCAATTTTACCGGATACGATTTATAGAATTTATTCAAACACCAAATTGGTAACGTGTGTTGCTGCCCTTATTTTATATGAACGGGGATTGTTTTTACTGAATGATCCTCTTGAAGAGTATCTTCCGGAATTCAAAGAACCAAAAGTTTACCATAGAAATAAAAACGGAGAGTTGTTGATTACACCTTCTTCAAAATCAATCAGGGTCAAAGATCTCTTCATGATGACCTCTGGATTAACCTATGGAGGGGAAGGAAATGAAACCGAACGTCAGGTTAAACTGGCGCTTAATAACTTTAATACCGGCAAGGGTTCTGAGAATTTAGATGCAAGAACCCTCTCCCAAATGCTCAGCGAGATTCCACTTGCCTTTGAACCGGGGACACAATGGCAATATGGCTATAGCCATGACGTCCTGGGAGCACTGATTGAAGTCGTGTCATATAAATCCTTTGGACAATTTTTAAAAGATGAAATTTTTGATCCTTTAGAAATGAAGGACACATTTTTCAAGATTCCCGAGGAGAAAAAAGAGCGTCTTTGCAGTCTTTACAATCGTAGTGAAAATGGGGAGTTAACCCAAAATTCATTAATGGATGGGAATTATCAGCCAGAAGCCAAGTTTGAAAGTGGAGGCGGAGGTTTGCTGTCTACATTAGGCGACTATAGTCGGTTTGCCCACATGTTGGCGAAGGGTGGAGAGCTTAACGGCGTCAAAATTTTAGGAAGTAAGACGATTGAACTAATGTCCACCAATCATCTTCAACAGGAGGTACTGCCGTACTATAATTGGGAGTATCTGAAGGGATATGGTTATGGTTTGGGTGTCAGGGTCATGATCGATCCGCCTTTAGGCGGCAGTAACAGTTCAATTGGAGAATTCGGCTGGTGTGGTTTAGCAGGCACGTGGGTATTAATCGATCCAAAAGAAAAGCTTTCTGCTGTGTATATGCAGCAAATGCTGCCTAACTTTGAGGCTTACCATCATCCACGGCTTCGCTCGGCTATTTATAGTTCGCTTTAAAAACACGTATAAGTGCTGAATCATTGAGGGATGACGAAGTATATTAAAATTAATTTGTAATCTTTTTTGTATCACTATTTTTACTCAAAAAGCAATCGATCAGACCAATGCTGAGTCGATTGCTTTTGTTTATGCAATCTCCTTTATAACGAAAGCCTCGTAACAACTTAAAGACCCAGTTAATAACCGTCCATTTCGAACTGAAACGTAATCAGGTAGAATATATAACTTTTACGAGAATGTATAGGAGTTAGTTTATTCCAAACGCTGAAACATTCTGGTATTTATCAATTCAGAGTGCTTACTCTTTTTCTGTTATATACCATCCATCAGGCTTTTTCTCTATATGGAATAAATCTTCATCGAATTTTTTTCGGAGCATTCTATATTCTTCATTTTCTATTTTAATTTTGGTTACTTTGATTTTTTTTAACGTTATTTCAGGTTTCTTGACTTCGATGACCAAATCATTAATCATAAAAAACGTTCGTTGATATCTCATACTCCACTTCCTTCCCTGTTTATATTACTTACGTATAGAATTGGCCAAACATTAATAAAATCCTTGTAAATTTTTTGTAAAAGTCTGATCGCCTCAATTAATCAAAAACATACGGAACCCCGTTGAAATGAATCAGACTAAATAAATTAAAGTGAACAACTATATGGCTGGTGGCGGAGATGGCTATACAGTACTTGCTGGCACCACAAAAAGCACCATCGAAGTAGTGGACTGCGCTCCATTTTCAGAGAATGCAGATAAAAAAAAGACTCCTTAACTGGAGCCTTGTTCCTATTAATTCACATTTCTTTGTTCCATGTATTACAAGAAGGACGCTCCCACTATCAAATGAGGTATCAACAATACTACGATTAATGCACATGTACTACCGCAGTAAAAGCAATCGTATCCATAACCGCCACATCCACCGCCATATCCGGAACCTCAATTTTTCACCACCAACCGTAAGATCTGTGTGCTAACTCCTCCTATGTTATTTCAAAACGCAAGGATGGATTGGACTATCATCATAATTTAGGATAAATCCGCGGTTTGACTTCAAATACAAAGAAACGTTTCCTATAAATGCAAACATTCTTTATGATATTTTCAAACGGATTATGAATAGGTAATCTAGTTATAAAAAAAATGCACTATAATACTAACTCTATATAGAAAAAGGCTGACTATAAATTCAAGTCAGCCTTTGTAATTTTTGACCACATATGTTTTTAAACAGGGCATATCAATAAAGGTAGTACAGAACCTACTTGGATCAGAATCCAGATGAATCTTCTGCCAACATTGCGTAACATGATTTCACCTATTTAACCTCATTGATGAGATATGATGAAATCATCTTTTTTATGTCGTCTTATTCAACTCAGAACCTCCCCGACCTTGCAGCGGGAGGTTAAAATTCAATTTTAATCTTTTCCGATTCGTTGATTTTCTTTTCACCTTTACCAAAAACATCGCTTGTAGTTATTTCAATCCACTCAATGTTTTTTGCATCTGTATCATTATGCGTTCCACTCTCTGATGCATTGACAATAAAGCCAAGGTTACCTGACTTTGTACTATTCCCAGCAATTTCACCGTTTAATTCTTCAAGGTACATATCTTTTTCCCAATCAAATGTTTCACCTGAGTTAGTTTTAAGAAGCGCAATTGGTGCAAAATTAACTTTCTCAGTAGAGGTGTTTTTGATTTCAACGAAAACTTTAACAAAATCAAATTCCTCATCATGAGTTAGCACATGAAAATAATCAATCATACTATAATCCGGTCTCAAGTGAATCATTTTCATCTCTTTTACTGTCAATTCGATTGGTCCCACTTTATATGTTTGGTTAACTTGATTAATGGCTTTTAAAGTGGCTTCACCTTTTGAATCGGAATAGGTTTGGCCAATTTTAAGTAAAGACTGGTCGTCCGTTACTTGTGGATTGGGCTGATACTTCTCATTCGTTTCCTGATTCTCAGACTTGTTTGTTTCTATTAAAGTCTCTTCTGCTTTTGTGTTAACAACGGTATTTTTTTCATTATTTCCAGTAGCAGCATTTGCTGAACAACCAACAAGCAATAAAATTAATAATAGGAGATTAAGAGATTGCTTCATGATGTTTCCTCCCTATGATTTTATCTTCAAAAAAAGTTCCCGTTGCCATGAAGTGTAGCAACGGGATATTTAGGTTGTAATCGTTTATTTATCTTCGATTTTGATGTCATATTTTAAAACATCGAAGACATTTTTCGCAATATCAGTATTATCAATTTGTCCGGCAAATTTTTCACTTGAAGGTCCAAATGCATAGACAGGAACGTCTTCACCTGTATGTCCGCCTGTTGTCCAGCCAGTGTGTGAACGCTTATTAAAGATATTTTCTATTGCATTGTCAATATCGACAACTTTCTTTGTAGCCGCCGCAGCCTCAACAGATTGGATTTCTTCTGATGTTAATGCAAGAATATTTTGATCAATATACTTTTTCAATGTTTCTTCAACACCTGCACCTTTAGCGATTTCCTCTGCCATGAAGTCAGGTGTACGCTTAGCCGCTTTGATTGGCTCGGCGAACCAGTTATAGATACCATCCGCACCGATTGAATATCCTCCAGTAGAATGGTCAGCTGTTGCAACCACTAGCGTATGCTTGTCCTTTTTCGCAAACTCAATGGCTGCTTTATATGCCTTTTCAAAATCTTCCATTTCACTCATGGCACCGACAATATCGTTGTCATGTCCTGCCCAATCGACTTGGCTACCTTCGATCATTAGAAAGAAACCATCTTTATCTTGACTTAAGCGAGAAATTGCAGCGTTTGTCATTTCTTCAAGCGAAGGAGTTTCAGCTGGACGGTCGATCATCTTTGGAAGTCCACCTGGTGCGAATAAACCAAGTACTTGTTTATTCGTATCTTTTAATAATTCCTCTTTATTTGTTACATAGCTGTATCCATCTTTTTTGAATTCTTCTGTTAAGTTACGATCATTACGAACGAAGTTGCTTACGCCTCCTCCAAACATGACATCGACTTTATGTTCTCCATTTACCATTTCATCATAGTAGTCATCTGCAATCGAGTTCATGTTTTTACGGCTATGGTCATGTGATCCAAAAGAAGCAGGAGTTGCATGTGTAATCTCTGATGTTGCAACAAGTCCTGTTGCTTTCCCTTGTTCTTTAGCCGCTTCAAGCACTGTTTTAACTTCCGAACCATCATTATCTACTGCTATTGCAGCGTTGTATGTTTTAATTCCTGCTGACATCGCTGTAGCAGCAGATGCAGAATCGGTTACATTTTGCTGAGGGTCTTCCGGATATGTCATTTGCTGTCCAACAAGGTATTGATCAAATGCTGATTTTTCAGCGATTTTAGTCGAAGGATCATTTTTTAAGTAACGATAAGCAGACGTATAAGAAACTCCCATGCCATCACCAATTAAGACAATGACATTTTTGATGTCCGCATTATTATTAGCCGGCTGTTTTGCCTCTGCAGGTGATATAGCACCCATTAAACTTCCGAATGCGACTGTTGAAAGAACAGCTACTGGAAATAGCTTTCTAGTAAACTTCTTTTTGTTTAACAATGTCGTTCCCCCTAGTTGAATGTCTTAATCTTTCTTACAAAAAACATTCTAAAACGAAATTGTTAAGTTGATTATAATAACTTGTAAATTTAACGTTAAGATTATTTTACAAAAACTCTTAATATTAGAGTTTAGTGAAATTGAGAAAGATTTGCCCTATATGTTCATATACTAAAAAATTTTAATCCAAAAAACAAAAAACACCCACAAACATAGTAATATCAACATTTGTGAGTGTTCTTCCGTTTTAAAATGAACTCATTTTTTCTTATGATACAGTTGGTCGGGGTTGAACCAAAGCGTCTCGAACTTTAAACAGTTATTAAATTTTCAGGAATACATTAAGTGCCCTTCAAAAAACTAGGAAAAACATCAAAGACTGTAAAATGTACAAGCTATATAAAGTAGTTTGTTAAATGATCTCATCCCTGATCGCTTATTTGTTTGATCGATCGTGTTTTACTTTTATATTTTTAGAAAAAGTGAATGTGTTTCCAGCAAGATCTGTTGCTTTATACGTTATCGTATAAACCCGATCTCCGGATCCACTTCTTTCTGCTCGTAATAAAAATTCTGTATCAGATGTACCCCATTCGGCTTCTTGTATATCCTGATCCGTATTGCCATCCCCTTTTCCGTTTACAGGTTGATTACTAGTAATAGATACCAGTTCAAAGGAAGCAACACCAGATAAAGAATCAATTGCTTCTACCAATGCTGAAATTGGTACTAACTCATGATTTCGACTAGTGATAACGGATGGATTAAAAGAAACGTTTAGTGCAGGTCCTGATTTATCGATTTTTACATCGACTGATTTCATTTCTTCTACATTGCCTGCATGATCAATGCTTCTATATTGAACCTTATGGATTCCTTCCTCACTGATGTTAATCTCCTTGTTGTACATTAACCAGTCTCCAGCATTCACTTTATACTCTGTTTTGGCTACACCCGATCCTGCGTCTGAAGCTTCAAGTGTTAGTATTATATCTGAATTATACCATCTGTCTTCTACCGGGCTTACTGTCGTTTCAGGAGCTGTTTGATCGGAAATTTGAATAGTAATAGGATGCGTATAAAGATCGTATGATTTTCCTTCAGCTAAGGTTTGGGTATAACGCAACGTCGCATGAACGGTACCTTCCCTTTGGGTGTTCACTATATTTCCATCAACTGTCACTAAATCCTGTCCATCTATCAATATAATTTCAGGAGTAATCTCTTTCATTTGACGGTCATAGGTTTCGATCTGAGCCGTTAATTCCTTACTTTCCCCTACTGTAAGTTGATACTCGGTCTGTGTTGGAGAAATGCTGGATGCCCAAGCAGAAGCCCAATGATTATAGTCGGTTGTTAAACCGTTCGTTCCAAGTAAAAAAGCGTTAATAAATAAATCTTGGCTGCGGTATGTCCAAGGCCAGAAAGTTAGACCACGGTGTTTGGCCGCATCCATAAAGTTCACGCCTAATCCATCATAGCTTGTGTTAAAAGTAGAATTTAGATTTTGAATCACATTCAATGTCGAACGCAAGGAAGGATTCACATTTGTTTCATTCGCAAAACCACCAGTTAAATAACCGATCGTCATGCCTGGCATTTTTTCAGCAAGTAATTGTAATTGAGCGGCATTAAACGAAATAACTGATACTTGATTCTCTACTCCCATTTCTACAATAAGCTCTATCAATTTATCAACAATTACCGGATTACTACTTTTGATTTCTACAACATGGTCGACATCTTTGCCTTTAAATTCTTCAAAAAATTCTCGTAGCGTAGGAATTCTTGCAGACGGATACTGCTCTGGGAACTGATCATTGGCGAGTAATTGTTTTAATTCCGCAAGCGTATAGTTTTCGATATATCCTGTTCCATTTGTTGTTCGGTCAAGGGTTCCATCATGCAAAATGACAATATGACCATCTTTTGTTAAATAAATATCATTTTCGATATGTGTGGCACCTTTTTCATAGGCAAGGATCGCACCTTCTAATGTATTTTCTGGTGCAAGCCCCGGGATTCCACGGTGCGCAAGCATATAAGGTGTACGGACAATTGTAGTATTTTCATTGTAAAATTCCAATGCATCTAGGGCCGATTCATACTGGTCAGTAACGATTCCATTCGGACCTGCTGTAATGATGCGGTGAAAATCTACATTCGTTGACTCTTTACTGCTATCCTCTTTTACCCAAACGGTCATTAATTTTCTTTGTAGATATGAAATATTCTCGATGCTTGCTGCACTTTCTGGCAAAAGAATGATTTTCGCTAGATTACTATTTGTTGTTCTTCGGAAATTCATTAATTCTTCTTCAGTCCATTCACCTGAAACATGATACTCAATAATCCCGCGAATCATTGGATAGGCTTCTCTTGCCTTTTTCACCAATTCCGGATTATCAGAAAGAACAAAAGCGTCCTCCAAATTAATTCTCTTAAGATATTGAGTCAAAGGTGCGATCGTTGCTTCTTCAGTTAATGTAAAAGCTGGGATGATTTTCTGATCCAATTTGTCAATAACATCTGAAAGGTCTGCGATCACATTTCCTGAAGCATCGGTAACCTTCAGATTACTATTCACATCGAAAATAGCAGTAGCCGGAAGATCTCCCTTCATTAACGAGTTTAAATCTTCACTAGAGTTTACTTCTGTTACAACCGTCGGAGCAAGCGCGATGCTTGTGTCTGGTTCTGCTACATTCACGAAATTCTCACCAGGTCGGACAATCTTAGGCAATTCTTCTGTTTGAAGCGTTACCTTGATGTTATCCACCTTCGTTAAACTGCCTGCTGCTTGAAACCCGATTCTTCCTTTTGAATAAGCGGTTGCCAAATCTGTATCAATCAGTAAATCATCATTAATCCATTCTTGAACCCTGTTTCCATAAGTAACCACGGTATAACGATACATTTTATCCGCGCGGATGGCCTCACTATATCCATTTTTTTCAGGAACATTCCATGCATTGGCCGGCGTTCTTTCGGCAAATTCCACACCGTTAGAAGCTGTGGCATTTTGACGAACCGCCATTTGATAAAACGGATAAGTGTTATTCTGAACTCTATACATGATCGAATTCCAGCGGCCGCTATCATTGGCAGCCAAATGAGTCATGTCTGCTTCAATTTTATAATTGCCAAACATCCCTAAGTATTCTGGTAAAAGAATACCTGTACCGTTATAACCATTTCCTCTTCCATCGATTTCAAAGGCCCCTGCCTTCACACCGATTTGACTATTCGTTGTACCGTCAAGTTTTGTCCAGTTTTCTGGAATGCTCCCTTCTGAAAGACTATCAAAATTTTCCTCATAGAGGACATATTCTTCATCCTCTGCTCCCTTTACAACTAAAAGGACATTAGTAGAACCTGCGTCTTTTGTACCTGTTAAAGTATAAATCCCATCTTGCTTTGGTGTAATGGAACCTTCTGAAATTTCAAGGGCGTCACTGTCTGAAGACCATGTGACTTGATCACCTGTGATTTGCCCTTCTGTTAAATCATTAAAAGAGGACTGTAAGAAAATACTATTCATTGGAATAGAGATTCCACTCGTTCCTAAAATATAACCTTCTTCATGCTTTAACGACGTAACCTCAACACCACTGCTTGAGGGAGTAACCGTAATCTCTTTTTTTACTACTGCATTTTGATAGACTGCCTTCACTGTTGCTGTACCCACGTTCAACGGGTAGAGTTGTCCTTCGATTACTTTGATCACTGCCTCATCAGAAGAGTATAGCTTCACCTTTTCATTTGGTACCGCTTCTTTCATCCCATCAGAATACGTAACTTCATAAGTATGATCAATCGGCCCTGTCAACGATTCCAATTCTGCTGGTATGTCCATAGAGATGCTTTCCGCAGTAACTCTTGTTACTTTCAAGTTATCAAACGCTACTTTACTTTGGTCTGCTCGGAATCCTACTTTTCCACGTTTAAGAATACTACTATCAAGACGGGTATCTGTTAAAAGTGTAAATTCCTCATCATTTGCGGCTTTAATGTATTCTTTCACATTATTATCGACAATTCGAATTTTCAACGTATAGTCTTTACCTAAAGCAAGGGGTTGTGTCCATTTTCCTGCCACAGGAACAGACCATGCGTTTGTAGGTGTCCGATAGGCAAATTCATAGCTACCGTTTTGTCTAACTGCCATTTGATTGTATTGATTTAATCCATTATCCGATGCTCTAACGACTAATGAAGCCCATCTGGCACTATTTATCACTTTGTCAAAGGATACATCGGCTTCCACAATATAGTGATCCCACCTGACTGGCGCCAAGGCTGCCGCTGAATAGCCTGATACGTTTCCATCATAGGCCATTTCTCCATCCTGACCATCTTTAACAATTCCAAACCCGCGACCGCCAGAATTAATATGTGAAGTCCAGCCGTCCGGTAATTGGCCATTTTCATAGCTATCAAAATTTTCATCTAGAATAAGATTATTTTCTTTACCATTCACCGTTTCTTCATTCAGAACAATGGTGCCATATCCTCTAGTATCATTCCAAAAAGAACTAGAATTGTAGGCACTCCATGCACTAAAAGGGGCATCGGTCTTGTCATCTCGGTGAGTGACAGTCATTTCAAAGCCCAATTGTTTAGAAAGAACAGGATCAAACGCTAGCATCTCCCATGGAATCGCTACCTCCGCTGTCCATCCTGTTTCAGTGGTTTCAATGGCACGAAGGATATCATTTTCAGCTTTATTCTTATGGTTTGATGCTGCACCAAAATAGAACTTTGGGGTTGTCGTATCTGGTTGATAGACGAGACCCATTTGCATATCATTTTCTACAAATGGAGAGGACTGATGGAGGGAAGGATCGAAGAACATACTAATATTATCTTGTTGAAACCAGTTTCCTTCGCCGTCATACACAAATTCATCATCTTCTACCGTAACTCCAATATAAAGATATGTATGATCCCATAACATTCCAAACTTCGAATCTTTAAAATTACCTTCACCAAATTGTACTTCTAATGGCTCGTTGACGGACCACATCTCTTCATTCAACTTCCCGTCAATCATCGGTTCCACAAGGGTCTTCTTAATGTCTAAACTTTGCCGTGTGGTTTCTTCTGCGCTAACATTTATCATATTCAGCGGCAAAGAGCTGAGAAATAAGATGACAACGAAAAACAGCAGATTAGACTTTCGCATGTTCATTAAACTCATCCTCCATTGTTTATTATTCAAGCCTTACACTATCTATTTATTCAACTATTAATACTTCTCCCTTCCGTTTCAAAATGTAAGGTCTTCTCAATAAAGCCTACCAACGTTTTGTTAAAGAAATTGAAGAATTATGTAAAAATAACGTAATTTTTTTGAAATATCAGTCTTTTTGTATACCAATCTCTAACAATGTGAAAATACCCCAAAATTACTTAATGTGAACCAGAAAATCTCGATCCGTACACGAGAATATTAGATATTAATTAGTTCAAAAGTTGGTGCAAAATTTACATAAATTAAACGCCTCTTTAACATCGGCTACATGATTTTTTAGTAATGTTCAAAGAGTAGAATATATAATCTACTATTAGGTTTAAGCAGGAGGGATTAGGAAAAATGAAAGACATCAAGGTAAAAGATGAAGACTTAAAAACTCAGAATGTATTAAGTGAGGGAATGGATCGACGTGCCTTTTTGCAGAAAACTACGATGGTTGTTGGAGCTGCGATGGGGGCATCTTTAGTAGGCTCATTGACGAGCCTGCCTGTGAGCGCTGCGTCTAACTCTTCCATCATTGAATCCAAAAAAGTAAAGCCAAAGCTTGTATTTCCAGTCATTAGTGATGTACATATGAATAAAAACAGTAATCAAACATTAGAAAAATTTAAAACAACATTAGATCAATTAAATCTACTAGTCCCAAAGCAGGATGCATTTGTGGTAGTAGGAGATTTAACTGATAATGGTTACACGGAAGAATATGATAAGTTTTTCTCAACTTATAATGCAAAAAAACAAAAACATGCGGTTTCCTTGATTGCCATCGGAAACCATGATTATTGGAATGGGCTTTCGGTTTCAGAAGCTCAAAAACGATTCCTTGAAAGGTCAGGGATGGAATCGATTTACTTTCACAAAGTAATTAAAGGTTACCATTTTATCATCCTTGGAACAGAAGATGGTCTAACAGAAGGTACTTTTTCAGTAACTCAAATTAATTGGTTAGCCGAACAGTTAAAGCAGGCAGCACAGGATGATCCGAACAAACCGATTTTTGTGTTCCATCATCAGCCGATTATGGGAACGGTTTATGGAAGTGAATGGGGCTTTGCAAAAAATAGGGATTTATTCTACAATACATTGGCCGCCTATCCACAGGTGATTTCGTTTTCTGGTCACACCCACTATCCACTAGATGACCCTAAAATCATCCATCAAAAGGACTTTACATCCACCGGAACCTCCACGGGTGCTTATTTGTGGCTCGATGCTGGAAGAATACAAGGGGAAGTGCCGGAAGGAGCGGACATCCTTAACCAGGCACTCATCGTTGAAGTGTACAATAACAAGGTATTACTGAAGCGACGGGATATTCATAACAATAATTGGACAGCTGAACCTTTTGAAATCACCTTACCTGCTAACAAAAATGAATTTATCTATACAGAAGATCGAGATAAAAAGGCTCCATTTTTCACAAAGGATGCGTTAATTTCGATTAATCACGAACTCACAACACCAACAAGCCTTGCCGTTATGTTTACTCAAGCGAAGGATGACTTGCTGGTTCATGATTATAAGGTAGAGATCACCGATTCGTCGAAAGGACAAAAAGTGAAAGAATTCCTTGCATTCTCGGAATTTTATAAAGACCCGATTCCTAATCCGCTTACATTACAAATTGATGGATTACAGCCGAATACATTATATGAGATCAACGTATTTGCACTAGATGCATTTGGGAACCAAAGTCAAAATGCATTAAAGGTTTTAGGAAAAACAATTGATGGTGAAATAAAGGATATCACAATTACTCTGTCTAAAAACACATTAACTGGAACCACCGAAACAGTTGATGTTTTGGTAGAAAACGCAAGAGTTCCACAAGGTGACTGGATTGGATTATATGAAGTTAGTGAAAATCCAGGGAATGTACCAGCCATTTGGTGGGAGTATACAACAGTAACTAATGGAACATATAGAGTTACTTATGATCCAAGTAAGAATTCATATCCAGGTCGATATCAGTCAGGCAAAACGTATAAGTTCGTATATTTCTACGGCGGTGGATATGATGCCGTCACACATGCAACCTTTACAGTAAACTAATCTCGTGCAACCCCCATTTCAAATGAAATGGGGGTTAAATTTTTATAGATTATAAGATCTTCTTATCGATTTTTATAATATATCCAATGATACCAAAAGGGACCAAAGAAATTGCCAAAGCCCCTTAAACAATAATATTAAAAGATATCAAAGATTGATGATTACATATATGAAATTGCACCACTTGGCACCGCCAAACAAAGAAAGACCAGAGTGCCCTCTGGTCTATGTAAGAAAGAATTCCCTAGAATCCTTGTATTATTGAGTTGGCGGGACTGCGTGGGAATCGAACCCACCATACCTGGCACGCAGGTCTCAAGCAGTTATAAAGTTAAAGGGAAGGTATCTCTTTTGATTTCATCTAGATTAATATAATGTCATAAAGTCTTGATTTAATGTACTTTTTAACAAGTCATATATCATTTAATTTTATCTAATAAAATATAAAAATATCCTAATTCGTGACCAAATTGTCACCAGTTACCTTGTTTGATTGATAGGATTGAACGAATAATTGAGGAGGTTTATGCAAACTTCCTCTTCTTCCATTTGTCACTACTAGTTAAGAAAATCATAATTAAACCTGTCACCTTAACCCTCTCAATGCTGGGTATGCTTTGTCATTTTAACAGATTCATTATGAAAATATTGTTTGGTTTTGATACAAATATTTCTTATTTTTTTCAATCACCTTGCTTATTCCACCAACAAACTTAATGCGTATTACGAAAACTCTTCACATTCTCCATAAATTCTTTTACACGTCTAGCATCAACATGATTCTCAAATTTTCCATCATATTTAAAAGTAGTTCCAACAACTGCTCCGTCAGCAATTAATAGTTGTTCTTCAAGGTTTTTAAGTGTTACTCCAGTGTTCGCCAAAACAACTGTTTCAGGAACTATATCTTTTACGCGTCTTAATAACTGTGCATTGGTTTGTGAACCTGCTGTTAGACCAGATACACATAAAGCATCAGGTTGATTGTTAAACACCGTTGACTTAGCAATACTTTCAATATCCCGATCAGCTAAATATTTAGCGGCTTCTGGTACAATGTTAAACAACAGCTTTACATCTTCAGCACCAATTCTATACTGATGTCTAATGGTTTCACCTACATTTGTATTCCATGTCCCAAAATCACTAGCATATACACCTGTGAAAATTTCTCTGACAAACTTCGCCCCTGTTGCAGCAGCCAAATCCAGTGATTTTTTTGCATCCCATAATACATTTACACCAAATGGTACTCTAATATCTGACATTAACTCCCCAATAATACGAGCCATAGCAGCAACAGTTTCCGTTTTTACATTTGTCAGATACGGCATGCTAAACTCGTTTGAAAACATAACTGCATCCACACCGCCCTCTTGAAGAGCCTGCAAATCCTTCCTTGCCATTTCTACAACATACTCCATCCCTTTTTCTTTACTAAAATAAGGATCTCCCGGCAGCGGTAATAAATGACACATTGCAATAATCGCCTTTTCAGTTCCAATTACATCTTTTAACCAAGTCATATTCAATCCTCCTAATCACCTTTTTATTGTAAGTTTGGTTTTATTTTATCAAATAGCATTTAGGTTCAATCGATCTCATATAAACATCCTTAAAAATTTGGATTATATTGCATAAACTCCCTCTACCATTCTGTAGAAGGAGTTTTGATTTTAAAAAAACATATCAAACAGTAAAACGGTTCCAAAAGCAATAAATGAAAGTAATGTTTCCAATACCGTCCACGTTTTAAATGTTTCTTTGACTGTTAAGCCCAGGTATTCTTTTACCATCCAGAAACCAGCATCATTTACGTGTGAGAACATTAGCGACCCCGCACCTGTTGCGATAACGAGCAATTCCAAGTTCACACCTGACATGTGTTCAATAATTGGTGCAACAATTCCAGCTGCTGTTGTTAATGCGACCGTCGCTGAACCTGTTGCAATTCGAATTAATCCGGCTACCATAAACGCTAAAACAATTGGGGATAAGGATATAAGTTCGGACATTTGAGCTATGGCTGTACCGACACCACTCTCAATAAGGATTTGCTTAAATCCACCGCCGGCACCTATGATTAAAATAATTGAACCAACTGGCAGTAAACATTCGTCTGATAACTTCTTAATGAAATTTTTATCCATACCTTGGCGAAATCCAAGGAAGTAAAATGCTGCAAAACAAGAAATTAGAAGTGCAATTACTGGATTACCAATAAATATTAAGAATTTCATCAAGCCACTTGGTAGTGAGATAAACGGTGCAACAACCGATAATACCATTAATATTACAGGCAATAAGATAATAAAGAATGAAATTCCTGTACTTGGTAATTTTTGTGACGTCGTACTTACACGGATTAGCTCTGGCTCTCCTTCAGGAATAACGCGATTATTCACCCACTTTGCAAACACTGGTCCTGCGATGATGGCTGCTGGCAACGCAATGATGAGTGAGTAGACTAGCACTTTTCCTATATTGGCATTATAGATTCCTATAGCAGTCATTGCCCCTGGATGTGGAGGTACAAGCCCGTGTACAATGGATAACCCGGCAAGTACAGGTAAAGCGATTAATAATATGTTTTGTTTCGTCGTTCTATAAATTGAAATCACTAGAGGTAATAACATTACAATCCCTACGTCAAAAAATACCGGGATTCCAATAATAAAGCCTGACAGTAACATTGCCCAAGGCAATTTCTTTACACCAAAGATTCGAATGAAGAAATCTGCCACTTGCATTCCAGCACCTGAATCTGACATCAACTTTCCTAAAATAGTACCTAACGCTAAGATCCCAACTAAATGACCTAAGACGCTCCCAACTCCTGTTTCATAGGCACTAACGATTTTATCCATCGATAATCCTGACATAATCGCTAAGAACAAACTCGCGACGGTTAAACTAATGAACGCATGCCATTTCCACCATGCTACTCCTAAAATGACAATCACAATCGATAGCATTGTAACCGATAATAAATACAATTCCATATTCCTTCCCCCTTCTCCCTATACAGTAAACGTTTTCAAAACCCTTGCGAGAAAAGGGTTTAAATCCATTTCTCGCTACTTCTTAGTTATCCTAATTCATTACATAAATTGGCAGGTCCGTATTGCATCTTCTTCACTGCATTGATCACACCACCCGTTTCATCTTAGGAATAACGTGATTTTTTTAATAACAGGTGTTTCTTTTTTTGACATAAAATCTTCTATCTTTCTACATCGCCCACCGATTCTGTCATCGCCCGGAGTATATCACTCTCAGATGACATGGGAGTATCGCCTACAATTGTATGCGCAAGCATTCCTGCTGTTGCGGCAAACTCAACTGTCTTCTCTGGTGAAAATCCCTCCACTTCACCATGTACAATACCACTCGTATAGGCATCCCCAGCACCTATTCTGTCATAGACAGAAAACGTAAGTGTTTTTGAAAATGTGAAGGTTTGATTCTTAAAGATAAAACCACGCAACGAATGTGTATTGTCACCATTGATTGAACGGTGCGTACCTGCTGCGACAGAGATTTTGTATTTTTCCGCAACGGCTGGAATCAGATCCATGAGCTGTTCTTGGCGGTCTTCTTTCTCTGTTTTCATACCGAGGACAAACATTGCGTCTTTTTCATTCATCATGACGATATCCGCCAAATGCAGCATTTCTTCATAATGCGATTTCGCTTTTTCATATCCATCTTCACCCCAGAGGGACGGACGGTAGTTGCAGTCAAAAACAACAGTACCGCCATTTTTTTTGACAGTATTAGCGAATGTTTTCATGTGGGAACGGACAGAATCATTCATCGCTAGCGTGATTCCGCAAAAATGGACAACATCCATTTTCTTTGCAATGTCTTGAAAATCATACGTTCCTTCAGATGCTGTATTGAAGCTGCTCTCAAGTCGATTGGAATAGGTAACGCGGCTAGGCCGCGCACCGAATCCATTTTCTAAAAAATACATTCCCACGTAATTCCCGTCTCGCATAATAAACGATGTTGTAACTCCTAGTTTTTGAAGATACGATACGGCCGCATCACCAACTGCATTAGCTGGCAATGTGGACACGAGGTATCCTGTATGTCCAAAGCGTGCAAGAGCTGCGGTTACATTCACTCCCGTACCTGAAAAAGAATAATTTAATGTGCTGGCTTGTGACAGGAGCTCATATCCCGGCACTTGCAAGCGCATCATAACCTCCCCAAATGCTGTAATCTGTTTACCCATGGTGATCAACCAATTTCTTCATCGTTTCAAGTAATTCGCGAACATCTTCGACATTTGTTTTTCCTGTTTCTTTGTCGATAATCGATGAATACACGTGAGGAATGACTTGTGGCACGTTAGCTTCTAAGGCAATGCGCAAGATTGCTTCAAAATTCTCTTTGTCGATACCACCAGTTGGCTCTAATGCGAATCCTTCTTCCCCACAAGCTTGTGCAACAGCACGGAACTCGTCTTCACGACTCAATCCTTGCATTGGGAAGTATTTCAATGCATTACCTCCCATATCACGTACAAGCGCAATCGCAGTTTTAATTGGTACAATCGCATGCTCGTCCTGCGCAGCACTCACTGGCCCTGTTGAAACATTCACATATCCAACGCGTCCTGTCGGAGAAACTAAACTATTAATCCAACTATTTTTTTCACTCAGATTAGCACGCGTTGCGCCTACGGCAGGAAATACTTGGTTAATATGGCTGCCTGGGTAGTATTTCGCAATCTCTGCTACTACAGCAGCTTGACGATTATCACCAGCGCCTAATCCAATCGATACTGCCTCATCAATTTCTTTTCCATATTCTTTCATAGCTGCTACTGCTTCTTCTACCGTTGGGTAGTCTTTTGAAAGAACTCCGACTAATACATATCCTTCTGCCGCTTCGAATACCTCTTTGGCATTCTCTACACTATTTGCTAATACATTTAATGCGACACGGTCTTTATAAAAACGTTTTGTAATGTTTGACATCTTAGTTTCCCCCTAGTAATTCATTGATTTTAGATTTGATGACATAAATATCATCACCTTGTAGCGGACGTGGATCGATATCGAAATAGCCTTGTCTGACACCGTAATCTCGTGTGTAGATAGCAATTTCACCATTTTTCAACCCAGTCACAACTTCTTTTGCAGTTATATTTGTTTGTTTTGGATCAAGTTGAATGCGTGCACGGAATATCGCTCGACCCGCTTCATCCTGAACAATCGTCACTTTGACGCCTTCAAGTTCATTCAATGGTATTAATGCTTGTAATGTTTCTTTTTCTTGTTCGCTTTTATCTTCTTTTGCGCCGTATTCATCGAGAGCTTGAAGTAGTCCAAAGGTTGTTTCTTTGCCGACTTTCATACTGCGTCCAACACAATGTAATTGTACTTTTACCCACTCAATATAGTTTCGTTTACCGCCAATAATCCCTGAAGTCGGACCTTCAATGGCCTTTGAACCGCTGTAGATTGCTAGGTCTGAGTATTTCACATACTTTTGAATATCTTCTTCTGCTGCAGCATCCACAATGAGTGGCACATTATGACGTTGAGCAATCTCCCATGCTTCCTCAACAGAAATCATATTTTTTTGGACCGTATGGTGTGATTTGACGTAAAGGATGGCTGCTGTGTTTTCAGAAATCGCATCCTCAATATGTTCTGCTCTGCCTTCATTGGCGTAGCCAACTTCAACAAGCTTTCCACCGCCTAAATAAATCATCGTTTCAACAGGTGCTCCGTATTGTACGTTGTGACCTTTTAGCATGATGATTTCATTTTTAGGAATATCCTCTTGGTGCAGACGTTCACTTTTACGGCGATTCCCCTGTGTCACAATTGCAGCAACAGAAAGTGCAATACCGCTTGATGCCGAGTTAACGATGACTGCTGCCTCTGAACCTAGAATGCGTGCTACGTAATCACCTGCTTTATCGACTAAATCTGCAATCTCAACATAATTTTGTCCACCTTGTTTCATCGCATCCATAACAGTATCAGTTGGAGCTGATACTCCTAAGATACTCATTCGTCCACTTGCATTAATAACACGTTTAAGCCCATATTTAGCATTCAATGAACTCACCATTTGCAACCACTCCTTTTGTTTCTATTCTTCTATCTGCTACTCGCTTTTCTCCTTCGGAATCAATGAGGGTAATCGGTTTATTTTCAACTGTAAAAAGAGTTATATTAGCAACGTCCCCAACCTCTATGCGACCTAGTTCTGGTTTTTCAAGCCAGTCAGCTGCATTTGTAGTAACCGCTGCGATCACCTCTTCCAGCGAATATTCTAAGGTTAGAAATTTTGTAAGTACATTCGCCATGCTATATACAGGACCTCTCATTCGGTTCCTTCGATATATATCTGTACTGATTGTATTTAAACCGATGTGGTGGCGTTTTGCTGCTTCAGCAACTTTAAATGAGAAGCTTGCAGTACCATGACCAACATCCAAATGCACACCGCGTTCAATCGCATCCTTCAACACTTGAAGGGGAATCCCATTTGCATCGAAAAGATTATTTTGTTTCCCATTGAGATAATGGGTAATGACATCTTTTTTTTCCAAGAGTGGAATAATTTCATCGATATTTGGCGGACCAGAACCGATGTGAACCATTAACGGCAATGATGTTTCACTAGAAAGAGCACGTGCGATCCTTAAAGGTTCAATACCGCTTTCACAAACAACGCTTTTACTAATTCGCGCCTTTAATCCAACGATTACCTCTTTATAATCATTTACTGCTTGTACAACCTTTCCTTTATCTATCCATTCTAAATTGGATAATTCATCCACTCTTTTTAAACCAATACGTGAAATATTCAAAAATGCATATAAGTTAGTTTTAGCTCTTTCTCTACTTGCTACCAAATCCGCAATTCGGTCCGCTCCGCAGCTTCCCGCATCCACGATTGTCGTTACACCTTGCTTTACTCCTATTTCATCGATTTCATCACCATAGGGATCAAATTGAGGAAATGCATGGACATGTAAATCAATCCAACCACTCGATACATAAACACCTGAGTAATCTAAAACATGTTTTCCACGTCCATACCCAGCCTTAGACACCTCAGCAATTTTACCACCTTCAATGACAATATCGATCTCTTCTCCATTTACTCGCTTTACATGACTCAATACGAAGTCCTTCATTTCATTTCACCTTTTCCGTACTCTATTTAAACACGCTTACAATTTATTGCTGCAGCCTTATTGTTTTCTCCAACAAGGCTGGTGTAGTAAAAAAACTTCGTAACAGCATAACGTTATAATGTTTGTTGATACAATAAGGTTGAGTTGGTTATAACGTTAAGATAACATAGAAAATCAATAAAGTAAATATAACGTTATAATGTTTGTTGTTTGAATTTAAATGTAAAATATTCCATTTTTTATAACTGTTCTGCATTCATACTTGATTCGATAAAGCAATTAATTAATTAATTAATAAAAATGGTTACAGTAACAATGGAAAAGGAAATTAAAGGAGAGTTATCTTATAGGAGTTGTAAAAAGTCAGATATTTATAACATCGAAGAGAAAATCCATTGAAAAAATTAAAGAACAAGAAACATGTTTTATCACCTATCTCCTATCAAGTAACTGTATATGGATCTTAACTAAAAACAGGAAAGTTAAAAAAATATAAAAAGCTAAGAACTTATATTGTGTAACTTAGCTTTTTATAGCTTTCATTTTCTATACATTTAAATTTACAACATATTTATGAATATCTGTATTATAGTATCCGATCGAATATTCGATTAATTGTTCATTGATATCGTAAGAATAACGAGATCTTTGAAATAGTGGTTTCGATTCGATATTTAGCAAATTAGCAATTTTATCATTTGGAGTTTCTACACCAAATTCATCTTGAAACCGATTAAAGTAAACTCCCTTTTTATACAAGATTTCATATAAAGAATCTTTAAACATTTCAGGATCTAACGAAAGTGAAAATCGACCGGGTATATAGTGTGTAAAATGAATATAAGGTTCATCATTTAACGTATATAAACGCTCAATGCAATAGTACTCTCTTTCAAAAAAGTTGGATAAGATTGGATGGTCTGATACATCAACTTTAGAGATAGTTACGTTTCCCTTCTTTAAGGTATATCCTGTGGATAATAAATACTCAGAAAATCCCTGGCCCTTTGATAATTTCGAGATTGCTCGATTATCTAACACTTTCGTACCGATACCGCTATGTTTTTCCACGTATCCCTCAATTGCCAATTGTTCCACAGCTTTGCGTATCGTTATTTTACTTACACCAAACTCATTTTCTAAAACAGGTTCAGGTGGGATTAACGAATTTATTGGATATTCTCCTTTTATAATCCGTTCTTTTAATTCATTTTTTACTTGAATATAAAATGGTTCCTTATTCCGTAACACTCTCATAAAGATCTACCTTTCCTATGTTTCTAATCTCAAATCAAACTATGGTTCAAATATCATCTAAAGAAGCAACTGGTAAGTCTATATATGTAATGCTTTTCCTTTATAGGAAGCCATGTATTTATTGTTCATCTAAGTGAACATTCTTTCTTATTGTACCAATAATTGTATAAATGTTGTATCTTTTTGAAATCCTTACCTTATCTATTATTTACCCAACTTAAAAGACCTCCATGATTTACATTGATCTTTCAATCTTTGGATTTAGGGTTTTCAGCTCGTTCGGTATTGCTGCCCTCATGTAAGTAAGATTTTGAATCCACGGAATATGGACAAACAGTATTTGAACCGATTTATTAATTTTGTCGTTTTTTCTTTCCTAGCTAAGGACGCTAATGTTTTACATGAATCACTAGATTAGGCCATTCAACAATAGGTATTACAATGGACACATACACGCACGTTTTACCAAATATGCAAAAAGAAGCTGCTCGACAATTTGAGCAGCTAATAAAATAATCATATTAATATTATAAACAATTATCCTTTGTGACCAAATTAGATACTTTTAAAATTTTCTACACTAAAATATTCCTCTTTATCTTCAAAAAAAGCTCAAAAATCCTTATATATCAAGGTTGGCAGGGCTGCTTGAGAATCGAACTCACCAGACCTGGCACGCAGGTCTCAAGCAGTTTTGAAGACTGGACGTCCTTTTTTGATTATCTTCCTGAACGCCTAGTACAGTTTAATCCTCACCAAATTAAGTTCAAATCAGTTTTATTAAGAAAGGTCACTAGTATTTTCTAAATTTAATCACTAGTATTAATGTCTAATCCACTTGTATTAAGTATACCTTATATCTTTAGATTTTCGTTTCATAAAATCTACAGTATCAAAGACTTCCCCCTTAATCTCATGAAATATCTCAAAACACATTAGGTAACCCGGAAATTTCTTATTAATCGAAAAGTACTTATGTTAGAATCACACAACAAGAAGTTTTGAAGTTAGAGGAAATGTGTTATTTTAGGTCATTTTTAAGTATCAAAGGTTCTCTCAGAAGGCAACAGTTTATCTGGTGGAAAAGTACCATCCGAAATTCCGTTTTCGATATACGGCTGAGTAGTGTTACTTTAGTATAATAGGGTAAAAGACTTCAAATACGGAAAAATAGCCCGATTTAATGGATAGGATACCACATAATCGGGCTTTTTCCTGAGTTTACAAGGCCTTTCGTATACTAAATTCCAGAGGTGAATAGTCTTTATCATTTATCTTCTTAAGTTTAATCTCTCCCCTAACGGAGTTGTCCGATTGCACATAAAACGAGGAATTCCTGAATGATTTTGAGAGGATGCATGATAGAGAAAAGGATGACAAAGGAAGACATCTCCTGCTTCTGCAGTCGTTTCTACTACTCTAAGGTTTGCCCCATCAACCTTAACGGTTTCATTCATAAAATAATCAATTCGGTTCGTATCCTTGATTAAAGAAGATGTCCCTTCTTGACCTGTAAGCATGCCCAAACCATTCATGAGCTCTATTCACCGCTTGGATTCCATCCTCGAGAGTGACACCATTTTGCTGCACAGCTAAGTATCGGGCTATCACTTTATGTGAGCCCTCTGCCACTAATGTCCCGCCACCCAGGGGACCAATATCCGAAAAAATACATAAACAAAGCAGACCTTGATCAGGACTATCTACGCGATGTTTAAAATGGATCCCATCCCAAATCCATCCATCACAGTTGGAACGTCCCATTCCAGATGGGAACCTTCTGAAAAATTAACAGGCCACCATCCCCAACGATTGGGTATGCAAGGGTCGATCCAGCGACCTGTTCCTACTAAATCCTCGATGTCATCGGAGAGTCTTTCACTATCGCACGCACGGAATTCCTTCGTATCGTAATTGTGACAATGTGAATATTGAAAGCCAACAGGTGCTTAAAAAATTAGATACAGAAGAACAATTTTATAAGGCCGTTATGGACAGAGGGAAGCTTTCCCCGACAGGGTTTGAAGGTGGGTTAGCCATTCCCCATGGCAAATCCTCAACTGTCAAAGAAGCGACTTTTGCGGTCGTGACTTTAAAATCACCTTTGAAGACCTGGGAAATCTAAACTCCCTTTTTACTTTCCTCTTGAGGCACTGTTTTGGCTAAGCAACGTATAAAGTCTTACATCAGAATGATAATAAGACAGAGTTATAAAACTATGTCTTAAGGAGGTATAGAATGGAATATTCGTTTATACGTAGTTCTGTTGTAGAGGCACATGCTTTAGAGGCGCTAAATAACAGAGGTGTGAAAATTAATGATATTGCTAAGCTTACCATGTTTTTGCAAAAGCCGTATATTCCAGATCTTACAATGGAGATGTGTATTGAAAGTATTGAACATGTACTCAAAAAAAGAGAAGTTCAAAATGCATTGCTAACAGGAATTGAGCTTGATATGCTGACTGAAAAGGAAGGATTGTCATTTCCATTGCAGCAAATGCTCAAAACTGATGAAAGCCTGTATGGAGTAGATGAAACGTTAGCATTATCGATTTTGAATTTGTACGGAAGCATCGGCTTTACGAATTACGGCTACATAGATAAGCTTAAAGAAGGAGTACTAAGTCTTTTGAATGATAAATCGACTGGAAAGGTAAATTGTTTTTTGGACGATTTAGTAGGGGCTATTGCAGCGGCAGCATCGAGTCGCTTGGCTCATCGCTACCGAGCAAGACTTGAGAGAACTGAGAAAAATCAATAAATATAGCACTAACGAATGAGCCTCCTGCTAGGAAATGTCGGAGGCTAATTATACGTTGAATATAATTATGTACTAAACGATCAAGGAGGCTCGATACTACTTCGTAAATGGTATTTTAATATTATTTCCAACTTCAAAAATGCAGTCTTGGCAATCCTCTAACGGAGCAAAAATCATAATATATTCATCCTCTGCTCCCTCTACTTTACCTTTACTAACTCCAACATGATTTTCAATTTCTTGGCATAATGTTTCAAGGAATACACTTTAAATGAAAGCGTCATGATTTTATCCTGAAATATTCCCGTTTCTCTATGAGATTCATTTTGACGATGAATTAATTCAGCTGATATATCCTTCATTAAGTCTCGAAATTTAGCCTCTCTAGAAATAGAAAATACGGGAAGGGAAAGTTTATCTGCTTCTTGAAGTACTGTTGGATGGATCGTTTCAATATACCGATTTACTTTAATCCCTAAGGCGCCAATTCCTTTCGTTGTTAACTGTCTAATAATCTTGACTTGAACATCCAGATCATCTTTTATAGAAAAAAATGTGCTAAGAACAAATTCACCCCCGCTAACCCAATTGGGGAAATCTGGAGCTTCCATATCTGTGATATTGCTAATTTGATTGTTAAGCCCTTTTTCTCCTGCTACAAGATTAGCAACATTTGAAAAATACTCCAATTTTTTAAATTCCCGGACAAGTAACAAGATTAAATCCCCCCCCAATGTTAGACCTCTTATCACTATTCTATTCGTTGGTTAACTATATTTTGGATTTATGGTGAAGAGCAGATTTTTCCATAAAAATAAAAACCGTTTCTTCTCTGTCTAACTTTCCTTTTTTATATCCCCTATACCCTAATTTTTCATAAAAGGAAATATTTTTTGTACTTTGACTTCCCGTGAACAATTCAAATCGAACGTCAATAAACATACTTTCTATTTTTCTCATCAATTCCTTGCCAATGCCTCTATTTTGAAATTCTGGATGGACCATTAATTTACTAATATGGCAGGTTCCATCTCTTTCATATCCCCTTACAGAGCCAATAATATTGCCATCATGCATATATATTAAAATTAAATTATTTTCAAACTCTTTTTCTAACTCAGCCAATGTTTGTGTCAAAGGTTGGATCGAATAATCGCCAGCTAATTCTGCTTGACTAACATAGGCCAATTTTTGCAAAGAAAGAATTTCCGCTGAATCTTCCACTTTTGCTGTTACAATATTATTCATACCTTTTCACCTATCCTTATAATAGAATTGCATTAAGATAATATTCTTTTCTTGATCTTATAACCTTTAATATACTTAAAAATATTGATTTTAACTTTTCTAAAAAAGATAAAAAACCTGCTCCCTATAACAGGAACAGGGCAGATTGGATACAAAGGGCACCACTTTTTAGAGATACATAATCCTCCTTCTCACATCGTATTCAGTGAATTCAACCTAGTTTCGCAACCCCGTAAATTAAATAACCTCACACAGTAATAGCGGTGAAAGCAGTGCAGTACTAAAAAATCTAGTAATAAAATGAGCACATTGCAATAGATATCGGGATATAATAGATTTTCAGTTTTCCGTCGAAGATGTCACTGACTATACTAAAAACTTGGTATATTTAGGAATACAAATAAAGTTTTTAGAAAATTCAAGCAACCTCTTATTATTCTCAACTATTTAGATTAATACCAACACTTTTATCAATCTTACCTAGTAAAAAAATATGGGAACCAATTCCCAGAACCATTGCAATCACACCTGTTAGAATTAAGGAAGATTGAAAACTACCGCTCCAAGCATATAGGATTCCAGTGAGAGCAGGTGCAAACGCGCCACCGATGTTTCCTCCAAAATTCTGGAGTGACGATACCGATGAAACGACACGTCGTGAGGCAATATCCATTGGAAGTGCATTAATATTTGGTGATGTTATACCAAGTGCTCCCATTGAAAGTATAAGAAACAAGACTGTTAGATTAGCAGATGGTGAGTATGCAGAGATGATAATAAAAATTGTCGATAAAGCAAATCCACAACCTATGAAGGTCTTTCTTACGAACGATAAATTACCTCCATTCCTAATCCACCAATCTGCTGCCCAACCGGAAGAAATCCCCATAACAACCGCCAATAGAAAAGGAACCATAGAAAGAAATCCTGTTTTTAAGAAACCCATCTTTAGTTCAAGAACTAGATAGCTTGGTACCCAAGTGATGAACACAAAGTAAACATAAAGATATCCAGCTTGTCCTAATATCAATGCCCAAACTGATCGATTCTTTAGTAAGGAAAACCAGCTAATTGGGGTTTGTTTTTCTTCCTCTTCAGGTACCTCTGGAGGAATAACTTCCTTGTTTTTTCGGTAAAATGGAAGCCACAGAATTAACCATAAAAAGCTAATAGCACCTGTAATATAGAAAACTGCTTGCCAGCCGAAAGCAACCAAAATCATTGATGCCAAAGGAGCCCCTAGTGTTACCCCAACTTTTGTACCAGAAAAATATAATCCGACTACTTTTCCACGATCTTCTTTTTTGAAAACTTCAGAAATTATTTTTGATGCGGATGGAATAAGTGTTGCTTCTCCTGCTCCCAATAATCCACGCATAACTCCTAAGAAAGGAATACTACTAGTAAGCCCTGTTAAAATCGTTGCTGTAGACCATAAACCTACTCCCACCGGTAACATTCTACTTGAATGGAATCGATCAATAAGAGGTCCTGTGAATAGATAGAAAAAAGCCAATGACCAATTAAATATTGAGAGAAGTATCCCTCCAGTTGAAGGATTTAAATTGTATTCTTTTATTAGAACTGGCATTACAATGGAGAAATTAATTCTATCCAAATAGGCAATTACCATTGCTAAAAAAAGTGAGATTACAATAAACCATTGATACCGACTCCAAATTGTTTGAATCGCTAACTCTTCCTGCGTGTTGGAAGATAGTTTCACCGAACTTTTCATATATTTATATCCTCCTTTATTATTAGAGTAGGTTTATATAGACCAAGAGTAAATCCCGACTTTATACAACCAATTCATTTAATTGATCAAATGATAAGAGAGCCCTTGCAATTGCTTCTATGCCTAAAGCAACATCGTTATAAGAAGTCCATTCCTCTGGGCAATGACTCCTTCCATCTTTGCTCGGAACAAAAATCATTCCAATTGGAGTAATTTTCGCTAATTGGTTTGCATCGTGTCCTGCACCACTCGGCATTAAAATGGTACTGCCTGTTTCTTTACAAGCCGCTTCAAGAACGTTTTGGATTTCGGGAGCAACAAGGATGGGTTCTGATTTAGACAGGCAGTCAAAATGAACGGTTAATCCCCTATAATCAGCAATATTAGTAGACTTTTTCTTAAATTCTTTTATAATTTGTTCTAGAATAGCAGTATCTAACGATCGTACTTCTAAATCAAAAATGACTTTCCCAGGGATGACATTGGATGCGTTCGGTTCTACATTAAGCTTCCCCACCGTTCCAACAATTGGTTCCCTATATTCTTTCTGACATAAGGACTCCAGTTCCAGTGCGATTTGGGCTGCCCCAGTGAATGCATCAAAGCGCATATTCATAGGAGTTGTTCCAGCATGGTTGGGCTTCCCATCAACAATAACGCGGTAGCGATGAATACCAACAATCCCCGTTACTACACCTAACTTATTCTTTGTTTGTTCTAAAACTGGACCTTGCTCTATATGCATCTCCAAGTATAAAGCAACATCACCTCGCCTTCTTGCATAGCTATTAATCTCGTCGGGTTTGCCACCTGCCATCAGGATTCCTTCTCTTAATGCTAATCCCGAAGGGTCCCTTCTTATTAGCATCTCTTCGGATAAATTATCTACCATGCCCCGGCTGCCGATTGTTGAAATTCCAAATTCGCTCGGTTCTTCAGCCGTAAAATCCACAATTTCAAGAGAATGTCTTAGGGTTATACCCAATTCCTTCAGCATTCTAGCAATCTCTAATCCTCCAATTACTCCTATGATCCCGTCGAATCTACCTCCTCCGGTAACAGTATCCGTATGAGAGCCAATTATAATTGGAGGAAGTTGAGGATTGGTTCCTTGAATTCTTCCAATTAGATTTGATGCTGAGTCGACTTCCACTTCCATTCCAATGGCAAGCATTTGATTTTTCAGCCACTCCCTTCCTTGGAAATACCAAGGAGTAAATGGCCTTCTAGTCCACCCCGGTTTTTCCGGATCTACGAATGTTGCAAGTTTCTCAATATCCGCCTGAATTCTTTCAATGTTCGGTGTTATTGTATACGTCTTCATACTAAATACTCCTCTCAATGTTTTTAATCCTAGACCAATAAATTTTCACATTTTGACTCAAGAACTCTATGTTTAGCCGGAACAAATTTCCCTTCTCCCGGTTGACCAACTACCATTCCGTTATAAACCACGTTTCCGCGAACCAGTGTATGTGTTATACGACCCTGCATTTTCATTCCATGATACGGGCTCCACCTTGCACTAGAATGCAGATTTTTTTCATCTATAATCCAATTGGCTTTAGGATCGATAATGACGAAATCGGCATCCTTACCTTTTTCGATAGTTCCCTTACAATAGTCTAAACCAAATATCGAAGCTGGCTTTTCACTTAACAGCTTGGCTAGTTGCAGGATCGTAATTCTACCTTTTGCAACACCTTCGCTGTATAAGTAAGGTAATAAGGTTTCAACACCAGGAGTGCCAGAAGCATTATCAAAAATGTTAGGATGAGTTTTTCTTTCAATTAACCAGGGGGCATGGTCAGATGTAACGATATCAATCATACCTAGCGACATTTGTTTCCACAACTCTTCCCTATCATTTCGAGAACGCAAAGGAGGATTAATTTTCCCTTTCGCTTTAAGTGAAAGCATATCATTCTCATCAAAAGCTAGATAATGGGTACAGGTTTCAGCAGTTACTCGTGTTCCTTTAGACCGATAATAATTTACCAATTCAAAAATGTGAGGGAAAGTACAATGATAAATGTGCAGTTTTACTCCAGACCAATGGGCCATTTCCATTACTTTCAAGGCAGCTGTTGATTCACTAATTTTTGGTCTGCTCCAGCAGTGGGACCTCGGATCATCACCTTCTTCCCGATATTTTTCAATAAACTTTTGAACAATTTCATCTGTTTCAGCATGAACACCGACTGGACATCCTGTTTCAGCGAATTTATGAAAAGCTTCGTATAGCTCCCCATCATCAATCCGTGGGAAGCGGAATGAATCTGTGTTAAACATAGAAACCTTAAATCCGCATGCACCCGCTTTTGCCATTAAAGGTATCTGATCTAACCCTTTTTTCTTTTGAATAGTAGCCAGCATTGCCATATCAACTATGGTTTCTTTGTCTAGCCGCTCTTTTTTTTGTAAAAATAATTCTTCCGTACAAACCATACCGGTTGCATCATAAGGCATTTCAATAATCGTCGTGACTCCGCCTGCTGCTGCAGATCGACTTGCTGTCGTAAACCCCTCATCTAAAGAGCTATAACAATGAACATGGGCATCAATCGCACCTGGAAGCACATAGTGACCGTGGGCATCAATATTTTCTTTCCCTCTCACTTTGATATCTTCCTTAAAAATACCCACTATTTTGCCGTCTTTAACTGCTAGGCTGGCATCATACAAAACCTCAGTTGGTAGTACAACATTCCCTTTAATCACTACATCATAATTGTTTTGCTCGTTCTGCATATTCAGGCTCCTTTGTTTTTAGATTATTCCGATATTTTTAATAACAATGGGCCTAATAACGATAAGGCCACTGAACCTATCAAGCAAATCATTAAAGACTTTCCACCATATTTTTTCATAGATTTAATATCTACGCCTAGACCTAAACCTGCCATTGCCATTGAAAGCAAAAATACACTGAGAACCATTGTCCATTGGATTATCCCTTGTGAAACCAGCCCTAAAGTATTAATCACGCTCATCAACAAAAACCCAATTATAAACCATGGAATGGGTAATCTACTCCAACCGCTATTATTTTCCTTTTTTTCTTTATTACCATAAATATATCCAAGGGTGAGAGCTACTGGGACAAGCATGGCCACTCTTCCAAGTTTTACTATTATTCCAATTTCGCTGCTCTCTTCACCGCCAACCTGTGCAGCTGCAAGGACATGGGCTAATTCGTGTAACGTTGAGCCAGACCATAAACCGTAAAAATATGAATCTATGGGAAGAATAGGATATAACATGGTGTAGATAATTGTACCAACTGTTCCCATAATGGCTATTGTGGCGACAGCAATTGCTGTATGCTCTTTTTTCGATTGAATTAACGGAGCAACTGCTAAAATTGCCGCAGCTCCACAAACTGCGGTACCGACTGCAGTCAGGACTGATATATGTGATTCCATCTTGAACCATTTTCCCAATAGAGTTATAACAACTATCGTAAATGTAATTAGAATGGCATTAATCAGGAGTACTTTCCACCCGATTGCTGCTATATCCGAGAGATTTAACCGTAATCCCATTATTATAATTCCAAATCGGAGTAAAAATTTGCTTGAAAATGTGATACCAATGTCTGCATCTTGTGGTATCCCCATGATTCCTCTCCAAGTTATTCCTAATAGGATAGAGATAACCATGGCACCCAGTATAGAAAAATAGGGTATTTGTACCAAACTCCTGGCTAAAATTGCTAAAATAAGAGTTAAACAGATCCCTCGTAGATATCCCCGTTTTAAGGAAGACTCCATCTCAAGCTGCAGTGGAAGAGAATTCATTATTTTAGAAGAGTTCATTGCTTTTTTCGCTAAACCCATTTTACTATTCCTTCCTAATAGAAATAAGATTGCTTATCCCTAAACTTTGAGCGTATACGACTGCTCCAATCCCTTCCACCTATCAAAAAGATGAGCATCCACTCCAAATTGATCGAGTGCTTTACCAACAGTATGGTTAACAATATCATCAACTGATTTCGGTAAGTGATAGAAAGAAGGCACAGGAGGAAGGATCACCCCGCCCATTTGAGTGATTAAAGTCATATGATTCAAATGACTAAGATTTAATGGCGTTTCCCTGACTAGAAGAACAAGCTTTCTTCTTTCCTTTAGCTGGACATCTGCTGCTCGAGTGATAAGTTCGTCATTATAACTGTTAGCAATCGCTGATAAAGTTTTAATGGAACATGGAGCGACGATCATTCCATCTACTTTAAAAGAACCACTTGAAATGGCAGCACCAATATCTTTTTGATCGTAAGAATGGGTAACTAAATCAAGAATATCTTTTATCTGATAAGGGGTCTCATGTTGGATAGTTTGCTTCGCTGCATCGCTGATCACTACATGGCTTTCTATACCTAAATGTCTCAGTATCTCTAAAGTTCTTATTCCGTAAATTGCACCGCTCGCACCTGATATGCCGACCACTATTTTCATCAAATTTCCTCCCCTGCTTTTCGCTGTGAATTATTAAAATAGATTGCGAATCTCAAGAATTCCTTCCTGAGATTCACTAAGTTAATAGTTATTATTAATCAAGCCTTCGACTGCAAATACTCGACATGGAGCCCCTTCAGTTCCTTTAAGTTTGATTGGAGCACATGCAAGAAATACTCTTTCTTCTTTAATTTCACCCAAATTGGTGCACCACTCAATTAAACAAACATTATTCCCTAAGAAAGTAAGATGATTAGGACTCCAATTTGGTGTTCCCCATTCGCGTCCAGCTGGTGGGTGCAGTGGAGAATCACAGGTCATGAAATCCTGAACTAACGACTTAATTCCTCGTTCCATCAGCCATTCCGCCGCATCCGTCGATAAATAGATCATTTGATCCCAGAATTCAAAAGTGCCAAACATCTTATCTGTCCACCCGGTTCGGATGATCACAATATCACCCTTTTTCATTTGCACTCCGGTAGCTTCAAGGTCAGCGGCAGTTACTATTTCCCCGGCTTTTTTGTGCATCATATCAAATACAACAGCTTCTCCAACTAACCAGTCTAGAGGAACTTCATCGTTATTTAATCCTCCGATAATATAATGAGATGGTGCATCATAATGAGTAAAATGTTGGGTTGACAACAATACGTCATGCGAAGATACTTTATTTTCTTCTACAGAAGCAACTTTTGTAATTTGGTTCACTGATTCCGGCTTACCATAAACTTTGCTTCTAGGAAAACCAGGATATTTGGTTTCTGGATCAATGGTTAATGTTAGATCGATAATTCTCATAAAAAAGTATCCTCCATTTTTATATTTTTATAATAAATCCTTATTGCGCTGTATAACCGCCATCCACGATAAGATTACTTCCTACCACAAAGGATGCATCATCACTAGCCAAGAACAATACAGCCTTTGCGATTTCTATCGGGTCTGCTAATCTACCAATCGGATGATTTTTTATAAGCCCATCAATGAAAACTTGAGGTTTAGAAGTAATGATTGGAGATAAGGTATAGCCAGGGCACACTGAATTGACTCGAATCCCTTTTGAAGCGTAGTTAACACCCAATGTCCTTGTTAAATTGGCGACACCACCCTTGGCCGCTGCATTAGCCATTACAGATGCCTGACCAACAAAACTTAGTACGGACCCATTATTAATAATTGACCCACCTCCTGTTTCAAGCATCTTTTCTATTGCATATTTATTGCTTAAGAAAACGGAATTCATGTTTACATTAATTACTCTTTGCCAGTCTTGATAACTCATTTGCTCAATCATCGTTGCTTCGCCGATCCCTGCATTTGCGAACAAGATATCTAGTTTTCCGTATTGTTTTACGGTTTCGTCCACTAAGTGCTTAATATCCTCTTCATTGGTCACATCTGTTCGAATAAAAGTGCATTGAGTTTCTGGAGTCGATAACTCTTTAGCCAATTCGGCACCATTATCATCCACATCACCGATTACTACGTGTGACCCTTCTTCAATGAAAAGTTCTACGGTAGCTTTACCTATACCCTTTGTACCTCCAGTAATAATTGCAACCTTACCTTTCAACCTCATGGCCTATACCTCCTGTTTAATTATCATATTTTAATAGATTCCTAACGGAATTCTTATATTTTGGGAATAGTGTCTCAATATTTATCAAAAAAAATTTTAAGTTACCGCTTAGTGATTTGGTCAACATCTCTAACCGAATTAGGAGTACTTTCGAAAACGTTTCTAACTGCTTTAAGTAATTCACCACTAGCCACCAACTTCTTGGCGGTTTCAATATCGTCCTTAAGAATTCGATCTTCTTCAAGTTTTGGAATTGATTTTCGTAAACATTGGTATACCATTTCAGTTCCTTTTCCCAACTGTGGATGACCAAGGAGATCGACTGCTTGTGCAGCTACCATAAATTCAATCCCTATCATATACTCCAAATTATCAAGGATCCGTTCCGTCTTCTGAATGACAAACGGTGCCATAGTAGCTTGATCTTCCATGCTGTTGGCAACTGGCAGAGCATCGAGAGAACCCGGATTTGCAAGATGACGAATCTCAGCTGCTAAAACCGTATAAGTTTTTTGTAATGTGCTAAACCCATTAGATACCCCTTCCTGAACCGTTAAAAATTTTGTCAACTGGCTGAACTCAGGGGTCATAAGCCGCTGAATTCGGTTCTGTATTTGGTTGGCCAATGAAGAAAGTTGGATACCTAGAAAATCAAAACGCATGGCTATAGTTTGAATGTGAAAATGACCATGGGAAATGAATTTTTCTTCATCCTGTAATAAAAGTGGATTATCACTCATGCTATTCAATTCAATATCCAGCCCCTTCTCAACAAAATGGAAGACATCGCGGCAAGCCCCATGAACCTGTACTGCGCAGCGAAAACTTAACGGGTCTTGTACAGCTCGCTGCGTTCCCACTTCCCATAAGAAACTGCCTTGCAAATACTTCAGCAGATCAGTGGTCGATTCTATTTGACCTGGATGAGGTCGGTAGAAATTTGCTGTGCTATCGAGGGGCATGATGTTGCCCCTGAAACCTTCCAATGAAAGAGCATATGAGAGGTCAACTTGATCCAGCAAGGCGGCACAACGCTGTAATACAAGAGAGCCATGTCCAATCGTCAAAGAATTATGACTACAAAGGATCAACCCGTCTTTGGGACCTAATGTGATAGGCTTTAACCCTGCTAACTTCAAAGCTTGAGATGATGCTATCTGCTCCCCTTTATACATTACTTCTCCTTGCCCGATAAAGACCAAGCCCATTTCTGCCATGGGCCCCAGATCTGCCATTCCAACAGAACCCCTTGAAGGTGTCAAAGGATGAATTTCAAAATTTAGCAGATTGACGTACAACTCAAGAATCTCTGGCTGAACTCCACTCCCGCCTTTTGCCAAAGCATTTGCTCTCGATACCATTACTGCCCTAACTACTTCCTCAGGAAGATAGGGACCAATACCAATGCAATGGCTCAACAAAATCCTACTTTGAAAATGATTGATGTCATCGGATTGGATCTTCACTGTACGATTTGCCCCCACCCCTGTGGTCACTCCGTAAATAGGTATATCTAGCGTTGCAAGCTTCTCTACTAATCTACGATCCATGATCACACGTTCCATTGCCTTTTGATCAATTGCGACCTTGGTACGATTAAATGCCACCCTGTTCACTTCAGCCAAGGTCAGTGTTTCTCCGGTGAGTAACACCGGTTCATTTGATGTAGGAAAAGCTTCTGTTAACATTTTTATCCCCCACTTGTACCTTATAACGTCCCCACTCACTTTTCACTTTTTCCATTATCTCATGTGGAATCTCGGCTTTTGGTAATGCAGTAGGTTCACGTAATGCAATAATTCCTACCTTTGATACTGTTCCTTCCTTAACCAATGCATCTGCCCGGTCCGTTCGTACACCAGGTATTATCATGATATCCCGTTCGGCTCGCATTCTAGCAGCAATCGCCCATTCGACATCAACAGGATCATCCACTTTGATATCTTCATCAACAACCGTAACATGCTTGATCAAGTTACAATGAGCAAATGCAGCAAAAATCGCTTTTTGACCTTCACCCGGTCGAGGATCGGATAGTGAAGTAACCAAATGGCTGCGGCCCATTCCGCCTTCAGTAATATAAGCAGTTTTCACCCTTGGAACGGCTGCTCGGATATGGCGCAAAGTTGTTGTTTCAATCGCCATCGCTCCTATAATGAAATGCTCATGGTACCTGCCAGGCAAAATGATTTGAAAAATAGGATCTTTACGATGCGTGATTCCCTTCACCTGAAGAACGGGACTTTTCCCATAGTCTACATACATCCCGTGAAATTCCGATACAAACCCTTCTTCATGTAATTCTCCTGGTATGAATTCGGCTTCAATCACAAACTCGGCTCCGGCAGGAACTTCCACATCAACTGTTATACCGGGAGACAATTCTAGTGGCTCACCGAACATACCCCCGGCAATATAAAATTCATCAAATCCCAGATCCACATATGCATTGGCTGCAACCAAAACAGCCGGATGATTACCAATAGCAATAGAAACCTCTAAAGTTTTTCCCAATACAGTTGCCTTCTCCAACAGGCGATGGAGATGATGACTCGGAGACATGCCGATCATCAATCGATCCGGGCCAAGGATCAGTAATCGGTTCATGGATACATTTCGATTACCAGTTTCCGGGTCCTTTGCTACGACAATTGCGGACATGATATATGGGCCAGATTCCTTTTGAAAAAATGTCGTAACAGGGATCGTTTTCATCACATCGACATTCTCTGTAATAACGATTTCCCTACAAGGAGCATTTTTTATCAATTCGGGTTTGATTGGATTTGTTATTCCATGGTCAATAAACTGAAGTGATGCCTCTATAGTCGATTCAATTCCACATGTAAGGGCAAAATTCTCTCGATCAACCAAATTACCTACCACAGGAACAGAATAACCTTTTACTTTTTCAAAAATCACTGCTGATCTGTTGGGGCTTTGTGCCAACACCGCAGGTAGTTCAAATTTTGGGTCAACCTCTCCCCGTACTCTTGTAATTCTGGCTTCCCTTTCCAAAATATCCAGCGCAAATCTCATATCTTGTTTCTTTTTGGACATCTGCGGTTCCTCCTGCACACAAACTGAACTGCTTCATTTAAATAGAATCAATCTCCATCAACTTGATTTTTTCGTTTAATTCATCTGCAAATAATTGTAGCTTATCTATAATCCTCTTCTCTTTTTCATTATCAATTCGGAATTTTGGGCCAGCAACTGTAATGCCAGCCAAGATATTTCCAGAGACCCCAAATATGGGTACTGCAACAGCCCAGGCTCCTAAATCAATTTCTTCATTACTAATGGCAAAACCTTCTTCCTTTATATTAGATAACCTTTTCTTGTACTCATTCCTGTCAACAATCATTCCATTTCTCCATAACTTATCAATGATGTCCCGTTGCTTGTCCTCATCCAAGAAGGCCAGAAGGATTTTTGCAGAAGCACCAACATGCAGCGGCTGTACCCTTCCACGTTCAAAAGTTAACTTGATTGGCTGAGTACTTTCAATTCGGTCAATACAAATCGCCCGATCATCGATAAGACCTGTTAGGATAACCGTTTCATCAGTCTCTTTTGAAAGTTCCTCCATTGCTGAGAGCGCTAAAGTGACCAACTCCATGCCTACTGTAGCGACTTTTGCTAACTGTAGGATACTTAGACCGAGACGATAGCGTCCTGGCCCGCTCTCCTGGATCAGTTTTTTATTTTTCAACGTTTCCAACAAACGGTATGCCGTGCTTCTGGGTAAATCCAATTCAGCAACAATATCTTTGACCGACAATACCGGCTTTTGCTCCGTAAATTGAAATAACATATCAAGCCCATTTTCTAAAGTACGATTTGAATCTGATGCCATCTCTAGTTCTCCTTTCTATACAGCCCAACTCGTTATTTTATGAATATTTTCGGTTCAACACCCCTTCTATTGCAAAAGCCCGACAAGGAGCTCCATCTGTTCCCTTCAATTTGATTGGGACACAACCAAACAAGAAACGTTTTTCTGTTATTGCCTGCAAGTTTGTTAGCCATTCTAACATAACGATATTCCTTGTCAGAAATGTAAAGTGATTCGGACTCCAGTTGTCACTCTCCCATTTACGATCTTCTGGAGGGTTTAGAGGAGAATCACATAGCATAAAATCTCCGGCAACTGACTTGATTTTTTTCGAGATGAGCCATTCGGCAGCACAAGTGGACAATCCAATCATTTCCTGCCAAAATCGTAAGGTTCCGAAGGATTTGTCTGTCCACCCTGTTCGAATAATGGCAATATCTCCTTCCCTCACTTCAACTCCAGCATGTTCAAGGTCACTTGCCGTCACATAGGAACCAGGCTCTTTATGCATCATGTCAAACATTACTGCCTCACCTACAAAGGAGTCGATCGGGACTTCATCATTCTTTAAACCGTCTTCCAAAAAATGAGCAGGTGCATCATAATGTGTGAAATGCTGGGTGCACATAGTAAAATTGTGAGACTGAACCTTATTTTCTTTTAAAGAAGCCACTTCCCATATCTTCGTGCTAGATTCTGGTTTCCCGTAGACCAAACTCCTTGGAAATCCTGCATATAGTATATCCTCAGCGATTGTTAAAGATAAATCTATTACTTTCATTCTAGAATCCTCCTAATTTAACAAATTATGTTCTTTATTTTACTAGTCCTGATTCCTTTAAAAATTGTTTTGCAACACTAATAGGATCCTTTTTCTCAACATCTACTCTTGCATTCAAATCAGAGATTGTTTTTTCATCCAGTTTATCTGCTAATTCATTCAAGGCATCTACTACTTCAGGATGTTTGTCAGCAAATTCTTCTTTTAAGATTGGTGCCGGAAAATATGGCGGGAAGTATCCTTTGTCATCTTTAAGAGTGACAAGGTTCAAGGCTGGGATCCGACCGTCCGTTGCATAACCAACTAGCACATCGATTTGTCCTTTATCAAGTGCTTGGAATGCTAAGCCAATGTCCATTTCCTTCGTTTCTTTGAAATCGGCATAACCATATTTTTCAACCACACCTTCATACCCGTCTCCTCTTTCAAAAAACTGGGCATCAGAACCGATACTCAAATTTTTTGTATGTACGGCCAAATCAGAGAACGTTTTTATATTTAGCTCTTTTGCCTTTTCCTCTTTCATAATCAGCGTCCACGTATTAGAAAAATTCATAGGTTTCAACCATGTGAATCCGTATTCCTTCTCATATCCTTCTTTCGTCATTTTATAGATGCTGTCAGCGGTATCTTCTGGTTTTAATTCATTTTTTAGAATATTGATGTAACCTGTACCTGTGTAGTCTGCATAGATTTGGATGTCATCGTCTGACATAGCCTGCATTAACACTTGGGATGAACCCAAACCCTCCTCAGTGCTAATATCATGATCCGTCCTATCCTTCAATAGTTCAGCCATAATATTGACAAGGACAACCTGTTCTGTAAAAACTTTTCCTCCGATAGTAATCTTTGTTGTATTCTCTTCACTATTAGAAGTTGTACTACTGGAGCATGCTGTCATGAAAATTAAAAAGAGCGATACACAGAAAACAAATAGATTCTTCACTATTAAACCCCCTTGAATATTAATAATCGCTAATTTCTTCATTTTTGATTATTGGATAATGGGATTAGGCTACTTGCTTTTGTTTCCTTCCTAGGTGAAGCCGCTTCTTTTTCTCTTTTTTCTTTTGTATCGATTTAGGAGTGACTTTTACTTCTAGTTTTTTTAGAAGAAAGTCCGTTAAAATGGCTAATGTCGCTGCTGGGATAGCACCAAGAAGTGTTAGTTCTGTTCTCATCATGGATACTCCACGGAAGATAATTTCCCCTAGTCCCCCAGCACCAACAAACGCGGCAATTGTCGTTACCCCAATAGTCATAATGGTAGCTGTACGTATCCCAGCCATAATGATTGGCAATGCTAGAGGGATCTCGATCATCCACAGAATTTGCTTACTGGTCATTCCCATCCCACGACCAGCGTCAACGACAGATTGGTTTACTTCAAGAATCCCTGTATAGACGTTTCGTACGACAGGAAGTAATGCATATAGGACCAGTGCAATGATCGTCGGCTTGATTCCGATTCCGACGAAGGGCAATAAAAATCCGAACAGAGCAATACTTGGAATAGTTTGAAAAATTCCGGTAAATCCAATTACAGGTTCAGCTAGCTTCTTTTTTCTTGTTAAATAGATTCCTAACGGAATGGAAATGACCAATACGATGACCATAGATACCATGGAGATGTAAATGTGCTGCCATAACGACGTCATTAACATATCCCACCGATTAGTGACGGTTTCAATCATTAAATTCCATGCATCTACCATAGGTTAATACCCTCCTTTTATAAGGCAACTGATTTAAGATTAGCTAAGCTTCTTATAATACTTTTTTCAGTTACTAACCCGATCACCTTGTTTTGTTTCACAATAACTATTGCTTTTACATTCTCATCTAAGAAATGTTTAGCTGCCTCTTTCCAGCCAAGGGTACAATCCATTACCGGAACTTTGGTATTCATAATGGCTTCAACGGACTCATTTACTCGATGGGTGTTTACATGATGACTTAAATCCTCTAATGTAATGATTCCCAGCACCTGTTCATTCTGGTCGACAACCATGAGGACCTCATACCCCTCGGCCCTAGCAAATGACCATGCATTCTGGAGAGTGTTATGAGGAGAAATGTATTCGTATGTAACCATTACATCCTCGAGAGAAACCAATGATTCAGATAACTCCTTTTTGGTATTTAAACGCTTTTCACCGATAAAATCTTTTACAAATTCATTGACCGGTTGTTCCAAAATCGCTTTTGGAGTATTCAGTTGAACAATCCGTCCATGATGCATAATTGCGATTCGGTCAGAGATTTTTAGTGCTTCATCCATATCATGTGTAACAAAAACAATTGTCTTATGAATTTCCTTTTGGATACGGGCAATATCATCCTGCAATTGATCTCGACTAATCGGGTCAAGTGCGCTGAACGGTTCGTCCATAAGTACGATAGGTGGTTCAGCAGCTAAAGCGCGAATAACTCCAACCCTTTGTTGTTGACCACCACTTAATTCAGCTGGATAGCGGTTTCGAAAAACATGAGGATCTAAACCAACCATATCCAGAAGATCGTTTATACGCTGGTTGTATTGTTCTTCTTTCCATCCCTTTAATTTAGGGACGAGACCTATATTTTTACCGATGGTCAAATGAGGTAGTAAACCTACTTGCTGAATAACATATCCGATCCCTCGTCGTAATTCGACGGGATCAATCTCTGAAATATCCCTGCCATCAATGTAAATCTTGCCAGACGACAATTCAATCAAGCGATTGATCATCCTTAAAGTTGTTGTTTTACCGCATCCACTTGGTCCTATGAGAGAAAGAATCTCCCCTTTTTGTACTTCAAAGCTGATGTCAGTTAGTGTTTTAACATCCCCGTACATTTTGGTTACATTTTCAAATCTGATCAATGGAACCCTCCTATCCTTAAATAATATAGATGCAATAAACTAACAAATTTTTATTTATTGGTACACCACTCCCTTATATTGAGAAATATTATTAGATTATTTTAAAAGTTCTGTTTCTAGTTGTGATAACTTATGTAAGGTTTGTTAATAAAGTATTTTTGTAAACGCTTTAAAAGGATTATATATCATTGATACAATATTATCAATATTCAGAATAAATTTTATATTTTTTTTATTTTCCATATATTTTCGTATCACATATCAGGACTATATTCTCTATATATGAAATTATATTCAATAAATTAAATAAGATTAAAAATAATAATCATATTTTTATAATTATCTTTTTTAGAAATTTGAAAAAGAAGTCATTCTTATATAATGAGATATGACTTCCAATAACTACTTTAGTTCTAGTCTAAATCATCTTAACCTTAGATAAAAAAGGAAATCATCAAAGCAAGGACCAATTGTTTCCGTACCTATTCTTTTAGTGTTGAATAAAGAGATAGAAATGTTCATTTTTGTTAATGATTGTTCAAACACAATTAAATGAAAAGGGGATAGAGGTTTAGGGAGATCATTGTGAACTCAATTTATGGATAGAAGAAAAGAGGGGTTACTATAATACCTTAATAAGCAGAAGGTTCTGAATAAATAAGGAGAATTTTAGCTAATATTAATCCTGTTTTTTATGGTATAAAGCATCATTGCAATTGCACATTCATCATCACTTCTTCCATTTAATTTGACATTGTAAAAACCAAGAGAAGGGAACAATATCACTCTCACTTGCTGAGTTGTGTTAAACTAATATAAGTAACTTGTAAAAATTACTCTGTAAGGTTTGCTTTACAAAAATTGTTGATTTGAAGAAAGATCTAAATGTAGTGAAGTAAGTTATTTAAACTATTCCAAACACTTTTAAAAAACGTCATTTACTCTTAGAACACTTTTCTATGATATATCCAAACTTTGAAAAGACCAGATGTGAACTTTGTCTCTTCCGCCTTCAATACAATTGTGAAGTCTATTCCACAATTGATTTTTTTCTTGTAATCGTTCCTCGTTATAATTCTGGAATAGCTCTATATTTTCGACATGAAACTCTTCAACAAACAAACTATGCTGGTCAGTACCTTCAAAAATTTGAAAATCACTGATTCCCCATTGATCTCGGTGGTACTTCAGGACCTCATGCAGAAATGAACGATAGAATCCCTCCTCCTCTCTTTTTATTTTATATTCTATAAATACTTTGATTGACATCTAATCACTCCCTATTGGACTTTGTTATTTTAATTAAAGACAAAATACAGCAAAAGTCACCTTAAACTTAATGGTAACAAATATTTAAAGCTATACCAACCCATAAATTGTTTTAAATTAACTAACAATAATAATATTCTAATAAACTAGAAAACGAGAAAATAGATGGTAGAGGACTTTAACCGACATCGGTTAAACTGCATCAAGTATCCCCACCAAAGACTAAAAAAGTGGAAATGATAATATGTAATAATAAAGAGGAAGAAGCCTTTCTAAAAGATACTTCTTTCAGATAATCAAAATAAATATAGTACTCTGATATAGTTCAAGGTTCCAATGCATCTGACTTCTTAAAAGTCATAAACTTATCAAACAATTCATCTAATGTTAATTCATCTAAAACCTTTTTGTACTCTTTCTACTTCCTTGAATACGCTTATACTTACGAATAATTTTATGCATAAAAAATAGCCTCCTATGAATTTTTATAGGCGACTAAGAGTAAATGTTCTTCACAGTCTTGCTAAACGTCTTTAACAGTCTAGTAAAAAAACACCATTTAGACCGTGTACGAGAACTTATAATAATAAAAACGCTAAAAAAGTCAGTATTGGCGGGACTGCGTGGGAATCGAACCCACCAGACCTGGCACGCAGGTCTCAAGCAGTTTTGAAGACTGTGGAGGACACCAGTACCCCATTCAGCCCCATAATTATTATTGTAAAAAAGATAACTACCTTTTGTAATTATAATACAATGGAATATAGTAATAAATCAATAGTGTTGGGGACATTGTCATTTTTCCGACAACTTTTACAAATCTTCTTAGAGCTCTACTTTTCCTTGACACAAAAGGCAATGACTTGTCTTTTCACCTTATTACAGACTATAATAAATAGATGAAAATAGTATCGTGTAGGTGAAAACAATGCAGTTAACAGGTTGGTTTCTTTGGTTTATTTTATTATGGATCTTTGCCTTTGCCGGAGCCATGGCGATTGGCGGATTTTTTATGTTTCGGAAATTCCTTAAAAGAATGCCAAAAGACGATGGCAAATCGGTTATGGACTGGGAAGAATATTATGTGAATGAATCTCGGCACCTTTGGGGTGACGAAGAGAAAGCTCTTCTTGAAGATTTGGTCAGCCCGGTTCCTGAATTATTCCGTGATGTAGCTAGGCACAAAATAGCAGGTAAGATTGGCGAGATTGCGCTTAATGAGAAAGCACCTAAAATTACAGAAGACCTTGTAATCCGCGGCTACATTCAAGCCACACCAAAAAGAGATCATAAATTTTTACGTAAAAAGCTTTTTGAAAATAGAATTGATGTAGCTCCTTATGAGCATTTATTCTAAACCGTCCAATTTTTGGCGGTTTTTTTTCATGATTTTGGATACTTTAAAAGAGAGTCAATTAGTAGGTTGGGGTGAAACAGATGGCAAAACGCATGGCCACAAAGAGGCACAAGATATTTAATCTATTGTTAATATTGATACCGTGGCTGTCATTATTATTTATAGGAAAGCGTGATTTTAAACGGTATTCTTTTTCTGGCGTTTTTATTATTATTTTTGAAATCATCAATCATTTGTATGGACATCAGCGCAAATGGTGGAAGTTTTACGATAAACGCAAATCATTTATAAGGGATGAACTTCCTTTTAGTGTGGGTCCTTATGCTCCTCTTTCGATGTGGCTCCTTAAAATCTCGAACGGAAACTTCAAGAAGTTTGTGTTACTTAATGTAATTGCTGATGGTGCCTTTGCGTTCGTTATCATTGATGTTCTTAAGAAGTTTAAAATCGTTAGTCTAGGCCGATTAAATCATATTCAGTTTTTTGTCTACTTACATTATAAAGCCTATCTTTTATATGGAGTACAGTATTTGTTTGATAAAATCAAAAGATATCGATATTAAAGAAACGCTCAGGAATATTATGCCCTGAGCGTTTCTTCAGTGATGACCATAAAGCTGTCTATATAGTTTTTTATAATCTAGATACATCGCAACCCGCCATGGAACAATCATACTAAATGCCAGCAGGAAGAACATGCCGCTGAGTTCTCCAAAGTCAATGGTTGTACTTAAGATTGATTTTAAAGCTAATCTCACAATTAACAATCCAACTAAAATGTAAATAAAAGCCTTAGATCTTTTTAAGTAAATCTGGTTTTCGCGAATTTCAAATTTAGATGTTTTGATTAACAGAATCGAAAAAAGCATTCCCAAAATGACGACCTCTATGATTTCCATACCAGTTAACCGAAATTGTGGTACCACGTACATCAATGCCCCGCTCGACATAAAGACTGGCGGCAGGATAATTTTTAATGCATTTGTAGGTTTTTTAGCAGCCTTCATACGGACAAATAAAGCCAAAATCCCCATAAATACAGCTCCGATTGAAGATACAACAACGAAGTTCATAGGTTCCATCCCCTATTTTCTTAAAATAAAGCTATATCATATTTTAATATATGATTCATGTTTTAGAAACCTGTAAATCCACCAAACAATCTTGAGAAAATCTCTATGATTTTTGTCATCCAGTCAAAAAAGAGGACAATACCCATTACAATCATGATGTAACCACCGAATTTCATAATCTTTCCACTGTTTTTGCGAATCCATTTCATCCGACCGACGAAGAATGATAAGATTAAAAACGGAATGGCAAACCCAAGAGAATAAGCAGTCATGTATAGTACTCCTGAACCTGGATTTGTTGCAGCTAAAGCAATAACCGCCGAAAGAATTGGACCTGTACATGGAGTCCAGCCGGCAGCAAAGGCCATTCCAATAAGCGCTGAACCAAAAAAGCCAGAAGGTCGATTTTTAAATTCTAATTTACGATCCTTCATCAAAAACTCCGGTTTGAATACTCCCACAATGATTAATCCAAACAGTACAATAAATATTCCGCCAAGCTGACGAATAAGATCTTTGTACTCGAGGAAGAAGCTTCCTACAAAGGAAGTTCCAAAACCAATTGCGATGAAAATAGCCGAAAATCCTATAAGGAAAAAGATTGTATGTAGAAGACTCCGTTTTTGAAGCATGGCATTTTCAGTTTTTAACTCCCCTACAGACATCCCCGTGATATACGATAGAAATGCAGGGTATAGCGGTAAACAGCATGGTGAGATAAAACTTAAAAAACCAGCACCCAAGGCCAAAAATATATTTACGTCAGTCATATTAACACTCCCACTATAGTCGATACTCCTTCATTTTAACAAAACTTACCCCTAAAAGATAATGGTTAACATGAATATTTTGTGTCGCTGGCAATATATTAAAATCCCCTTCAACAAAATGACAATAAATCTATTAAATACCTAAATTAGTTGGATAATTATTTACAAATATCTTTGTATTTATTCCCATCTTAGGTTATACTAGTAAAACATTGGTAGAGAATTTCCTGCCAATGTTTTGTTATCTATTATTGGAGTTTCTCCGGAAAGGGCCACGGCTATGATTAAACAAGATCTTATTGAACTAATAGAAAATAAGCGTGCTGAATTAATACAAGTCGCGGTTACAAACGGCTTGACCTCCTCCATTGCTATTCGCTATAGCCAAGAATTAGACCACCTTTTAAATGAGTATAATCGAAAGTATATAAAGAAAACCCGCCGAGTGGCGAGTCTCTGATGAAAAATCCTGGCACATTGCCAGGATTTTTTCTTATTTAATGCATAACATCCTCTAAACGTTCAACAGCTCCATTTTGTAATAGGAACATTTTATGATATAGCCCGCCAAGCGCCAACAGCTCTTGATGCGTTCCTCTTTCTACAATTTCACCTTGGTGGAGGACGAGAATTAAGTTAGCGTCCTGAATCGTCGATAACCGATGGGCAATGGCGATAGTCGTCCGCCCCTTCCTCATTTTTGCAAGAGCCGTTTGAATGGCTTCTTCTGTTTCGGTATCAATATTAGCGGTTGCTTCATCGAGGACCAGTATCTTTGGATTCGCTGCAATCGTCCTTGCAAAGGCAATCAATTGCCGCTGTCCACTCGAAAAAGTAGATCCCCTTTCCACTACTTTATGATTATAGGTATCTTCCAGCTTTTCGATAAACGTATGTGCCTGAACAAATTTCGCTGCTTCCTCTACTTGCTCATCCGTTAGGTGATGATTATGAAGCGTAATATTTTCTCTTACGGTTCCGTAAAATAAAAACGGATCTTGGAGTACAAGCCCCATTTTATCGCGTAATTCTTCCTTAGAGAAATCTCGAATGGATTTACCATCTATTAAGATATCACCATTTTCATATTCATAAAATCTCATTAATAGATTAATAATCGAACTTTTTCCACTTCCCGTATGCCCGACGAGTGCCACGGTTTCCCCAGGGTTAGCCGTAAAGGATATATTTTTTAACACATCCCGCTGTCCATCGTAAGAAAAAGTTAAATTCTTAAATTCAATTCTTCCCTCTTCAATCGATAGAGCACTTTTTTCACTTTGTGCCGGTGCCAATTCTTGTTTATCCAATATTCTAAAAACACGTGCCCCAGCCACAATCGCTTGCTGATACAACGATAATCTCATCATCATATTATTGACGGGTTCAAAGAAACGCTCCAGGTAATTGACAAAGGCGTAAAGCACACCAATTTCAACTGGACTGTCCAATGAGGTAATCCCAAAATAATTTAAGACGATGATTAATCCTAAAATAAAAATCAAGTCAACAGCAGGCCGCAACAGTAATCCGTCAATCTTAATATTTTTCATACCGGAGTTATAGTGCTTTTCATTGATGTCTTCAAACTCTTTGCGAAGTCTCTTTTCCTGACGGAATACCTGGATAATACTCATTCCCTGCAGAGATTCACTTAGCTTCGCATTTAATTGGCTGAGTCTTTCACGCATATCCAAATAAAAACGGGAACTAAATTTACGGTATAAACTCATGACCAGTAGAATTAGTGGTATAAAAATCAGACAGAACAACGCCAACTTTACATCCAAAATAAACATGGTAATGAAAATACCCGTCAGTAAAAATCCGCTTTGGATAAAGGTTGAAAGTACGGTAACAAACATATCTTTAATCGCTTCGGTATCGTTCGTAATCCTGGAAACGATACTTCCTGCCGGTGTTTGATCAAAATATTTAAGTCCTAGTGATTGAACCTTTGAAAAGATATCAACCCGCAGCTGCTGGATAATCTTTAAGGCAATCTCCTGAAACTTTACTAATTGAAAAAATAACAGGACTGATTTTACAATTTGAATTCCAAGATAGCTTACCCCAAGGATCAACAAAGGCTGAAACACTAAATTTCCTGGTGTTAAGTAATCATCAATAAAGATTTTAACGAGAATAGGAGATGCTAACTCTCCTAATGTTGTTAACACGAGAAGACTGAATGCTAGAATTAATTCCTTTTTATGTGGTTTCGTATAGGAAAGCAGACGATACAAAACACGTTTTTGTTCTTTTTCAGTCAGCTGTGCTGTTTCATCTATTTTAATGTCCACCATGCTCGACCAACTCCTCTAGCTGCTGACGTAAATACATTTCCTTATACCAGCCATCACTTGCCATCAATTCTTCATGCGTTCCTCTTTCTATAATCCTGCCATTATCTAGAACTAAGATTAGATTTGCGTGCTGGATGGCACTTAAACGATGAGAAGTAATGATGGTTGTTTTCCCCTCACGATTCTTCCTTAAAGAGGAAAGTATTGCTTCTTCCGTTTTTGCATCAACTGCTGATAATGAATCATCTAGAACCAGGACTTCTGGGTTCATTAGCAATGCACGTGCAATCGAAATTCTTTGTTTCTGTCCGCCGGATAGTGAGACTCCCCTTTCACCGACAACAGTTTCATAGCCTTCTGTAAATTGAAGAATATCATCATGAATATTGGCCAGCTTTGCGGCACCATAGATTTCTTCTTTTGGTGCTTTTGGGTTCGTAAAAGCAATATTTTCACCCACACTGGCTGAGAATAAGAAATGATCCTGTGGCACATAGCCAATGGCTTCACGCATTTTTACCAGCTTATATTCTTGAAGGGTATGATCGCCGAATTTAATTTCCCCTTCATAGTCTTCAAATTCACGTATGAGAAGCTTTAACAGTGTCGTTTTACCAGCACCTGTTTTCCCTGCAATTCCGAGTGTTTCTCCTCTATTAAGAGTAAAGGAGATATCCTTTAACATTGGTTCCTTTTCACCAGGGAAAGTGAATTTCTCAATGTTATATTGAATACCGCCGCTAGGCACGACCTCTAAAGCATCACTTGTGTCTGTAATGTCTGACTTTTCACGAAGCAATGCGGCTACACGGTCATAAGAAGCCCGACCGCGTTCAACGATGTTAAACAGCCAGCCGAATGCCAACATTGGCCAGATTAAAAGTCCTAGATAGGTCGTAAAGGCAATTAACTCACCAATCGATAATTCTCCTGCCAACACATATTTCGAACCAAAGGTAATCGCTAAGAAAAACGATATACCCACTATAATGGAAATAGTAGGATCATATAAAGAATCTATTTTTGCGACGACGATGTTTTTTTGTACAACATCTTCGGATTGCTTTCGGAAATCCTCAATGTCTTCTTTTTCCTGCCCAAACGTTTTTATAACCTTGATCCCTGAAATACTTTCCTGTGTTTTATCATTCAAATCAGAGAAGGCTTCTTGTGCCTTGTGAAAGGTACGGTGGAGCATGGTGCCAAACCAATTTGTAAGCACTGCCATAAAAGGCATCGGTATTAAACAAATCAACGTTAATTTCCAGCTGATTGTAAATGCCATGGCCAGGATAACGAATCCACCTGTTGATAGAGAATCTACTAACGTTAGGACTCCCGCACCGGCTGTTTGTTGAATAGCCTGTAAGTCGTTCGTGGCATGTGCCATTAAATCGCCAATCCTGCGTTTCTGATAAAACGATGGTGACATATTGGTAAAGTGCTGATATAAGCGATTTCGCAGCTGTTTGCTAAGTTTAACCGCTGAACCAAAAATCATGATTCGCCAAAAATACCTCAAGACATACATACCGAGTCCTGCACCCACTAATACGAGCATCCATTCAAGAAGCAAGCCTTTGGTCAACGTACCTTCATTAATATGATCGGCTATCACGCCGATTACCTTTGGCGGTACGAGTTGAAGCAGCGCGACAAACAGTAATATAAATGTCCCTGTTAAGTATGCTTTTTTCTCTTGCTTAAAAAACCAGCCTAAATCTAAAAATACTCTCATAATTCTTCCCCCGAAAAATAATTGACCTTATCCTTTTATTATTTTAAAAAAATCATTCCATCTCGCCTGGAAGTATATTTTATCAAATATTAGTAAAATAATAAAGATTTAGACATTTTTTCCATTTATAAAAAAACACTCATAGATATGAGTGCAAGTCCATGTTTATTTTGTTAATTGTTTATCTGCTTCTGCCACTTTTTCTTCAGCAGATTTTTTTAATCCTTCCACTTCAGCTTTGATTTCATCAGGTACAAACTTCACTCGGTTAATATAATTAACAATTACCTGAAAATCTGTTTTCATCGCAGTTAGATCAGCTGGATCATATGTCTTTGTTTGATTCTCATTATTTTTAATAAATGCTGATGCGATATAATAGAAGTCTTTTTGTGATTCAGTCTTTAAAGAAACTGTCTCTGTAACTACTTGGTCATACTTTTTTTCTACGATAAATTTACTGAACTTTTCATCTTCAGCTGTTAACTCTCTTGTATTTGTCTTTTCTTCTTTAGCAGCACTTGTACCCTCTTCTGTTTTCTTTTCTTCAGGCGAAGCGGTCTCTTCTTTTTCTTGCGTTCCGCACGCTGTTAAAGCTAAAAGTAAAATTAAAATAAGTGATAAAACTTTTTTCATATAAATGCTCCTTTATCTATGCAGTTGTTCTTAGCGTAACTATTATGTATCTATTTATCCTACATTTCAATATACTTTTTTAAAATAATAATATTCTAAATAAATGAAAAAACCACTTTATCCAAAGATAAAATGGTTTTGGTTTCATCTATTATTTGCCTTGTTGTTTGTTCATAGCAGCCATCATTTGGTTGATCTTCTTTTGAGAAGGCTTCATACCCATTTGCATCATCATCATTTTTAACATTTGCTCATTGATTGGCGGATTTTTCTTTAAATAGCTCATCATATATCTGCGAGCAATGAAAAATCCTAGAGCTACACCAGCTACTAATGCTAGTATAACAACTAGAATCCATAGACCTGTACCCATTAAACTTCCTCCTTCATGTTGTCTAACATACAGTGTACTAAATTAAACAGGAATATACAATATTCTCTTTTAAAAGATTAGACATATTTTCTCTCTTTAATAGGCTTTAACCATCCAAATCTCTGATGATCCAGGTCTAATGCCATAAAGGAAGATTCACATTTTCTCAGTACTTCAAAGAAAATCGTTTCTGCTTCATAGCTGCCTGTAGCCTCAATCATGATTAAATCCTGGTAAACCCTTAGTTTCGCTGTACTTAGTTTTCCACTTAACTCAATTGAGTATGTACCATGTTCAGCACGAAACCCTTTCTTTTTACCAAGTTGTTTCTGAATTAAATTATGGATTTTTAAAACTTCTATCGACTTTGTTATATACGATATTTGCTTATTTGTAATAAATTTAAGTTCACCTTCTGCTTTGTCATGTTCCTGAAAAAGCTGAAAAAACATACGCTCTCTTCCGAAGTAATGGGCGGCAAATTCATCTTCTATTAAATAAAGCTGATAATGTCTCACCACGATCTCTCCTTCGTTGAATACCCTTTCTATCAATTATAAATATGCGTTGTCAAAACATTTGTCTTTTACCGGCAAAAAATATCACTATTATTGTCGAATTCATTAGTTTCTTACAAATTTTATTATATTCAACTAATAAATGGTATTTATTAAAATCAAAATCATTGATATAAAGTTTATATCTGTATAGGACGGATATTTCCAGATAACTATCGTATTTCCCCATTTTAGCAAAGGTAAACACAATCCGTGTTTGCCTTTTTATCATTCTGTTGTCATATTAATAAAAAATGACTATCAAATCAGCTTACGATTTGATAGTCATTTTTGGTTACATTTTAATGATTGTGATAGGAACGGGCAGTAATACCGATCCCTTCAATGTTGGCTTATTTTTGAAGAAGTGCTTTCACGCGTGCTACTACATTGCTAACACTGAAGCCGTATTCTTCCATAATTTTTTCTCCAGGTGCAGAAGCCCCGAATGTATCGATTGCTAGGACGTCACCTTCATCACCTGTGTATTTGTGCCAGCCAAATGAAGAACCAACTTCAATTCCAAGACGCTTTTTCACGTTCTTTGGAAGAACTGAGTTTTTGTATTCTTGTGATTGCTGTTCGAAGCGATCCCATGATGGCATACTTACAACAGAAACATGAATACCTTCGCCAGCTAAAGCAGCTTGTGCTTCAACAGCTAAACTTACTTCAGAACCAGTTGCTAGTAATAATGCGTCTGGAGTCTCTTTTTCAGAAGGAGAAACCACATAAGCACCTTTTGAAACGCCTTCGTAAGCGTTTTGATCTGTTCCTTTTAGTGTTGGCAGATCTTGACGTGTTAACACTAAAGCAGTAGGTTTGTTTGTAGATTCAACTGCCAGCTTCCATGCTGCTGCTGTCTCGTTGCCATCTGCTGGACGAATAATAGAAAGACCTGGCATTGCACGTAGTGCTGCAAGCTGTTCAACAGGTTCATGTGTAGGTCCATCTTCACCAACAGCAATACTGTCATGAGTGAATACGTACGTTACTGGTAAGCCCATTAACGCAGCCAAACGGATTGCTGGACGAAGGTAATCAGAGAATACAAAGAATGTTCCTCCAAAAATCTTCACTCCGCCATGTAAAGCGATCCCGTTCATTGCTGCACCCATTGCAAATTCACGAACTCCGAACCAAATATTTCTGGCATCATAGCTGCCTGGTGCAAAATCTCCTGTACCTTTGATCATCGTTTTATTGGAACCAGCAAGGTCAGCAGATCCCCCGATAAAGATTGGTAAATTTTTCGCGATACCGTTTAGTGCTTCACCTGATGACGCACGGCTAGCTAGAGCTTTACCTTCGCTGTAAACTGGAATATCCTTATCCCAGCCTTCAGGTAATTCGTTTTTCAATGCTTTTTCTAATTGATTTGCTAGTTCAGGATAGTCCTTTTGGTATTGTGCAAAAAGGTCATTCCATTCTTTTTCTTTCTTAGTACCGTTTTCAACGATAAGGTTTTGGAAGTTGTCATATACTTCCTGTGGTACATGGAAATCTTCTTCAAAAGTCCATTTGTAAGCTTCTTTTGTAAGCTTTAATTCGTCAGCTCCAAGCGGAGAACCATGAACGCCAGAAGTTCCTGCACGGTTTGGTGAGCCATATCCGATAACCGTTCTAACTTCAATCATTGTCGGACGGTCTAGATCATTTCTAGCTTCTTCAAGGGCCTGAGCAATTTCTTCTAGATTGTTTCCGTCTTCAACTCGAAGGTATTGCCAGCCATATGATAAGAAACGTTCCTTTACGCTTTCTGAGAAAGACTTATTTAAATCTCCATCAAGTGAAATATCATTTGAATCGTATAATACCACTAAACGACCTAATTTTAAGTGTCCAGCAAGTGAAGCAGCTTCTGCAGATACACCTTCCATTAAATCTCCATCACCACAAATACTGTATGTATAATGGTTAACAAGTTCATAATTTTCCTTATTGTAGACACTAGCAGTATGGCGCTCTGCCATTGCCATACCAACAGCCATTGCAATACCTTGTCCAAGTGGACCTGTTGTGGCTTCTACCCCTTCAGTATGACGGTACTCAGGATGTCCTGGAGTCTTGCTTCCCCATTGACGGAATTGCTTTAAGTCATCCATTGATAGATTGTAACCAGATAAATGAAGCATGCTGTATAATAAAGCAGATCCATGGCCTGCTGATAATACAAAACGATCACGGTTAAACCACTCTGGGTTTTTTGGGTTGTGGTTCATGAAACGAGTCCATAAAGTGTAGGTCATTGGTGCAGCACCCATTGGCATTCCAGGATGGCCTGAATTTGCTTTTTCAATCATATCGATTGAAAGCGTACGAATAGAGGTTACGGACAAAGCATCAATAGTATCAAACATTGTTTACATCACTCCTGATTCTCTAGGATAAAAAAATAATAACAACCTTAATATTATAGCTCTCTTTACATTAATTCAACAATTAATTTGACTACTAAACAAATTATTTCACTTCAGTTTATATTTTTACACAGGTTAGTGCGCAATATGTAAAAAAGGAAACAAAATGTTTCCCTTTTAAATTAATGTAGATTATATTTTTTTCTTTGTTTTATTTTTTCTGGCGTTACGTCATTTCCCTCAGGATCAACGATTTTTGTATTTGTTAATGTATCCAGCATAGAACTGCGGAAAGTGGTCAAATACTCGCTTCTTAATTTGGATTGTTCCTTTGCTTCTGCTTCTGTAAGTCCAGTTGCTTTAGCTTTTCTAGCTAATTCATTGATTCTTGCCATCTTTTCTTTTGAGAGCATTTAGGACCCTCCTTTCAAATACTTGTGCTGTGTTAATCAAGTCAGTTGCAGGCACTTCGCTTTCCGCAGGCGTTGCGGTGAGCCTCCTCGGCGCTTGCGCCTGTGGGGTCTCACCTGCTCCGTACTCCTGCAGGACATTGGATTTACTCCTTCGAATCGGCCCACGCACGAAGAAAATGCGATAGCATTTTCGAGGAGTCTTCGTGCCTTCCGCTCCAATCAACTGGGTTTCTAAACATCAATTAGCGTTACCACAGCTTCACTTAAAGACTGATTTTACTAAAAAATAGACCATCTGACAAGCAAATGGTCTAATCTTCTTCTGATTCGATAGTTTCTTGATATTCCTGATAGCGTCTATGGACAGTTGCTTTTGAAATATTATATCCAAATCCTCTTAAAGTAGCAGCAATCTCTGAAAAAGTTAATTTATTTTTTCTAAGACGGACTATCTCTTCAATCGGAACTTCTATTTTTTCTCTTCCAGAATTCCACTCGAGGTTTTTTAGATTTTTTTCAGGCTTGTATCCCTGAGCCACGGCTCGTTTCATTCCACGTTTAATTTTAATATTATGTAATTTACGCTGATATTCCTCAACCATCCCTACAATTTTCAATACCATTGAATCACTTTCTGAAAGCTGTAGTTCACCATTATGAGAAATACTATAAAGTTTCACATCTTCTTTTAATATACAATGTAAGAGTGCGATCTTCGCATTCCCTCTTCCGAGTCTCGTTTCATCTTGGATTAATACAGCATGTATATCATTATGTTTCAATAAATCTAATAACTCAAGAATCCCGTCTCGCTCCAATTCATAACCACTCGCTTGTTCTCTAATAATGGAGACAACATTAAAATGATATTGACTCGCCAGCTGCGTGAGCTCTTCTTCCTGACGCTTTAATGATGTTTCCTGGGTTTCTTTGTTTGTACTTACCCGGCAGTAAACGATCGCATTCACCATCTGACTTTATTCCCCAGCAGCGCTTGCATATTCAGTCATGGACCCAACTTCATAGTTTACAGGAATAATGATTTCTTCCCCAGGATAAATTTTATCTCCATCTATTTCATTATGGTGCTTGACCCAGCTGACAAATTCATCATTAGAGTATGAATGCTGCTCCGAATATTGGTTAGAAATTTTCCAAAGCGAATCTCCTTCGGAAATAGTAATCGTTAAGTACGTTTCTTCAACATCAGCATTAAAACGTAATGATAAAATAAAAGCTACTGTGCAGCTCAAGATGATTAATAAAATAGCATAAGAGTATCTGTCCCAAATTTTTCTCATAATATAACCCCTATCCAGAATGTATGTTCGTTTTTATGTTTTTATTATAATCCGAACATTTGTTTGTTGTCAATAATAATTCGAACTTATGTTTGTATAAAAAATACGAACATGCTATAATAAAGGTAAATATTACATAGGGCGAGGTGTATCTATTATGACAAAAATATCTAAGCGCCAGCAGGATATCCTTGAATTTATTAAAGGGGAAGTAAAGAAGAAGGGTTATCCGCCATCCGTTCGGGAAATTGGTGAAGCAGTAGGACTTGCCTCTAGTTCTACCGTCCACGGTCATTTAGCAAGATTGGAAAGCAAAGGACTTATTAGACGAGATCCTACTAAACCAAGAGCTATCGAAATACTAGAAGTGGATGAAACCATTCATATCCCAAGAAACAATGTTGTCAATGTACCGATTGTGGGTAAAGTAACTGCTGGTCTTCCTATTACCGCCATTGAAAACGTTGAAGAGTTTTTCCCGCTCCCTGAGAGTCTAGCACCTGCAGATGAGCAAGTATTTATGCTAGAAATCATGGGTGAGAGTATGATAGAAGCAGGAATTCTCGATGGAGATTACGTAATCGTAAGACAGCAGCCAACGGCGAACAATGGGGATATTGTCGTTGCGATGACAGAGGAAGATGAAGCGACCTGTAAAAGATTTTTTAAAGAAAAAGATTACATTCGCCTGCAGCCTGAAAACTCAACCATGGATCCAATTATCTTAAGAAACGTTTCTATCCTCGGAAAAGTAATTGGGGTTTATCGACATATTCATTAATCCTAAAACGGGAAAGAGTACAATTCTGATTTTGAATTGTACTCTTTTTTATCAGTCTCGAAGGAAAGCTCTTGTGTCCGAATCTATGCTTGATTCAGACAAGGTCTCCATAATTTCAACCATCAATTTCAGAATCAATTTCCACTTTATACAAAAATGTGTATATTTACTCATTCTAACTAGTTTCCACTATTTGTATAATAGTATTACACCATGATTTACCTTAGGTCCAAAAAAACTAGGCTTAAGGAGAGTGGAAAAAGTGTTGAAGGACATTATTTTCTCGATGGTTATTGGTGGTATGGCAGGGATTGCAGGGCATGTTAGGAAGCACGGAAAAATAATTATGCCCCGGAAAACAAAAAGGTTTATCTTTTTAGGGTTTTTAGAAGAAATGCTACTTGGTTCTGTCGCAGCTTTCCTCATCATGATTTACACAACTCCGAATTCAATGATAGAAACCATTTTTTTATCGGCCCTTGCCGGGATTAGTGGTGATATCATACTCACTAATTTTAGAGCACTTAATGAAAATAAAGAAAAAGAATCCTGAACGCAAATAACCCAGTATGGTCGTTTCCATCCTGGGTCTTTCAATTTTGCTGAATCTTTTAATTACCACTTTTTAATTTCCCCGATGGATACGGTCATCATGAACACTCTATGATGACCACTTTTTCGTTTTTCTTCTGTTTTCGGTCATCATGAACTCTCTATGGTTACCACTTTTCCGTTTCACCTTGGATTTCGGTCATCATGAATGCTCTATGGTTACCACTTTTCGATTTTCACTCTAAAAACGGCCATCATGAACGCTCCATGGTTACCACTTTTCGATTTTTACTCTGAAAACGGTCATCATACCGCACCCTAACTACCTTCCAACATAAAACAGGCACACCACAACCCATTAAAACGAAAATAACCCAGTAAAGACTATAGTCAATACTGGGTTACTTAATTTTAGTACATGCTCATATATTGTTCGCGTTCCCAAGGGTGAACGACTGTGCGGAACATATCCCATTCGATTTCTTTTGCTTCGATAAAGTGTTCGAAGATGTGCTCTCCTAAACCAGATACAATAACTTCATCAGACTTTAATAGGTCTAATGCTTGAGCTAGAGTAGCTGGAAGATCGATGATTCCTTCTTCAATTCTCTCTTCTTTGCTCATAACATAGATGTTACGGTCAACTGGAGCTGGAGGAGTTAATTTGTTCTTGATTCCATCTAGACCAGCCTTTAATAGAACAGCCATTGCTAGGTATGGATTTGCAGCTGGGTCAACGCTTCTTACTTCTACACGAGTACTTAAACCGCGAGAAGCTGGAATACGAATTAATGGTGAACGGTTTCTAGCAGACCATGCAACATAGCAAGGTGCTTCGTAACCTGGTACTAGACGCTTATAAGAGTTTACAGTTGGGTTTGTTACCGCTGTAAAGGTAGGAGCGTGCTTTAAGATACCAGCGATGAATTGACGAGCTGTATCACTCATTTCTAAATCACCAGTTGGCTCGTAGAATGAATTCACACCATCTTTAAATAATGAAAGATTCATGTGCATTCCAGAACCATTTACTCCGTATAATGGTTTTGGCATAAACGTTGCATGTAAACCGTGTTTACGAGCAATTGTTTTTACTACTAATTTAAATGTTTGGATTTGGTCACAAGCTGTTAACGCATCCGCATATTTAAAGTCGATTTCGTGTTGTCCTGGTGCTACTTCGTGGTGGGAAGCTTCAATTTCAAAGCCCATTTCTTCTAGTTCTAGTACGATATCACGACGGCAGTTTTCTCCTAAATCTGTTGGTGCGAAATCGAAGTAGCCGCCTTGGTCGTTCAATTCTAGTGTTGGCTCACCTTTTTGGTCTAATTTAAATAAGAAGAATTCTGGTTCAGGTCCTAAGTTAAAGTTAGTGAAACCTAACTCTTCCATTTCCTTTAATACTCTTCTTAAGTTGTTACGAGGATCTCCATCAAATGGTTTTCCTTCTGCAGTATAGATATCACAGATTAAACGAGCTACTTTTCCTTTTTCAGCTGTCCAAGGGAATACCACCCAAGTATTTAAATCTGGATATAGATACATATCAGATTCTTCAATACGTACGAAACCTTCGATAGAAGAACCATCAAACATCATTTTATTATCAAGAGCTTTTTCTAACTGACTGATAGGAATCTCAACGTTTTTGATTGTTCCTAGAATATCAGTGAATTGTAAACGAATAAATTTAACATTTTCCTCTGCTGCCAACCGCTTAATATCTTCTCTAGTAAACTTTGCCATCTTTATTACCTCCAAAATTTAATTAGTGGAAAAATCGTGACATATCCCCTTGCCTCAGTGACGAACGATTGAATCTTCCAGCCTGCTGTAATTCTTGGCGGAGTAAATTCCTTAGCTGTTCGTCTGTTAATTCCTGCTTGGCTTTTTCAGCCTGCTGCTGGATAACATTTGCCTGTTGATCTTTTACCAAGAGAAGCTGTTTAATACCAGCCATATTTACTCCTTGGTCAATAAGATCCTTAATTTCTAATAGTCTATCAATATCGTTTAAGCTAAAGAGTCTTCTATTCCCGTCTGTTCTAGCTGGAGAGATTAATTCGTGCTCTTCGTAATATCGGATTTGCCTGGCAGTTAAGTCTGTTAGCTGCATGACGGTACCAATTGGGAATAGTGGCATTGAGCGGCGTATTTCTTTTCCACTCACTTTAATTTCTCCTCTCCTTCTGCTGATTTATAATGTTATTATATTTCGTGTTAGAAAAGATGTCAATCATATGTTAGGTTTTCTTACATAGTTTTTCATCGAAAAATATAGGACCACTACTTTTGTTATCCTTTGTATTTTGACTTAGTTTAATTCAATCAATTTCTTTTCAATTAAAGAATCGACTGCAATACAAACGGCCATTTTAACATGCGAGTAAGTTAAGCCGCCTTGTACATAAGCAACATACGGCGGTCTGATTGGTCCATCGGCAGTCAGTTCAATACTCGCCCCTTGAATAAAGGTACCAGCCGCCATAATCACATCATCCTCGTAACCCGGCATATATGCTGGATAAGCTGTGACATGAGAATTAATTGGTGAAGCAAATTGTATCGCCTGGCAGAAAGAAATCATTTTATCTTTATCATCAAACTGCACAGATTGAATTAAATCGGTTCTATTTGCATCCCACTTTGGGGATGAATTCATTCCTAATTTCTCCAACAGAGCTGCTGTAAAAACGGCTCCCTTCAATGCTTGGCCGACTACATGCGGAGCTAAAAAGAACCCCTGATACATTTCCTGCAGGCTGTATAGCGAAGCACCTGCCTCAGCTCCGATACCCGGGGAGGTCATTCGATAGGAACAAGCTTCAACATATTGTTTTTTGCCTACAATATAACCGCCTGTTTTCGCCATTCCTCCACCTGGGTTTTTAATCAAAGAACCCGCCATTAAATCAGCCCCAACATGACAAGGCTCTAGTTCTTCAACGAATTCCCCGTAACAGTTATCTACAAAAACAACTACATCCTCTTTGATTTCTTTTACAAATGAGATCATTTCTTTGATTTCAGCCACCGTAAAAGATGGGCGGGTTGCATACCCCTTTGAACGCTGTATTCCAATCATTTTTGTATTACTTTTTATTTTTGAGGCAACCGCACTCCAGTCGATTGTCCCCTCTTTCGTCAGTGCTGCACTATCATAAGAAATACCAAATTCCTTTAAAGAACCGACACCATTTCCACGGATACCGACAATTTCTTCAAGGGTATCGTACGGTTTACCGGTAATATAAAGAAGTTCATCTCCAGGACGCAGGATTCCAAATAACGAAATCGAAATCGCATGTGTCCCGGATATAATCTGCGGACGGACTAGGCCCGCCTCAGCACCAAAAACATCTGCATAAATCAGTTCCAATGTATCTCTTCCGATATCATCATAACCGTACCCTGTCGAAGGGATAAAGTGAGAATCACTCACCCTATGCTTTTGGTAACTTCTCAAAACTCGAAATTGATTGGACTCAATTCTTTCATCGATTCCTTTATGTACGGAGGCAATTTGTTGTTCTACACTACTTACGATTTGTTGAAGCTTTTCCCCATTTTTTAACTGTTGAAACATGCTGTTACTCCATTCTACTTTTATATTTCACTAATTGTCCGGAAATTTGATGATCTGGGAGAGAAAATCCCCTGCATTGATAAAGCTCTTTTTCTTCATCAAAGACAAGTTCCCTTACAATCGTTTCATTCTTTAATTGCGCGAGCAGCTTTCCTGCGGTTGAAGGTATGCTAACTTGATATTGATCCATCAATTCAATAATCACTTTTTCAATTTTTCTTTTTAGTTCATTTCGATCCTCTTTATCATAGGCGCTTATGAAAATAAGAGGTGTGTTCGTTGTCGGTACAAAGTCAGGATGTTTAATATCCCTCTTATTATAGACAGTAATCTGCGGAATGTCTTTAACCTCTAAGTCTTCAAGCAGCTTATTGACTGTTTTTTCATGCTGGAAATAATCAGCATTAGCCATATCAACTACATGCAAAAGCAGGTCCGCTTCCTTTACCTCTTCAAGGGTCGAACGGAAGGCGGCAATCAGCGCGGTTGGCAGGTCTTGTATAAATCCAACCGTATCTGTAATTAAGGTTTGATACCCGCTTGGCAAAACAAGCTTGCGTGTCATTGGATCCAAGGTCGCGAATAATTGATTTTCTTCATACGAATCGGCTTCAGAAAGTCGGTTAAACAGTGTAGATTTTCCTGCATTCGTATAGCCAACAATCGCGATTTGAAACGTTTTGTTTTTCTTTCTTCTTTCCCGGTAACGATCCCGGTGCTGCACAATTACTCCCAGCTGACTTTTAATATCATCAATTCTCCGACGGATATGACGGCGGTCTGATTCTAGCTTGGTTTCCCCAGGTCCTCTTGTTCCAATACCAGCACCTAGTCTAGATAAGGCTGTCCCCTGGCCTGCAAGACGCGGCAATAGGTATTGTAGCTGTGCCAATTCCACCTGCAGCTTACCTTCTTTTGAGCGTGCTCTTTGTGCAAATATATCTAATATAAGCTGAGTCCGGTCGATAATACGGGCATTTAATTCAGAAGCAAGATTTCGCTTTTGGCTTGGTGATAATTCATCGTTAAAAATGACCAAGTCAGCCTCAACTTCATCGACAAGCGCTTTTAGTTCTTCCACTTTCCCTTTACCTATATATAGCGCAGGGTGAATACGCTCTCGTTTCTGAGAAACAGTCATCAGTACTTCACCTTTAGCGGTTTCCGTTAAGGAAGCAAGTTCCTCCATTGAGTATTCGAAACGACTATCGTCTAATGCTTGCGTTTGGCAGCCAACTAAGATTGCTTTTTCCAAGCTTTCTTCTTGTTCCATACCAACACCTCATTTTCGTAAATTTTTCCTTTTTCATCATACCAAAAATAAGGGCAATCCCCTAATTTCCAGCAGATTTTTTCATATTTTTATTGATAATTTCAACTTCCGTGTTAAAATCATATTAAATTTAAGAATATATGTATTTTACATCGAGGGGAAACAGACAAAATGACATGGGATGTGTTAAGTATCATTGGCACCATTGCTTTTGCTGTAAGTGGAGCAATTATAGCGATGGAAGAAGAGTATGATATCTTAGGGGTATATATTTTAGGCATTGTGACAGCTTTCGGCGGTGGAGCCATTCGAAATTTATTAATCGGTGTCCCCGTTTCTGCATTATGGGAACAAGGTTTATTTTTTCAAATTGCTTTATTATCGATTACAGCTGTTTTCCTGTTTCCAAATAATTTGCTGCGTCATTGGCAAAAATGGGGTAACTTTTTCGATGCGATTGGCTTATCAGCTTTCGCCATTCAAGGTGCTATCTACGCAGCCAATATGGATCATCCGATAAGTGCGGTCATCGTGGCAGCAGTCTTAACTGGAATTGGCGGAGGGATTATCCGCGATTTACTTGCCGGAAGGAAGCCAATTGTATTAAGAGCGGAAATATATGCAGTTTGGGCGATTCTTGCAGGTCTCATCATTGGTTTAAAAATCGCCTCAAGTCCGTGGGAGTTATACAGCTTATTTGTACTTATAACAGCTTTAAGGGTCCTTTCCTATACATTTGATTGGAAACTGCCATCAAGAAGACTAGGTGCACATTAAAAAATCGACGGACAATGTTCCGCCGATTTTTTTGTCCTTATGAGTCTTCTTCGAAGATTAAATCATTACTTCTAAGTGTCATCAATTCATGTTTGTCAAAGCTGTTTTGCAATAAAAGCCGCATCGCTTGAGCGCGTATCGACTTTTCAATAATATTACGAACATATCGCCCGTTCGAAAAGCTATTTGGACTGAGAACCGCTTTGACCCAAATTAAATGGTCCTTAAGCTTCTTTTCCGCCTCATGACTTAACGAATATTCTCTCTCATCCAGCATGCGGCTTGCAATTTCCATCAATTGCTCAATCGTGTAATTCGGAAAGTCAATGACGAGTGGAAAGCGGGAATGGAGCCCAGGGTTCAGCGTTAAGAAATAATCCATCTCGCGGGAATATCCAGCCAAAATAAGAATAAATTCATGCTGTTTATCCTCCATATGCTTCACAAGTGTATCAATGGCCTCTTTTCCGAAATCCTTCTCCCCTCCGCGTCCTAATGAATAAGCCTCATCAATAAACAATATTCCGCCCTGCGCTTTCTTGATTAAATCTCTTGTTTTCTGTGCGGTATGTCCAATATATTCCCCCACCAAGTCCGCACGTTCTGCCTCAATTAAATGTCCTTTAGACAAAACATTCATTTTTAGAAAGAGCTTGCCGATTAACCGTGCCACCGTTGTTTTACCTGTTCCGGGATTCCCTTTAAACATCATATGAAGAGCTTGTTTCCTGGCCTTCAGTCCTAATTCTTCTCGTTTCTTATTTACAAAAATCCAAGCGTAAATTTCCTTTATCATTCGTTTCATTTCTTCCATACCCACTAATGCCCCGAGCTCGTCTTCGATTTCCTTTAATGCCGAGTGTTCCGGGGGAATATCCTTTGGAACAACTTGAGGAACAGGCAGCTCTTTCGTCAAGGACTTTCTCTTTTGGGAGTTGAGGGATACTGTTATTTGTCCATTACTTTTCATGCGAATCGGTTGATCCAAAGACTTCACCTCTCATTCTGCAAACAGTATACGTTAGGCAGCTTTTATCGTTGACTTGAAAAAATAAATGCTCATTTTGACAAATAACGAGAGGAAATTGCTAATAAAGTTCACTCTGACCTTTCTATGCGCTTCCCAAGCAATGCTCCTTCATTTATGTGTATTCAACTTATTCACAATTCATTATTAAAAATAAAAAAGGAGCCCATGGATTTCATGGACTCGGTTAATTATTGAAGATTATTGGGCATCCAGGTCAAGCTGAACATTTCTTTGCGGAGCAAAGGTTGAAATGGCATGCTTGTAAACCAATTGCTGCTTCCCTTCCGATTCAAAAAGAACAGTAAAATTATCAAAGCCTTTAATTTGGCCTCGTAATTGGAATCCGTTTAATAAGAATACCGTTACATGGGTATTGTCCTTACGGCACTGGTTTAAAAATTGGTCCTGAATGTTAATGGTGGTTTTCATTTGTATATCCTCCTCTTTTATCTCTACTAATATGTATTCGATTTTACTTGCAGCTTTCCTTCAACGTAATGTGAAATTTCGGTTATTTTTTTTGACAAATTTGAGACATCTGTCATGTCGAACCATTGTACTTCCATTTTATTTCGAAACCAGGTTAGCTGTCTTTTTGCATATCGTCTAGAATTTTGTTTTAAATTTTCAACGGCAAGATCTAGACTAACCTTCCCATCCAAATAATCATAGATTTCCTTATAGCCAATAGCCTGAATGGATTGACAATCTCTTAGCCCCTGATTGTGCAGCCTGCCGACTTCATCAAGCAGACCTTCCGAAATCATCATTTCGACACGCATATTAATCCGTTCATATAGCTTCTCCCTCTCCATCGTTAAACCGATCAGTGCGGTTTCATATAGAAGGTCAGGCTGTTGATTATTTTGATAGTCACTCATAATCTTACCAGTACAATGAAAAATTTCAAGTGCTCTTATCACCCTTCTAACATTATTAGGATGAATTTGGCTGGCACTTTCAGGATCGACCTTCATTAACTCCTGATGGAGAGCTTCATTGCCAATTTCCTTTGCCCTCTCTTCAAGCTGTAAACGAAATTCTTCATCTGCAGGCGCTTCAGAAAACTGATAATCATAGATAACCGCTTGAATATATAAGCCAGTCCCGCCAACGATGATAGGAAGCTTGCCTTTTGAGGTGATGTCTAAAATTTTTTCCCGCACTAGCTGCTGGAATTCCGCAACAGAAAAACTCTCATCCGGCTCTTTAATATCAATCAAATGGTGTGGAATCCCTTCCATTTCCTCGGTTTTTATTTTTGCAGTTCCGATATCCATACCACGATAAATCTGCATGGAATCGCCGCTGATAATTTCGCCATTATACCGTTTAGCTAGTTCAATGCTTAACTTTGTTTTTCCAACTGCCGTTGGACCAATAATGACTAATAATTTCTGTTTTGAATCCAAAATCTTCACACTGCCCTTTTCTTAATTTCCGTGATGTCACACTTACATCCTAACATAAAACGTTAAAAGCAGTTGAACATCAAATAAGTATAATCAAAAATAATCCTTTCTATGCATGTTTTTAAACAGTATTTTTTTATTCCATTTTCGTCTCAATAAATATATTTCCTTTACATCATTACATTCATATAACGATTCATTTACAAACAGCTTTTTACCCCCAAGTTCATGGTAGGCTTATTCGTAGCATATTGTGTAGAAAAATGGCGGGCCAAAACGGCTGGCTGTCGAAAAATAGGAAAATAGGTGAAATGAAATGTTCTCGAACTTTGAAATTGGAATTGATTTAGGAACAGCTAATATATTGGTTTATAGTAAAAATAAAGGAATCGCTGTAAATGAACCCTCGGTGGTTGCAATTGATACAGAAACGAAAAAAGTTGTTGCTTTTGGTACAGAAGCAAAAGAAATGATTGGAAAAACACCAGAGAAAATTATTGCCATCCGCCCATTAAAAGAAGGCGTCATTGCCGATTATGACCTTACCACAGAGCTTCTGAAGCATATCATGCGCAAAGCTTCTAAATCAGTCGGCTTTGCCGTTCGTAAGCCAAATGTTGTGATTTGTACCCCTTCTGGATCAACAAGTGTGGAAAGACGAGCAATTCATGATGCCGTGCGAAATGCCGGCGCAAAAAAAATCCAGTTGATTGAAGAACCCGTTGCGGCTGCGATTGGTGCTGGAATGCCTGTAGATGAGCCGGTAGCCAATGTGGTTGTAGATATTGGCGGGGGTAATACAGAGGTAGCAATCATATCATTCGGTGGTGTGGTGTCCTGCCATTCTATTAAAATTGGTGGAGACCGTCTTGATGAAGAAATCATTCAACATGTCCGAAAAGAATATAACGTGTTGATTGGTGAGCGAACAGCAGAGAATGTCAAAATGGAAATCGGCTATGCATTGGTTGATCACGAAGAGCTTACGATGGAAGTACGCGGTCGTGATCTTGTGACAGGTTTGCCAAAAACCGTGACACTATCATCATATGAAATCAGAAATGCTTTAAAAGAATCATTGTCTCATATATTAGAAGCGATTCGTGCAACACTCGAGGACTGCCCTGCCGAACTAAGCGGAGACATTGTGGACCGCGGCGTGATCCTAACGGGTGGCTGTGCCTTAATGAAGGGAATGGAAGAATGGCTAAGCAAGGAAATAGTAGTGCCTGTACAATTAGCAGAAAATCCTCTGGAATCCGTCGCAATCGGAACCGGACAAGCCCTAAAATACATGCATAAGATTCCAGCTTTAGTGAAGTAAGAAATAACGAGCAATGACAAGGTAACGGATTCTTATGTATAAATAAACTGGCTCGGGTCACTTTAGAGCCAGTTTTTCAATTAACTCATTAATTGATATGATTCTTTTAATAAGGGCTGCAAAATCTTCAGGTGTATTATAATAATTCATTATTAACTGTTAACTTTATATCACCTACAGTTTCTATCTGAACTTTTTCTTCCTTAAGAGTTTCAATAACGTGTTTTAGTTCTTCATATTGGTTCTTATAAATTTCTACATCCTCAAGGAGGGTTGGTTGTAAAGTAACCTCAATTCGATCTTCTCTTAAAGGAATACGAATCGTTTCAATATTTTTATCCGTTTCTCCTTCTGAATTTAATATCTTTTTCTCAATGATTAACTCCTCACGACGAACAGGTACCAAAATTTGCTTCTCTTCCGTATAACTTTTCTTATACACGGTAACGTTAGCTGTCTCTATCCACTTTTTACTTACCTGCAACTCTTCCTTATGTAATTTAAGTGTTACCTCATTATAGTGGTCATTTGCTGTTTTTGGCTGCTCAGACACCTTAATCCTCCTCCAAGGAAAAGAGTCAAAACACCTTTTCATTATGGTGGATGAAAAGGTGTTTTTGCTTTTAGCTTTTATTTATATCTTCAAAGCCTGATGTATCGGAAACAAAGTCAACACTACCAGTAGTATTAACATTAGCCGTTTCATGTCTAAGTGTTTCCTGAACTTGCTGTGTTTCCTCAACTTGGCGTTTAGAAGCAGAGACTTCCTCAGTTGTTACCGTGTATTTGTTCACCTGAACTTGCTCCTGGCTGACAGGGATATGGATGGTCTCCTCGGAGCTTATCGATGCATTACTACGTTCGTTCACTGGCGTTCTCTTTATAACAACTTCCTCATGCATAACAGGAACGTCTACGCTTTTTTGTTCTTCAACAACCTCTTTAGATAGGACAACTTCACCGGCATCAACTGTATTTTTCGTAATGTCCAGCTCTTCCTTATGGAGTTCTAAGGAGCCGTTAGTTTGATTAGCTTGGGTATTTGAACTGGCCTGGTTTCCTTGAGTACCTGAATTATTTTGGCTGTCTTGGTTATTTGTATTTTGTGAATTGTCATCACCAAACAAATTAAAAATGTTACCCATAAGAATTCCTCCTCACGAATTGATTAATGTAATGCCTTTATATAATCTACTCAAAAGGTTTTTTTATTCGTTTGTTTGGATAAACCTCTGCAACCTTATTATTTGCGAATAATTAAAAATATCATCGAAAAGCTCACTGTGATAGCTCATTTTTTTATTACACATTTATGTACCTAAGAGCAACTGATTTTTTATAAAAAACGGCCAAAATTATTTAAAAATCGGCCTATATGTCAATAAAAAAATGACTATCGTTTTACATGCATTTTGATAGTCATTTTCCTTTATATTATTATGTTGTGATCTATAACTAAACCCGTTAGGAATAGGGGTACTCTGGCTATTACCTCTAAATTTCACTTTGGCGTTTTCGCATATTGTTGAAGTATAGGAAAATTGGAAGTGGAATGACGATAAATCCTAAGCTTTTAATGAGTTGGTTTTTTGCATTTTCTCTAGCACGGTTCTTTTCATCTTTTACCATTTGATCATATCTTTCGCGAATTTCATCATCTGATAACCCTTTACTTTCCTCAGTTGGAACTTTCCCAGCATGGTAAACCTGTTTAAAATCTTCATAGTTTTGATAATATCCTGGCGGACTGACTAAATCTGCTGCTGCCATAAAAATCGAGATCCCCCCGCCAATCACCATCATAAGTGTTGCAAACAAGACTAAATACGTGTAAAGATGACGTATCACTGCTTCTCCCCCCATTTCTTTGTTTTTCACAGCGTAAACGATTACAAAAATAATGATGACGATAGGTAAAAAAGTACTTAAGATGCCAAAAACAACCATTCAGCCACCTCCTTTTTTCTCCCTTATAGTGTAATTTTACACTATACAACAAACAAATATAAGTCCTATTCTGAATATTTTATAAAAAAAGAGTGCTTTCTTATTAAAAAGAAAACACTCTTGCCATGATTACATTACCCGTTTAAACATTTTCTCCATTTCATATGACGAATAATGAACAATAATCGGTCTTCCATGCGGACATGTAAACGGATCTGAAGCTTTTCTTAGATCATCAAGTAACGCTTGGATTTCATCATTGCGCAAATGACGATTCGCTTTAATGGAAGCTTTACAGCTCATCATAATCGCAGCTTCTTCCCGAAGCTTTTTGATATCGACCTTTTTCATCGAGAGAAGCTGCTCAATCATATCTTCAATGATTTGCTTTTCTTCTCCTTTCGGAAACCATTGTGGATGGGAACGAACGATATAACTGTTCAATCCAAATTCCTCAAGGAAAACCCCGACCTTCTCCAATTCCACACGGTTTTCATTTATTTTTAGATATTCATCTGTTGAATAATCCAGCGTGATTGGAACGAGTAGCTCCTGGAGCTCGGCATGGACTTGCCCCACCTTCTCACGGAAATACTCATACTTGAGTCGTTCCTGTGCAGCATGCTGGTCGATAATATATAAACCATTTTCATTTTGAGCAAAGATATAGGTACCGTGCATTTGACCGATTGGATATAACCGAGGTATTCTGCTTTCAAATTTGTTATCCTCGTGCGTAACTTCTGAATGCTGCTCTGTCTCAATTAGTTCTTTCTCGAGTTCAGGTTCTTCGAATTCCCAATTGTGATGATCGTTTTCCACCTCTACTTTTGGCGGCACGGGTTCATAATTCACCTTTAAAGGTTCTGCCTTTTCTTGAATGGTGTTGCTAGAAAAGATTGGCCGTTCCCATTTGATTTCTTTACTAACCGGGGTTTCATTCGTTCGTTCATCAAGAATTAACGTAGTCTGTTCTGACTTTGGCATCTCTTTTTTCTCTTGAGTATATGCAGATGGAATTAAAACCTTCGATTTAAACGCATTTTTGATGATATCGGTGACTAATTCATTTAGTTCTGCCTCTTTACTGATTCGAACCTCCATTTTAGATGGGTGTACATTGACATCCACCAATAATGGGTCCATATCAATATTGAGGAGAACAATCGGAAATCTTCCTATAGGAAGTAACGTATGGTACCCTTCCTGAATCGCTTTTGCTAAGGCATAATTTTTAATGAATCGTCCATTAATCATTGTAGAAATATAGTTTCTTGACGCTCTCGTTACCTCAGGCATCGAGGCAAAGCCGCTAATTTTGTAATCCAGTGATTCCCCAGAAATCGGTACCAGCTGTTTGGCAATCGCCATTCCATAAATGGACGCAAGCACTTGGCGGACATCGCCATTACCGTTCGTTTGCAACAGCTTACGCTCGTTATGAATCAAGCGAAATGCTACCTCTGGATGGGAAAGTGCAAGACGGTTCACCACATCGGTAATATTTCCAAGCTCTGTATGAATGGTTTTCATGTACTTTAAGCGTGCCGGTGTATTAAAAAACAAATCGGTGATCGTAAGGTCCGTCCCGCGTCTGCTCGAAGATTTCTCAAAAACTTCAACCTTACCGCCTTCAATAACCACACGATTTCCTGCGCCCTCACCAGTTGAGGTCTTCATCTCCAGCCTTGAAACTGATGCGATACTGGGCAGAGCTTCCCCGCGAAAACCGAGAGTTTTGATACGAAACAAGTCATTTTCATTCTTGATTTTACTCGTCGCATGACGTTGAAAGGCGAGTAAGACGTCTTCCTCTTCAATTCCATTCCCATTGTCAGTAATGCGAATTTTTGCAAGCCCCGCCTCTTCGACTTCAATCTCAATGACCGTACTGCCAGCGTCAATTGCATTCTCTACTAATTCTTTCACAACAGAAGCAGGACGCTCGACAACTTCTCCTGCTGCAATTTTATTGGATAGTGCGTCATCTAGCTGGATAATCTTACCCACACATGTCACCTCCTAGCTTTTCAACTTTTTCTGAAGCTCGTACAATAGATTAATCGCTTGAAGCGGAGTAATATCTAGTAAATCAATTTCTTTCATCTTATCTAAGACTTTCATTTCTTTAGAAGAAAGCTCTTGTTTCTTTGGCTCTTTCGGTTCATCGAAAAATGACAGTTGCGCTGGCTGCTCTCCAATTTCCTTCACAGCACTTTTAACATCGACAGGTTGAACACCAGGTTTTTCTAGTGCTGATAAGATTTCATTGGCACGATTGATCAATTCCTTCGGAAGCTCTGCTAATTGAGCAACGTGTATTCCGTAACTCTTATCCGTCGGTCCTTCTTTTATTTTATGAAGAAAGACAAGCTTTCCATTGTGTTCAATCGCACTAACATGGATGTTCTTTAATTTCTCTAATTCGCTATCCAATACGGTTAATTCATGGTAATGGGTTGAAAACAGTGTTTTCGCGCCAATATGTTTATGAATGTATTCAATGATAGCCTGTGCTAGTGCCATCCCATCATAGGTGGAAGTTCCACGGCCAATTTCATCAAATAAAATCAAGCTGTTTTGCGTAGCATTGGTCAGTGCATTTCTAGCTTCAAGCATTTCGACCATAAACGTACTTTGTCCCGATATCAAATCATCTGCTGCTCCAATTCTCGTAAATACTTGGTCAAAAATGGGCAACATCGCTTCATCGGCCGGTACATAACAGCCAATTTGCGCTAAGATGGCTGTTAACGCAACTTGACGCATATACGTACTTTTACCACTCATGTTAGGACCCGTGATGAGAAGAACTTCGCGGTCAATATCCATATAACAGTCGTTCGCTACATACTCCTGTGCATTTAACACTTTTTCGACCACAGGATGTCTGCCTTCTTTTATAACAACCTTACCTTCTATTGAAAACTGCGGTTTTACATAGCGACGGTTTTCACTAACTTCTGCAAAGCATTGGAGCACATCAAGTTCACTTACTGCTTTTGCAGCTGCCTGCAGGCGCGGGATATGTTCTTTTACAATCTCTCGGATTTCCGTAAACAGTTCATATTCAAGCTCACCGCATTTATCTTCCGCTTCAAGTATTAATGCTTCTTTTTCTTTCAATGCTGGGGTAATAAAGCGCTCTGCATTTGTTAAGGTTTGTTTGCGTTCATACTGGCCTTCTGTTAATAGATGAAGGTTTGCGCGTGTAACCTCAATATAGTAACCAAATACCCTGTTAAAGCCTACTTTTAGGGATTTTATTCCCGTCTTTTCTCGCTCTTCACGTTCGAGCTGGGCAATCCAGGTTTTCCCGTTTCGGCTGGCATAACGGTATTGATCCAACTGGTCATTGTAGCCGTCGCGAATGATATTCCCTTCTTTCAGTGAAAGAGGTGGATTATCAACAATTGCCTGCTCCAATAAATCAGTCACTTCTTCACAAGGGTCAAGTGAATCTGCAATTTGTTTTACCACTTCATGCTCCATGCCATGAAGAATTTGTTTTAGGTAAGGAATTTGCATTAATGAACGTTTTAATTGAACGAGATCCCGGGCATTTACATTCCCAAAAGCCACACGTCCTGCAAGGCGCTCCAAATCGTAGACTTCCGTTAATTTTTCACGCAGCTCCTGACGTTCAAAATACTTGTTCATCAATACTTCGACAATCGTTTGACGGTGCTCGATTTCATCACGAGACAGTAACGGACGATCAATCCACGTTTTCAGCATCCTGCCGCCCATTGCTGTCATCGTTTCATCTAACAGCCACAGTAAGGAGCCTTTCTTCCCTTTGGAGCGAATCGTTTCTGTCAATTCAAGATTTCGTTTTGAGTAATAATCAATTTTCATATATTGATGGATTTGATAAGTAGTGACAGGCTGCAGGTGGTCAAGACTTCGCTTTTGAGAGCGGTACAAATAGTGAAACAGTCTTGCTGCCGTTTGTTTTAGCTTGTCTTGATTGAGATTATCCAACAGTTGTGAAAACTGCATTTCTATTGAACTATTATCTTCAAAGGAAATGGCGAGGACATCGCGTTCCCGCATTTTCCTTTGCAATTCAGCGTCAAAATTGCTTGCTACAACCACTTCTTTTGTGCTTAAAACAGCAACCTCATTTAATACCTCATCAAAATTAGAAGATAGCTGCGTTACTTTGCTTTCACCTGTTGATAGATCGGTATAGGCAAAACCATAGGTTTGGTCATCAAAACATGAAATCGAGGCAATGTAGTTATTTTCTTTATCTGATAACGACTTACCTTCCATTACGGTTCCAGGTGTTATGAGTTGAACAACTTCCCGTCTAACCATGCCTTTTGTTAATTTTGCGTCTTCCATTTGCTCACATATGGCCACTTTGTAGCCTTTTGAAATAAGCTGTTCAATATAGTTAGGGGCGGAATGATACGGAACCCCACACATTGGTATCCTATCCTCACTGCCGCCTTCACGGCTCGTTAAGGTAATCTCTAATTCTTGGGATGCTTTAATCGCATCGCTAAAGAACATTTCATAGAAATCTCCTAAGCGAAAAAATAAAAAGGCATCTTGGTAATCTGCCTTAATCGTTAAGTATTGCTGTATCATCGGCGTATAACCAGCCATAATGACCCCCACATTTTAATTATTTCGAGTATCTTCGACAAACTATTATATCATATATCAGGTAAACTTAGATTAGGTAGAAATTTCTTTTCCCCTATTATGGTCGGGAATGGAACATGTCCGCATATAATCATGGTAATAAACCGAAAAGGGTGGTCGAAGATGGGATGGTTTGGTGGCAGTTATAAGGGATTTGATTTTCAAATGTTTTCTGTCAGCCATTTTGTGATTATAGCCCTTCTTTTTCTTGGTTCTGTCCTAATTTTTATCAATAGAGATACTCTTAGAGATAAAAAGTGGAGAAAGGCAGAGATAATGGTAGGGTTATCTCTACTATTAATAGAAGTAACGTACCATATTTGGATGACTGTAAATGACATGTGGGATGTCAGTCATGCCATTCCATTAGAATTGTGCAGTCTCAGCTTAATTTTATCTGTACTGTTATTGGTAACGAGGAAAAAAATCATTTATGAAGTTTTATTATTTACTGCTTTATTGGGTGCCTCTCAGGCAATATTTACCCCTTTATTAAATTTTGAATTCCCGCATTTTCGCTATTTTCATTTCTTCTATACCCATTTAATGATGATTTGGGTTGTCCTTTATTTTACCTGGGTTCACGGATATCGACCAACGATCTGGTCAGTCCTAAAACTCTTTGTCTTTTTGAATGTTTTAATGCCAATCATTATGCTAATTAATAAGGCTGTAAACGGAAACTACATGTTCTTAAGTCATAAACCAAACAGTGCCAGCTTATTGGATTTATTAGGACCCTATCCGTGGTACATCTTTTCAATGGAGTTTTTATTAATCTCCCTTAGTCTAATTGTTTGGTTAATTTTCCGGATAAGAAAAGTTGGTTAGTTTTGGATACTTACTTGTTGACCTTTTACTTGTAACTATTTATAATAGGTAACGTTCCCAATAAAAGTGTCCCGATAGCTCAGCAGGATAGAGCAACAGTTTCCTAAACTGTAGGTCGGAGGTTCGAATCCTCTTCGGGACGTACAAAAGCCTGAAAACGCTGTTCTAACGCTATTTTAGCCGTTCATTTATGTCGGTTAATGTGTAGCATAGAATCAGCGTTTTTTGCTGTTTTTTCGCTACACTGTAGGACATGAATTTTTGTGACTATAGGACATGCAGCCACCAAAATAGGGGGCAAAATTACTTATGGGACGCACATTCATTGCACAAAGAGGACAAAAAACATCAAACAATGACCGACAGCCTCGTCATTACCGACATACACCTGATATCCGATATACTATTCATGACGCTGTAGAAATATTTATTCATGCGAAGGAAGCAGAGGGGCTACGGAAAAGTACCATCAAAGGACATTATGATACGGTTCGATATTTCCGGGATTGGTTAAGTCCCGATATTGAATACATTGATGAAATTACAAGCACAATGATACGTAATTATATCAATTATTTAAAAAACGACAGATTACCTTATCAGGGTGATAAACAACGAGAGAAAACTAAAAAAGGATTATCTGTATTTACGATTAATTTTCGGTTGCGAAATCTGAAAGCGATTTTCCGATTTTTGGCAGAGGAAGGTATCATAAACAAAAATCCAACCGGTAATATCCCTTTAGTTAAAGATGATGAACATGAAGAAGTTCAAGGGCTACCGGACGAAAAAATTGATATGATTCTAGATTCATATGATGATAAATTATTTGCGCAGTGGCGAGATAAAACCTTAGTGCTGCTATTACTAGACACGGGGTTACGGATCAATGAAGCTATGTCGCTTACTTCAGAACAAATTGACATCCACCAAAATACCCTTATCGTACCCTCTTCAATCGCTAAAAATAGAAAGCATAGAGAGATACCGATTAGCCGAGAAATATCAAAAAGATTAAAACAGTTACTGAATGAAACTGAACAATATTTTGGTGAAGGCACCCAAATCTTTATGAACGCTTATGGGGATGATTTTACTGCAGACGCCTTTAGGAAAAGATTAAATCGGCTTAAGAAGAAATTGGACATACCCAAACTCCATCCCCATATGTTTCGGCATACCTTCGCTAGAAATTACATTTTAAATGGTGGAGATGTTTTCACTTTACAAAAAATTCTTGACCATGCCGATATTCAAACCACAAGAAAGTACATCCAAATGGATTCCGAACATCTAAAGCAACAACACAATAAATTTTCACCTGTAAGAAGGTTATTTAATCGAAAAGGTAAAAGATTGTAATACTAAGCCACCAGTCTTCTGATTGGTGGCTATATTTTATGACTTTTCCCTTCCCCTTCAGACCTCACTATTAAGGGTTAACAAACTTTATTTACTTCTGCCATTTCATTGCGCCTCTTTCCAACACCTTCTTTTAATGTATATTTTATACTTATGTAATTGACTGTACAATCATTTTTTCCACAAGAGGAATAATTATCCATTATATTTATTTATATGGGGTAACTGCTAAAATAGAACATTAGACATTTAAATCATATGTATTGGCAATAATTCCATTTATCCAGCTAGGTAGCATAAATAGCTATTCTTAGCCCTGTAATTGGATACCTCCCCATATTGATATTATTCATCTTGAGCCAGATTGACTTCATTTCCCTTGCCCTATACGAGAGTCTTTATACTGCAACTTTTGGCTACGCTGTTGGGATATGGAACTAGGTATAAACAATTCCGTAAATTTTACCTTGCATGTATTCTAAAAGTTATAAGTTTTGTACAAAGAAAAAAACATCTTAAATTGCTGCTATTATTGCTATTGATTGTCTAAAAGTTAGTCTAAAATAAAAAGTACAAAAGATATGGGACTTTTAGACAACAAGCGAGGGAAAGCAACTATGGCAATTATTGGTTATGCTCGGGTATCGACAAAAGAACAGGAATTAGAACTTCAAATCGAAAAACTAACAGGATATGGCTGCGAAAAAATTTTTATGGAAAAACAAAGTGGAGCAAAAAGTGATCGGGAGGAACTTGCCAAAGCTCTGGACTATTTACGAGAAGGCGACAAGCTGGTGGTTTATAAGCTGGACCGATTGGCTAGGAGTACATTCGATTTACATAAAATCGTAAAAGAGCTGCATGATCGGGGTATAGCTTTGGTGTTTATAAAAGAACAGATTGATTTCTCTTCCCCACCTGGAAAACTCATGTTTACCATGCTGGGTGCTATTGCTGAATTTGAGCGTGACCTAATCGCAGATAGAACAGCAGAAGGGCGTGAAAGAGCGAAAGCTCAAGGGGAGCACATGGGGCGTATCGGAAAGCCGGAGAAGGACATTAAGAAGGCTTTAAAGCTATATAGCGAAAGAGAATCAAACGGTTTAAGCGTACAAGATATTGTTCGAATGACCAACGTTCCCAGAAGTACTCTTTATGCGAAAGTAAGAGAGCAAGGTTTAAAGTAAAATCTGTGCCAGGAGGCAAGTGAGCTTGGATTTAACCAGGCTCTTTTACTTTTTATTCTTTTTTATTAAAGCACCCATTAGCCATCCATAACAAGCATTTATATTGAAGTCTACAATGTAATTTCCCAAAACTCACGGTCATCTAGAACAAGGTCATAAGGTGTTTTTATGTCTTTCCAACGAATGCTTCGCTTCTTAGTAATAGGTAACTCTTCCTCACCGTTCCAACTAGTAAAATACTCTACAACACCACCAGTTTGAAGGGCTTCTTCTAGATAAGAATATAATAAAGCTAAACATTTGTTTTCTATCGCATTTCCTTTCACTTCATGTTTTAATGGGATTGAATTAGAATAAGCTGCTACTTGATGATTTAATGAGAAGTGTGGACTATATGAAAACCTTCTTTTCGATTTGCTATCATAATTATTTTCAAAATATAAATGTGTTGCATCCAATTCAGTTTTAAAGACATTTGGTTGTCCAGGAGACACGGGATTTAACCCAAATGAACCTTTAGATAATCTCCTGGGTGAAGCAATATAAATATATTGAGTCATTAGTATTTCTCCTTTCTATACGTCCTTGTTCAACTAAACGCCACCGTTGCTTATAAGGAAAGGAACTGCTGGAGCAACCCCTTGTTAAACTCTTGCACCCGTTACTTTAAGTATATTATTTCACAATCTTTCTGAATAACTATATACTTACTACTACTGAATGAATAAATAATAACCCTAAAACAACTACAATAACGTATTTCGAAAAGTTTTTAAGAGTTTTATTATCCCCGAATATCTTAATTAACAAGTAAAAAAAGCCTACTACCCAAATACCATTCTCAAAAAATGTCGAAATTATATTTCTTAACATATTTGAAATAAAAAACAAGTCCATTAAAATTCCCCCTTATATAAAACATTTTACCATACCAAAAATACCCAAAAAGCTTTTTTTATTAACCTGCCCGTTAGTGGAACAAGAAAAAAAGGATGCCGCAGCACCCCATCTTCAACTCTTGCACCCTTTAATTTATGTAAATTCTAATAAAAGCAATGATGCATTTGAAGCTAGTGAATACCAAGATGCCGAATGCTGAAGGCATGGTTCAGGCTTTTCTGGTCAAGCTCAGAACATCTAAATAGTGCTGATTATACATAATACCTAGGATGTTCCCAAAGGGATCGATAACGGAAGCAGTGATGAACCCCTCACCTCGCTCTGTAGGTGCTTCGTACTCTTTTGCTCCCATTGATAGCAGCTTCTTGAAAGTAGATGTCACATCGTCGACGTGCCAGTACACGACAACACCAGCCGGACTAGTCACTGAACCATCTGGCGCGTAACGGCTATCAATCAATCCCAGCTCGTGCTGGTAATCACCGAGGCGAAACTCGGCATATCCTGGACGTTCGAAGTATGGATCAATACCCAATAGCTCGGCGTACCACTTTTTTGCCCCTGCTAGATCAGCTGCCCAAAAACTGACTGTGGAAAGTCCTCGTAATGTCACTATGTCGCTCATAATAATCGATTTCCTCCTTAATGTTGAGTAAGTAACTATACTCTTAAAATAGGGGTCGATTCCTAGTTGATGTTCATATACTTATTGTAAACGATTAACGTAATTAAAACGGTAATCGTTAGAAAAAATTTTTGTAATTATTCTGTGCTTAGAATACGTATATTGTTCCAGTCCTACCAAATTAGGCAACAGTTTTTATTCAACTATCCTGCTTCTTTAGCACAAGAAGAAAAAGGACTACTGCGGCAGTCCCCATCTTTAACTCTTGCGCCCGATTACGGAATAAGAATAACATATTTCTTTGTCTGCATATTTTACATAATCAGATACTATTAGAACACTAAATTATTTTGTTTCTATACATTACCTTATTTACAATATGCCTTACGGTATTATGACCTGCTTTAGTACCTTTACCAATAGCTAAAAGCATAACATCTAAATACCTTTCAGAAATATTTAAGATTGCTTTTAATTTCTTAGAATCATAGCCTGACATAGTAATTGTTTCAAAACCAGCTTCATTTGCTAATAAAATTAATGACATTGATGCAAGACTTACATCTCTAGTTAATTCTAGCTTTAGATCTTCATTTGATTTATTTTCATAATATTTTATTGCAGCATTCGCTAGGTAATCCCTTAGCGATTCATCAAAAAAACCTGCTTGAAAGCCTTCTTCATGTATCTTAATAATATTATCTTTATTAAAGGCTTCATAATCACCCAACATAACAATTAAAGTTGAAGCTTCTACCACTTGTTGTTGATTAAAAGCTATAGGTAGCAATAAATTTCTTAAGTCTGGATCATCAATAATTAAGTATCGAGTTGCTTGAATATTATTTCCGTTAGGTGACTTACTTGCACTTTCAATTAATGAGGTTAGAATTTCTGAACTTATTTTAAAACTGGAATCATAATGTCTAACTGAACGTCTTTTTTCCAAAATATTTTTTACACTCATTATATCAACTCCGAAATTTTTATTTATTGCACCTTTAATTATAGTAAGCAATAATAAGTAAGAAAATAACGCACAAAAATGTGGTATAGCCACTTTTAAGTACCTATTGAGGAGGGACAGCACATGGTTAACTATAATACTGGAATCAACATTTTTATGGACATTGCAGGTGGGAAATGGAAATGTTTAATACTCTTTTTCTTGAGTCAAAAATCCGTAAGAACTAAAGAGTTTTACGAATTAATACCTGGAATTACACAAAAAGTCTTAACAGATCAATTGAAACAGTTAGAAAGAGATGGACTTGTACGAAGAGAAATATTTAAAGTGGTACCCCCAAAAGTAGAATACAGCTTAACTGATCTAGGAAGATCATTTGTACCAGTATTAAACACAATGTGTGAATGGGGTAATGAGTATGCAATTATAAAAGGTTTAGAAAAAGATCAACAAATTCATTGTAATAATAATTAAACCTAAATTTCACATAATGATTTCCTCTTATAATTCTAAAGACAATTATTAGAAATAACTTATTAACTAGGTAAACAGATCAAAAACTATATGAAGTTACTAAAAATGCCAAACCCATATGGTTCAATGGTTTGGCATCTGTTCGTTTTTTATTGTTTATGCATGATTCTATATAATGTTGATAAACCAACGTTTTCAGTTTCGGATGTAACCTGGATATTGCATAAAAAATGGATTTTTATTAAACCTCAGATTCAATATAATGTCCCGATTGTTTAATAAGAGCTAAAGACGATTATTAAACTAACCTGCCCCGTTACTTCAATAAGAAAAAGCCGCCAAAAATAGCAGCTTGATCTTGAACTCTTGCACCCGTTACTTTAAGTACAATACTTCACAAACTTGAACGAATTCCCTTCCATTGTTGTAATAGATCTTAAGGAGCTTTAACTTTATCCAACCCATAAAAGGGAATCGTGTTTTTTGGTTATAACATTTTTTTCAATTTCTGAAACTTCAACAAGTTCTATTTTATAATTTTCAACTTGTCGTATTTTTTCATGCCCTTTTTCCATTTTTTATTTTCATGGGAGTTAACTCGTACATAAGAACTTTTGTGGCAAAATAGGCTCCAAAAGCAATTTGACCAAAGCCTGGAAAAGCCACACTTCAGAGAATGCTTCTAACTGATATGTTTTTTTCATAGAATCAACTTTTAATATTCAGTTATATTTTGCTTATCTTTAAACTTATCTAATATTTTTAATAAACCAACGAACCCTCTAATCGTAAAAAAACAAAAATTAACGCTGGCAAAAGTATGGAAAAGTGACCATTTTTTCCATTTAAATAATCCAGTATTTTTTTCCATAAACCATTGGCCAATACTCATAGGAACACTAAATATTAAACTTTTTAGTAATATTTTCCGAAAATTGTCATTGTATGAAATCTTAACCCATATAACGCTTAAAATCGGGAAAAATAATATGTCATAAATAATATTCGTATTAAAAATTTTAGGAAAAGGACGAACTGGATATTCAACTCTTTTTGTTCCAACAACATAAGCATCAATAAGAATTGCTATTACTCCTTTTGAGAAAAAAATTACGAGATTTTCTCTCATTTTTGATCCTTTAAATAAAAATGGTAAAGAAATAAAACATAAAGATGTGAGTAAATTTAACAGTTTTTTCTCCATAAAAAACATCCTTCCGTAATGGAAATATTTTTACAATACTATCCTTTAAAATTTTCTCTAAGATATTATTTAAAATGGGTTAATTTTATAAAAAAGCCAAATCGACCTTTTTAAGCAGCCTTTTCACCTTTATATATTTCCTTTCTTATACCCATTCCATTCCGCAACTGTAACGGTGCGTTTTACTTGGTGCTTTACAGTTGCTTGAAAAGCAGAAAAGTCTTCAATCATTTTGCTATTCTGGTCAACCGTTACACTTGTTCCATAAGCGTTTCCTCCAGCTCGTTTATCCATTAAGTATCTTTTGAATAGTAAATTCCCTTAAGGAGTTCCCTATAAGGATTTTGGTCAAACTTAGTTTTGAATGACTATATTATTTAAAGTATTCCACCTTGAAAATTATGCATCGTGGAATTTTATTTTGATATTTCTTAAAGTTTATAGCGTATTGTAGTAATTATCTGTTAGTAAGTCTTCTTCTTATGGAAAACAAGAAAAAAAGGGCCGGTATGTATAGGAAAACAAAGTAAAAACTTATTTCGTTTGTTAGATTCCCTAAGGTATCTACCATTGCACGATTCTCAATACAGATCAAGACAATGTATATGAATATCATAAGACAGGGTAAAGATAGTTTAGGTCTCATTTTATACATTTTCTTTAATAATCGTGTACATGACCAAATCGGAATGCAAACAGTAGGGAGGATCACTAAAAACCAAGTGAAAATGAAGATATACTCAAACCTTTCTATCAAGGGTAATACAATGATTTTTGTCATCGAAATTGTTGGCCAAAGTGTCTCCTGTAACTGTCCCTGGCTATAGTACACTAATGTAACGAGTGTGATTACTACATATAAAAGCGTTGTATATAAAAGAGCGATATGAGCCCACTTTTTTGATTTTTCGGGATTCTTAATATAAGGAAGATAGACCACCAAAGTTTCAAAACCAACAAATACTAGGCTTGCTGATTTTGAAGACTTTAATATATCTATAAAAGAATGATTAAGTATTGGTATTAGGTTATCTAGGTGTGCATACCTGAGTGGAAAATAAAGAGTGAAAAATAAAATACTTGGCAGTACTACACCAAAAAACGCTAACCCGGTTAATTTACGAAATCCTCCAGACACAAAGTAATAAATAATAAACCCAATAAATAAGCCCAGCTCCCAAGTACTTATCCATGGAAATATCCAAAGTTGGATAATTTCTATATAGGTTCTAACTACCACAACAGACAATAGAAGAAAATACAATACGAGACCAGTTGAAATTACTTTACCAAGAATTCTACCCAAACATAGGTCATGAATAGCTAAAATATCATAGGAGGGTAACAACATCTTATAAATCATCCATACAATAAGATGTGTGCTTAAACCCATAATAATAACAGATATCCATGCGTCTTGTTCCGTATATTGGGCGACAACCCTTTGAAAGTTCAACATACCAATACCAGTTTGAGAAGCATGGATAAGGAAAAAAACATAAAAGGTTGATACTAAATATTTTTCATCTATCTTCGTGACATTCACTTTCCTACCCCCGATTGTAGTAAATTAACATGTACGTTAACTTTGAATTTAATGTCGGGATAAATCCTATAAAATTCTTTCTCGTTCCAATTTCGATCTCTTCCTCTAAATAAGTCTCCAAAACCAAAGGGGTCTGTATTTTTGGACTGTAAGCTGATAATTAAATCTTTCGTTTTTTGGGAAACCCTTTTTTCTATTTGGTTCTGAATAGATTTCATTCTTTTGGGGTCATTCAGGTTAATATCTTCAGGTGCATCTTTAATTAAGCAACTCAGTCTTAATGTAACATTAACTTTTGGTTGTTTGGATGTTTGATCACTTATTGTGAATTTTGATTTACCATTCACCGTTCGAATATCTAACATCCTTTTTTCACCGCTAGCTGAATAGGGGAACTCAAAATTCCCATTTTTCTTTTTACTTTTTAATAATTTGAAGAATAATGAGTCCGTTTGGCTAACTTTCATTTTCATTTTATCCTGTTTAAAAATAGCTAATCCATCCAATTCAGCTAACTTATTCTTGTTTATCTTAATAAAAGGTATATAGACATCTTGTCCGGTTCCGTAATACTGATAAAAAACTGAATGGAGGTTTGTTGGAGGTGTATTGTTGTTTTCCTCATTCTGCTTTATTAGATTAGATAGATAAAATGGGGTTTGATCAACTGATACAGACAAAATCTGATCAGCCTTATCTTTTGATATGACCAAATAAGTATTACTTCCAATGATAGGGTCTCTCTTAAGGGTAGTAATTAAATCTCCGATTCCTTTTTGAGCTAATCGTTCATTTATTACAATTATCCTTGTTTGACCAGCCTCTAAAGGAGAAGAGGCTTGGTTGTTAAAAGAAGTTAATATACCGGTATTAGTACTAGCAATACCATGAACAACTTCTGGTCCCTTATGGCCTGGTACATCATAACTTGGATAAGTTGCGCTTCCAAGAATTTTTCCGTCTTCTAAATCAAATCCCATATCAGAGATAACTACAATATCATCTATAACCTTGTCGCGTGTACATCCTGTTGATGGGAATAACAAAAGTATAATCAGAAAGCACACATAAAAATTAGTTTTATTCATCGTCAAATTCATCCTTACCCTCGTTAACCTGATACCTACGTTTCTTTTGGGGGCGTAAGAAACTAGGTCTTGTAGTTGTATATCGAAATGGAGATCTAATAAGGCTATCCCTGAAGTCAGTAATTCTAAAAGGGAATATTGGAGCTAAGTATGGTGTGCCAAATGATTTTAATCGCAATAAATGACCCAGCATCAATGTAAAACCAGCAATTATTCCGAATCCGCCCCACCCGGCTGCTAATAATACCAATGGAAATCTTAGTAGCCTAATCGTATTTGCCATTTTAAAAATGGGCGTGGTAAAAGAGGCTAAAGCTGAAAGTGCAACAATAATCAGAAGGACATTGCTTGACAATGCTGCTTCTACTGAAGCTTGTCCTATAACGATCCCCCCAACAATCCCTAACGTTTGACCTACCTTAGTAGGTAATCTGGCCCCAGCCTCACGTAGTAATTCAATCGTTATTTCTAGAAATATCACCTCTAAAAAGGGAGGAAATGGTACATTTGCTCGAGACTCAATGATTGGACCGAGAAGATCCTTTGGAATAATAACGTAATGATGTGTGAGAACGGCGACATATAAAGGTGTAGCAAAGATCGAAAAAAACACTCCAAAAAAACGGATGATTCGAAAAAAAGACCCCACAATCCAAGGTAAGTAGTAATCCTCTGGAGAGATAAAGAAATCAAAAATAGTGGAGGGACCTGTAATGACATAGGGAGAGCCATCACAGATAATAATCACTTGGCCTAAAAGTAAGGTATACGCCACCCTATCTACTCTTTCTGTGGATAAGAATAAAGGAAAAGGGGTATTCGTATGATCTGTGATCGTTTGTTCTATCAGGGCACTTTCGACAAAATCAAGATCCAGGTCATGTAGTCTTTGCCTAACAGTATTTACATGTTCTGAGTTTGTTATATCTTCTATATATCCAATAACAACCCGTGTGGTAGTCATGGAACCAATTGTCAACTCTTCAAATATTAATTTTGAGCCTGAAAATTGGTGTCTTAATAATTTCATATTCGTCTCGATATCTTCAATGAAGCCAAGTTTTGGTCCCACAACACTAAATTCATTCTCTGTATCGTTGTTTTCTCTAAGCCCACGTTTGCTGTTCTTTACATTAACAAGAGCAAAATTTGTTTTATCACTTTTTAACCGAATTAATATGTGACCTTCGCGAATCTTTTCTCCCGCTTCAGGGTTTTCTGAACATAGGAGAATTTCACTAATTGGTATATGCTTAATTACATCATTTAGGTTCTCAAAAGGTGAATGCTCTTGCAGTGGTAGTAATAGAAAATGATTAAGTGTTTCTTCATCGATTAATGTGCTGAAGAAGAATAATTCAATATTAGGTTTATCTAAATGAAGTGTTTTGAAATCACTAGATTTTGATGCTTGTATCAAAAATCCATCTATATTTTTTATTAGTTTATTCTTATGATTTTGTTTTCTAAACAAATAAAACCACCCCAAGAAAGCAATAATAATTTAGTTTTTGAGGGAAATAGAATATCATTCATAGTTTAATTTTAATCTAACAGTCGTTTATTATTTTATTTTCTTAGTGCCTATATTTCATTCTAAAAATCACTATGATTAAATTAATTTACCTTTAAGTTATCTTTTGTAAGTTTCTAACTTATATACTCGCTTACTTCACATTAATCAAATGGTCGTTTATTATTTTTTCATGAGACATAAAGATGAAAAAAAAAATGAAAGTATATTTCAAGCAGCAATAGATCTTATAAATGAGATTGGTTTAGCTGAAACATCAATGTCAAAGATCGCCAAGAAAGCCAATGTTTCGTCATCAACCATTTACGTATTGCTGGGGGTTGTGAATAATTGTACTTACACTAACGGGTGCTGGTGCTTGTGCGCCCGAGCCTAGGTCGTATCATATAGCGGGTGGGATTCCCGTCGAGTAAGAACTAGCCATTCGCTCGTAGCGAGTTTTGGAGGGCTAAAGGTAACTTTAGTCTTTAAGCGTAGACAGTTAGGTGGAGCAGCCGTCAAGGCTGACAATCTTATGGAGTGAAAGTCTCCTGTCATCAATTGACCGATTCGGATGACTAGCATATCCAATGCGTGGGGAGGTAACGAACTACGTTCTGCTTGGAAGTAATAGTCACGGCGGCCTATTCTACACAGAGAGGATAAGGTCGGAACAGTCTGTGTGGCGAGCAAACACAGAGGCCAGAAGGATTTAACGAATACTGCAATCCCGAAATCTACGCCCCTCAAAGAAACTGTTCGAGGGATGTTTTGCTTAGCGTCGACCTTTGCCTAACGGGGGAAGACCGATGTCTTACGGGAAGAAACGGTCAAAAGCACCGTAAGAGCAGCCGGGGTATGGGTTCTGGCATCTGTGGAAAGATTTTCAGAGATAACGACGGGAAGGTCCTACTTCAAATTAGGAAGGTACTAACCAATAAAGACCTATCATATAAGAGGCTAATATGTACTCATATCGTTATGAACATTTTAAGTATCATGAGGTTATAAAACTTTTTATTGAAAAATGTTGACAAACTATTAGCTGGTTTAGTTTAAGTAAAATCCTTCACAATCTCTTCTATAACCCCAATTTAAATGTAGTGCTCCAGAATCTGATTGATTAGAAAAGGACGCCTTCTTATTAAAGAAAAGCGTCCGATTGTTTAGTAACGCTTACTAAGATACACTGATATTGTGAGTAATACATGGTCAATAATCATCCTTTAAAATGATTTATTTCCGTTACTATAAAAGGTAAGGCTATTTTAATATATTGTTCTGCTGATAACGAACTATTATGTTTCCAATCCACTGAGGCCCCGTATATTCCCCAACTTAACACAGCGGCACCAATTTTTAAGGCTTCCAAATCTAGCTTAGACTGTTGCTTTAAAAGGAGAGAATAAAATACTTTTTCCAATTCTTTTTTTAATTTTTGTTCAATTATTGAACTAAAAGATGCATAACTTCTTCTACATTTTGTGTCTAATTGTGTAGCTAAGTCTGTGTGAAACTTAGTCAAAGTAACAAAGATATTTATAATAGACTCTTCATTTAACTGATCGTAATGGCTCAAGTTTTCCACAATGTTCTCTATTATATCTTCAGTAATAATGCCAGCATCCATTAAGTCGTATTTATCTTGAAAATGAGAATAAAAAGTAGCACGATTAACGGTTGCTTCATCTGTAATGTCCTTTATCGTAATATCCTTGAAATCTTTTTTAATAGTTAACTTTGAAAAGGCATCCATTAATAGTCTTCTTGTTCGAATAATACGAGGATCTACTTTCGTATCTTGCATATTTATACCTCTCTTTCTAGACATAAACAACATCTTTCTTTAATTGTTGTGTAAGCAATAAAATACCAACATTGATGATTGAGAATAGATGAATTCTATTTTAGAATCAATTATACAACATATGTTGTTGAAGTTCTATCGTGCGAAGGGAATTCCGATCATTAACTTTGTTGGAAATAGAAATGGATGAATGGGTCATACTGTAATTGTTAGATTCTCCATTTTAAATATTTTAGGAAAAGGAAGTGTTTGAACATGACACAAAAAGTAGTAAACAGACAAGAAATTCTTGATGCGTTTAATTTTAGACGTGCTATAAAAACTTTTGATCCAACAAAAAAAATCTCAGAGGAAGACTTTAATGTAATCTTAGAAGCAGCCCGACTTTCGCCAAGCTCATGTGGTCTTGAACCTTGGAAATTCCTCATTGTCCAAAATCAGGAATTCAGAGAAAAGCTAAAAGAAATTTCTCCAGGTGCACAAGGTCAACTGCCAACTGCGAGCCATTTCGTTATCATTCTTTCAAGAACAAGCAAGGATACAAGGTACGACTCAGAATATGTGAAAAATCAAGTGCTTAATGTTACGGGTTTCCCAGCTGAAATGTCTGATCAAGTAATAGAGAGTATAAGAAATTTCCAAGTAAACCAACTAAATGTGTTAGAAAGTGAGCAAAAAGCGTTGGATTGGACTAAAAGACAAACTTTTCTTCCCTTTGCCAATATGATGACTGTAGCAGCGTTACTTGGAATTGACTCTTGTCCAATAGAAGGGTTTTATATAGATAAGGTAGAAAAACTCCTTGCGGAAGAAAACTTACTAGAGGATGGTTACTTAGCTGTTTCGGCTATGGTCGCATTTGGATACCGAGCAAATGATTCTAAATTATTCCCTAGAGGAAGAAGAGAAATGAAGGATATTGTGCAGTGGATTAATTAATGATTTCAGACAGGTTGGAAAGAGAATTTTTTTAAAATAAAAGATGCTATTTTTAATGATCATTAATACTGATGTATAACTTGAAGATTCTTGTCTGTGTTTGTATAAATTTTATTGTCTTTAGACATTTATTGAGAACTGTAGAAATTAATCTACAGTTCTTTTCGTTCTTTAACTAAATGAACCGATTGTTAAACAAAGATAAAACATTGTACTTAAACTAAACTGCTCCGTTAGCACAACAAAAAAAAAAGACCGCCGCAGCGATCACATCTTGAATTATTGCACCCTTTAGCTTCTTTATTATTTTATTCTCCTGTATCCAGGTCCGCCAATATCTCATCCAGCGTTCTTTTTGCCAGAGTAACAAATTGTGGGTTTGTTACTCGATAGTATGGAATGATAAGTACTGCCTGGTGAAGTGCATACCCTCGGGCACGAAGCCATGTATCCTTGTCGGTATGGATGGAATTTTGAAAGACTTTCCGCCCTTTGGAGTTGAATATACTCCAAGCAGGTATTAGGTCAAACGCAGGATCTCCAATTCCCACTCCGCCAAAGTCGATGACAGCAGTTAAACTTCCGGAATGAACCAAAAGATTTGTTCTAAGTAAATCAGCATGTATCCATGCTGCATGACCGTTCCAAACAGAAGCTTTACATGAATCTTCCCATGCCGCTAATACTCTGTCTCTGTCCAGCAAATCATCAGCCTCATCAATACATTCTAATGTTCTTTTATTTAACTCAAACAAAGGTAATCGTCCTGCCCTGGGCGCATCAGCTGGCACATCAATTGAGTGCAACTCATTTACAAAATCTGCCAAATCCTTTGCAACTTCTCTTTCATCATGAATTAACTCATCTGAATAGTTATTGCCCTCTATCCATTTGTATACTGCCCAGTTCACAGGGTACGAGGCATTGGGTTTACCTAAAGCAACAGGTTCGGGTATCTTAAGTGTCAAGTGGGGAGCTAGATATGGAATCCATCTCCATTCTTTTTCTATATCTGCCCACTCCTTAACCCTGGGTAGCCGAATATAAAGCTCTTTCCCCAGCCTGTAAACATGATTTACCGTTCCAACTGAATGCACTGGTGTTATCGGTAACATAGAGAATTCAGGGAACTGCTCATTGATTAGGTCTCTAACAAAACTTAGATTAACGTCCAATTCATTGTCATGCATTCTGCTCATATTTCCACCTTCTATTTTATCTTACATTTTTCGAAGTATTCTTTTTTAAAAATAACACAATTTATCCGTATCCTATATGAAAAAGCAATCCTCCATTATTGAAGAAACGCACCCGATTAGTTGAAGAAGAAAGTTGGGTTCTAGTGACTTATACTTTAACTTATATGAAAATCTATCCCGTATTTATAAAGATTTAATTTCTTAGCTATTGCCTCTGAGGGGAAGTTATCCCAAGCCGTACTGTAAAGAGAATGACGACCCTTTTTTTGTACTTCCCTTGCCCAAGCAATAACACATTCCCTGCCATATCCTTTTCCCTGATATGCTTCCAGCGTTTCAACACTTGCCTCGGCTGCTTTTTTACTAATTCTTGCACTACAACACACAGAAACAGCTGTACCATCTTCTATAACGGCAAAAAGTGGTTGTCTCCATTCAAATTGCTTTAATAGGTTTGGAAAACCCGATTGTAATAATCTCTTATTTGCATTTGTTATCTTAATTGCATCAGAAATCATATTAAAATTTTCGGGAAAAACGTATGCAGGACCGATCCAGATTTTACTTATTGCCTTTACTTTGTTTAAAATTATTACTATTTTTCCAATATCAACGTTTGTAGGATTTTGATTAACAATTTGTGTTACTTCATTTATTATTGTTTCAGGAAAAGATTCATTGAAACGAAGGACGTTATCAACTTTAGTACGACCTAGAAAAAATAATGGTGCAGATTTACATATTGGCTCATTTATTTCTGTAATTCGCCCTAAGTTGTCTTTTTTAAATAATACGTCTGCCTGGATTTCCATTAGCTCAAGATCTGTTACCAATATCTAACCCCCCTAACACTTAGTAATTTCATTATAATCGATATGAATGGAAGGATACCTTTCTTATTCAACTATCCTGCCCCGTTACCAAAATAAAAAAGCCGCCTGAATTGGCAGCTGAATCTTTAAGTATTGCACCCGTTAGTTTAAGTACATTGTTTCACAATGTTAATGTGTAGTTGTATTCCTATTAATGCCTAATAATTCGTTCTTTTGCTGAAGGGACCATTTATCACAAAGGCACATATTTTATTTAGAAAACAAATTATAAAACGTCTAACTGTTATGGCTACCTATATTAGGTAGCTTTTTTTATTCATGTTGTTTCGGAATATAAAAATGCTGATACAATCCACTTATGGTCAATACTAAGCAAAACAGCTTAGGAGTTGCTTTATGCATGATGCTTGGTTTTTAACATCATTCCTTATTCAACTAGGTTGTCCTACAGCCGTAATTTTGCAAGTTGAAATTGCAAATCTAGCGATTGTCTCAGGACTTATTGGTAAAGTACCTAACACTATGCCAAGACCTGTTTGTTCCACGTTAAAATCTGCCGTAGTAGAACCATTACTTGCTAAAAGAATCACTGTAGAACCGATAAGTGTATCCAGTAATTGTCTAATCGGTCGTTCACGACAATCACATTCGCACTCAGAATCAACAGGTGGCAACAAGTTGATAGTAGGTCCTGGTGGTAAAAATCCTACCCCTGTTACATCAGAAATATTTACCATAAAGGTTGTGGCACCATCTGTAACAGTAACTAAAAAATCATTCACTTCAATAATAGTGAATAAAGTAAAGAGAGGAGGTACATTTGGTGCGTCTGCAATAGTGCTAAGAATTACAGTTTGCCCAACTAGTTGTTCTAAGACGGACTGAAGTGGAGAAACACAACAGTCACAAAGACTCAAACAAGGGGGTGCTGGAGGTCCTGGAGGTCCTGGTACACCTTGTGGTCCTGGTATTCCTTGTGGTCCTGGTACTCCTTGTGGTCCTGGAGGTCCTGGTACTCCTTGAGGTCCCTGAGGTCCTGGTACTCCTTGAGGTCCCTGAGGTCCTGGTACTCCTTGAGGTCCTTGAGGTCCTCTTAGTCCTCTTGGTCCAGGTGGACAGAATTGCTTTGGTGGTTTAGGAATAGGTGTAAGTGGACAGCATCCCTGAAAAGGTTGGTTATTGTTAGCGATAAAAATCACCTCATATAATTGATATCTCATAGAATAATATGCTGGTGATTATAAGAGGTGTGGACATTTATCTCATCCCTGTTCTGCCACTAACCTGCCCCTATAGTTTAAGTACATTCCTTCACAATCTCTTATATGTATATTAAACAAAAGGACGGAACGATTGTGATTCCCTCCTAAACAATGCATTAACACTTTACTTCCATTCGACAAATGACGGAATCCGTAGGAATCCAGCTTTAGTTATATTTCTATATTTTACTTTGCACTTAATCGGCTCAATAAAAGTAAAATTATTATCTTCGTCAACTAATTTCTTCATTCGAGATAAATTCTTACGTTCTGCTAGTGGCATAAATTCCATTACTCCAGCTGGTTTTCCATCTAGAAAGCTCAGCAGCAGCCCAAATTCGCCTTTTCTAATGCCCGTAACAAGAATGTCCTTATATTGATAATTAATCACCTTGATCCACGCCTGACTGCGCTTACCAATTTCATAGCGTGAGTCCTTGCCTTTAGCACTATTCCTTCTAACTCTTGCGCTTTAACCAATTCAAAGTAAGCAGAACCATGACCTTCTATATATTTAACTTTCGCAACTAGACTCGTAACCTGGGTTATTTTCATCTAGCAGCTGCTTCCTGTCTGATAACGGAAGCCCGGTAACTGACTCACCTTTATATTTAATTACGTCGAATACAACGTAACTTAAAGTGCCATTATCTAAAATGTTTCCTTTAGACATGAACCGGCTCATCATAGCCTCAAAGTCCGGTTTTCCGGTTGGATCTGTAACAATAATCTCGCCATCTAATACAGTTCCGTCCGGAATGTCTATTGTTAATAATTCCGGGAACTTAGCCGTAACCTCGTTATTTATCAAGACCTAAATTTAAAAAAAGCAAAAAACATAGGCTGTTTAACATATTATACATGACTAATATGTAAACAACCTATTTATTAGGAATACTCCTCAACAATTGCGCCCGTTTGCGGAATATTGATCTGCAGAAATGGTTCCTCAGCTCTTGAACTAAAGCACCCAGTTTAGCAATAAGATGTGGTCATTATTAAAACAATCAAAAACGTTCCAAAGTTAAATCAGTATTTACGGAAACTGCAGCTTTATTACCATCGGCAGCAGAAATCATTAATGAGGAGGGTTCGGATTTTTCAGTTTCTCCTGCAATATATATATTTTTTTGTGTTGTTCTACCAACACCATCTGTTACAACTGTTCCATTTTCTTGAACTTCACACCCAAGCTTCTCAGCAAATTGATTTGGACGATAAAAAGATGGAACAACAAACCCACCTGATCTTATAATCGTTTCTCCTGATGCAAATTCAATTTTTTGTATATAACCGTCATCACCTATTAAGTTTTTTATCGGCTCCGATTTTATTTTGATATTGCGTTTTTCTAACTCTTGAACACCTTCTTTAGATATTTCTACTCCGTTTGTAATTACAATTAAATCCTTAGACCAGTTATAGACTAATCTAGCCATGTGCATTGCATGCTCTTCTTTTTCTGCCATTACAATTAATGGTTTATCTCTTAACTCCCAGCCATCACAATACGGGCAACTAAAAAGGCTTTTCCCATAATAATTTCTTACACTTCGAATAGAAAATACCTCTTGAATACCCTTTGCTAATATAATCTTTTCTGTAACAAATTCCCGACCATCCGTTGTTTTGACCATAAATCTTTCATTACCAATATCTTTGAATATTTCAGTAACTGTTGTATTAAAATATGATACGGATGGATAATTCTCCAATTCTTTAAACCCTATTTCTTTAAACTCTTGTGGTTTTATCCCATCTCGAGTAATAAATCCATGTGACTCATGTGTGACTCTATCCCTATTCGTTCCATCGTCAAATAATGCAATTTTTCTCCTAGCCCTCCCTAAAGTAATCTAGCACTTAACCCAGATGGACCTCCACCTATAACGATACAATCAAAAACATTCATTTTTTACCTCCCTATTTATTTTTTCAACTGTTTTAACAACCATTAAAGACCTTTTATATCTATAATTAAACTAAATTAGCAGCATTAGACCTTTTATAACGTTCCTCTGAAGCATTAATAGCTTGTGCGATTAATCGCTCATTTAGTGATGGTTCCTTTTGTTCCCCAGCTGCAAGACGTCTCATCATCTCTTTTTCTTGCTCTTTTAACTGTTCAATAGCATCTAATTTGTTTCCTTCATTTTTTGAGTAATTCATGTGCATCATTCAACTCCTTGTATACTTTTCACATGACTCACACTACCCAAAACCATACCCCGAGTTATTAATTCTCATCTCACGGCATATTTCCTTCTGTAGCACCCAAGAAAACGAAAAAAGATCTATAAGGTTGATAATAGAAAAATTATTTCATAGAATCATTGACATTTATAACTTAATTACCAATAATAGTGATTGTAGGACTTACTACATACTAGGCTGTAGGAACTAATTCACACTTTCAGTCATACAAACCCTTATAAATCAATGGATATACGTAAATAGCAAAAAGCAACAGTTTCCTAAACTGTAGGTCGGAGGTTCGAATCCTCTTCGGGACGTCAAAAAGCCTAGATTTTTCAAGGCTTTTTATTTTTGTTAAAAAATACAATAAAGAAAACGCCTGACGATGATCAGTCAGGCGTTTCTATTATCCCTTAATTTGAAAATTCCCCTTCAGCTTCCTTCTTGGCTGAACCTTGAAAACTTTTCGGACCACACCAAAATAAATCAATAAAGCGATAAAGCTAGTTGCAAACATAATAACCCCCATTGGAATGGCTGTATACTCTCCTGCTATTCCAACAAGTGGAGCTGTTAAAGACCCCAGAACAAATGGCAAAAGCCCTAAAAGCGCAGAGGCACTTCCTGCTATATGGCCTTGTTTCTCCATAGCTAACGTGAACGAAGTTGAAGAAATGACGGCTAATGATGCAATAAACAAAAAGATAGGAATCGCAACGGCAATTAGTGGCGCCTTCAACAGAAGAGCTGCAAGTAACACAGCACCCGCTATGCTAGCCGTAAATAACCCAATCTTTAAGAAGGTCGTTTCAGATATAAAATCTGCTAAACGTCCAACCAATTGACTTCCAATAATCAACGCAACACCATTCACTCCAAATAATAGACTGAATACTTGCGGAGATACACCGTAAATATTTTGATAAACAAAAGGTATACCTGAAACATAAGCAAAGATCCCTGCAACGATTAATCCTTGAGTAAATGCATACCCTGTAAACTCTCGATCCCTGAACAAGGAACCAAAATTCTTTACGACCTGTGAAAAATCACTTGGGACACGCTTTTCCTCAGGTAAGGTTTCCTCTAGTTTCCATGAAACCATTAAAACTAAGACAATTCCTATACACGATAAAACTAGAAAAACTCCTGACCAGTCTGTAAACGCCAGAATGATGGCTCCCGCAATCGGTGCCACGATCGGTCCGAGATTACCCACTAACATCAATAAAGAGAAAAACTTAGTCAGTTCTCTTCCGCTGTAGAGATCGCGAACGATTGCCCTAGAAATAACGAGACCGCCTGCTGCCGCAAAGCCTTGAATGAAACGGGCACCAATAAAAGTGTAAATATTGGGTGCAAATGCACAAATTATAGAAGCGATTAAATATAAAAAGAGGAAAGTCCTGAGCGGTTTCCGGCGGCCTTGCACATCACTCATTGGTCCAATAATTAATTGACCCAATCCTAATCCAAGTAGGCAAGTCGTTAAACTAACTTGAACGAGAGATGCAGTTGTATCATAGTCTTTCACAATCGTAGGAAATGATGGCAAATAAGTATCGATCGTAAAAGGACCTAAAAGACCAAGTGACCCTAATAGTAATGCAAGTTGTAATCGTTTCCTGCCTGTTAAAGTATTCAACTATTACTCTCCTTTCTATAAAACCATTGATATATATTTTTAAAAAATTTCAGCATTATTAAAAAAGCGATTAATAAATAACTGGTTTGAAGAACGCAACATGCATTCAAAAATAGCACAAGACAAATTACTTCGTCAAGCGGAATATTTTTATAAAAATTTTTGGAAAACAGATCGAATATTCATGATTAGCAGAAGAGCTGGAAGAATCCTGCTCTTTTAAATGATCCTCCATTATTTTTACGGTTTCACAATAACGTTGGTAAAAAAACACAATGATCTTTATAAATGAGAACTTATGAATTCCGCATTCCCATAAAGCGTAAATTCCCCAAATTCAAAAGGAAGAAGAATATGGTCCCCTTTTTTAATAGGATAAGTGGTTCCATTCATTTCAATGAAACCTTCCCCCTGTTATCACACTTACTAGTTTAAATGGAAAAGGAAAAATAATTCTAATATACTTTAATTCTTCAATATAAAAAGAATAAGTTGAAAGACTGTTTTCATAGTGTGGGTGCCTTTGGACCATTAGAAATTTTGCAGTGATTGCTGGGGTAATTTTGGGTGTGGGTCTTGAATGAGTAGAATCCTGAATTGCCGAAAAATTGCCGAAAAACTCAGTAAAACCATATTAATTTAATTGTATTAAATTAATTTTAATTAATAAAAAGGCTTGATAAATAAGCATTCTGGAGCTAGGACTAATCGTTACTCATTCCCCATCGTGCTGATGTCGATTACAAATCGATAGCGTACATCTGAAGCTAGTACCCGCTCCCAAGCTTCATCAATTTGATTTGCGGAAATAACCTCGATTTCTGGAACAATGTTGTGTTCTGCGCAAAAGTCCAGCATTTCCTGCGTTTCGCGAATTCCTCCGATAGACGATCCTGCAAACGAACGACGTTGAGGGATAAGTGAGAATACGTGAACTGGTAACGGCTCCGCTGGTGCGCCGACGTTGACCAATGTACCATCCACTGCCAGCAACGAAAGATAAGCACTAATATCAATTTTCGCGCTTACTGTATTTATGATGAGGTCAAACGAACTAGCCAGTTTCTTAAATGTCTCCGGATCGCTTGTGGCATAATAATGGTCCGCACCAAGACGCAAACCGTCTTCTTTCTTCTTCAATGTTTGTGATAACACAGTTACTTCTGCCCCCATGGCATGAGCGAGCTTCACAGCCATGGGTCCAAGTCCGCCAAGCCCTACGACAGCTATCTTTTTGCCAGGACCAGTTCCCCAATGGTGCAGCGGTGAGTACGTCGTGATACCTGCACACAAGAGTGGAGCGGCGGCATCAAGCTCGATGTTGTCTGGAATTCGGACTACGAAACCTTCCGTTACAACGATGTGAGAGGAATATCCGCCCTGTGTGTATTGACCGTACTTGTCAATAGACCCATAGGTGCCTGTCATTCCATTGAGGCAATACTGCTCCTCACCCTCATGGCAGTGAACGCATTCTCCACAAGAGTCAACCATACAGCCCACCCCGACTCGGTCGCCCACAGAAAACTTTGTGACTTCCGATCCAATCTGGGAAACAATTCCGGCGATTTCGTGCCCAGGTACGAAAGGATAGTTTACTGGACCCCATTCGCCGCGAGCTGAATGTATATCAGAGTGACAAATACCAGCGTACTTAATCTCAATGAGGACATCAAGCGGTTGGAGCTCCCTGCGCTCTATCGTGGTCAGTTTGAACGGACCTTCTTCACTGAATGTAGCACGTGCTTTAGCAGTAATCATTATATACCTCCTGCAATCTATTAATACTTTTTTGAATCTTGTTGGAAAGAGATACTCCAGATAATTTCCATTGAGGACACACTACCCATGTTCGGTGTGTTTCTATATAAAATACATATCTATCATAATAAGAAAAACCAACATCTGTTTATAATTATAAATAGAACATAGTTGCTTTCAATGGTTAAAAGAAAGCAATTCGTTGATTATCCAACAAATCAATCAAAATTGTCGATAATCTTTAGAATATATAAAGATCGTCTTCTTCTCACGATTAAAATTGCAATGTAGTATCCTATTTTTCTTAAATGCGGTTACACGAATTGTGAAGCTGTCGATGACCTTCTCACTAGTATTTTTACTAACCACCAATCGCCCTTCTTTAAGAATATTGATGTCGCAATTAACACTAATGATGCTATGTAATTTTTATAATAGAAAGAGCTGACTTTAGAAAAGAATAAAGTCAGCTCTATTATTGAAGTTTTCTGTGTTGACAACATTTTTATTGACTGCTAAATCACTTTTAAATGCCAAGTATGACTTTGGAAATCACCATTCAATTCTAAAGGAATACTTAATCCAGCGTAGACGAGTTCATCCCCGCCGTATACATTATTAGTGCCGATAACTTGATATTGTTTATCTACATCGATACCACTTAGCTTCAAAAAGGCAAATGGCGCAGCCGGCTCTGCCAACACTCGGAAGTAATAAACCATTCCTTCGGTCTTTTCCTTATTCGTAAATAACCATGCTGTTTCGTTGCCCTCAAATGGACTTTTTAGGCGATAGAAATCACCAAACTGGATCAACCTTCTGATTTCCTTATATGATGCTACCTGTTTTTTGACAATTTCTTTTTCCTCTTCAGACAACTTCGTTAAATCAAGTTCATACCCTAAATTTCCAGACATCGCCACATCACCGCGCATCTCCATTGAAGTACTGCGATGAACCTGATGGTTAGGCACCGCAGAAACATGCGATCCCATGGAAACAATAGGATAAACAAGGCTAGTACCATATTGAATCTTTAACCGTGAAACTGCATCCGTATTATCACTAGTCCACGTTTGTGGCATATAGTAGAGAATTCCCGGATCGAACCTTCCTCCTCCGCCAGAGCAGCTTTCAAATAAAACATCTCGGAAGCTAGTTGTTATTTTATTCATTACATTATATAACCCTAGCATATAACGGTGCGCCGTTTCCCTTTGCCGATCAGCAGGAAGTAGAGCGGAACCAATTTCCGTCATATGTCGATTCATGTCCCATTTTACATAGGAAATAGGAGCACTTGCTAAAATATTGCAAACTCGCTTCGTTATTTCTTCGCATACATCTTCTCTAGAGAAATCTAATATAAGCTGATTGCGGCTCTCAGAACGGCTTCGGCCAGGGACGTGAAGGCACCAATCAGGGTGCTCGCGGTACAAATCACTATCGACAGAAATCATTTCCGGTTCAAACCAGAGGCCGAATTCCAATCCCATGTCTTTGACATTGGACGCAAGGGTCCCCAATCCATTCGGTAATTTATTATGATCTACAAACCAGTCTCCCAGCGATGATCGGTCATCATCACGCTTTCCAAACCACCCATCGTCCAAAACAAATAATTCGATTCCTAGTACACTACCTTCTTTGGCAATTTCTAGGATTTTCTCTTCATTAAAATCAAAATAAGTCGCTTCCCAGTTGTTTACCAAGATCGGACGTTCTTTGTCCCGGTAAGTTCCTCTCACTAAGCGGGTTCGGTATAATTCATGATACGTCCGTGACATATGTCCAAGACCTTCAGATGAATAAACCATTACTACCTCTGGTGCTTGAAAACTCTCTCCCACATCTAATTTCCAACTAAAATCAAAGGGATTGATTCCCATTGTAACTCTCGTGTTACTAAATTGGTCAACTTCCGCCTGGGCAAGGAAATTTCCACTGTAAACAAAGTTGAATCCATACACCTCGCCGCTATCTTCTGTCGTACCTTTTCTAAGAAGGGCTATAAATGGATTATGCTGATGGCTGCTCGCCCCTCTAGTACTTTCCACAGACTGAATTCCATGTCTCAGTGGTTTTCGTTCAATATGTCTTTCTTTTACATGGGCACCATGGAGGTGTAAGAAATCGAAGTCGTCATCACGAAAATCAACATTTACACTTAACGCTTGAAGTAATTTTACGGACTGTTGCCCTTCATTTACAAATCGTACAGAGCGAGTAATCACATTTAACCCCTCAAAGACTGTATAACTTAAAATAACTTTTAAGCCGATCAACGAGTCTTCCAAAGTAATTTCAAGAGTTTCTGCCTCTTCCACCGCTTCAACATAGGTGGCCGGCAGTCCTTCTAGCGGCGATTTCCCTTGAAAAATCGTATGGGACTCATAGCGTAAATCAGACACGGTCGAACCATTTTCTAATTGAACCTGATAAGCAGGTTTCCTAAAATCGGTATTCCCATATTGCGGATATTCCTGTGGCAGCGTATCCAGTGAAAACGTCCTATCATCCTTTTGCTGGTACGGATTCCCAGAGAAACCACGATCAACAAACTGAAGGAAATTAGAGTGGCGATATTCGCCAATTCCTTTACCCCAGTAGTAATGAACAAGATAGCCATCATGCAAGACTCCGAGTACATAGCTTGTATCTTTCGCTTTTAAATGAAACGTTTTCGTTTCAGAATTATAATGAATTCCCATTTACAAAAAACAACTCCTAAATCTGATTATTTTATTGCCCCTTTTACAACTCCGCCAATAATCCACTTTTGGGCAAACAGATAGATAATAACCATCGGAGCCATCGCCATTAAGTAAGATGCAAATGCTAGATTATAATCTGCACCAAACTCTGTTTGGAAAACGTATTGAACTAGCGGCAGTGTAGCATCCGCTGAATCACTCAAAATAACTAGCGGCAAGAGGAAGTCATTCCATGCCCATAAACAAGTTAAGATTCCAACTGTCGCGTTGATTGGTGTTAAGAGTGGGAAAATCACCCTCCAGAATACACCCCAAGTGCTACAGCCATCAACAATAGCAGCCTCTTCGAGTTCAATAGGAATGGACCGGATATAACCAACATAAATAAAGATATTCATCGCCATACCATATACCACATATAGCAAAATCAATCCAACCATATTATTGAGACCAAGTGCTGAGGTTTGTTTCACAATTGGCAGCATGATAATTGGAAACGGAATGAACAACGCACTTACAAAGTAATAGTACAAATTTCTAAACAGTTTCCGGTGCATATTTCTGGCAACCCCATAGGCTACCAGTGAGTTAGATAGTAGAGTAAATATCAATGTGAAAATCGTAATCATGGCACTGTTTTTGAAGGCACTAAAGAAATTGGTCACTTCAATCGCCTTTGTAAAGTTCTCCCAATGGAGATTAAGCGGGAGTGATAAAGCAGACTCTGCGAGTTCCTGCGGATTTTTTAGTGCAATTGAAATCGAAATATACAAAGGGATTAGAATAAGCAAGGAACCTAATGCTATGAGTATCGTGACAGGCCAGTTTGTTCTTTCTCTCATTACATATCCATCTCCCTTTTTTGTAGAACTTTAAGCTGGAATACCGAGATAACCATAATCACAATAAAGTAAATAACGCCGTTTGCAGATTGGAAGGCAAACTCTCCGCCTGCTAATCCACCGGTATAGATTAGATACGATATAGATGTCGTAGACGTACCAGGTCCTCCTCCTGTCATTGCGACAATTTGATCAAACACCATTAAGGAATTTTTCATTGCCAATACCATATTAATGGTAAAAAAAGGTGCAATCACCGGGAAGGTAATCTTCCAGAATTGTTGCCAGCGATTGGCTCCATCAAGACCGGATGCTTCATATAGCTCGTTTGGAACCGTCTGCAGTCCTGATAGGTACAAAATAACATTGAAGGCACATGACTGCCAAACAAATACAATCAAGATTCCAATCCAGGCAAAATCAGCATTCCCTAGGATATTTTTTGTTAAAAATTCAATATGGTACTTCTCTCCAAGATTAGGCATAATGTTTGTAAAAACGTAGTTAAAAATGAAACCTACAATCAACACGCTCAAAATATTAGGCAGGAAGTATACAGCTCTAAAAAAATTCCTTCCCTTGATTTTTGCATTTAAGCCAATAGCAACCGCCAAACTGATAATATTGACTAAGATGCCTGCAAAGATAGCAAACTTAAAGGTAAATAAATAGGAATCTCGAACAGCGGTATCCTTAAATAGATTAATATAGTTTTTTAGCCCTACAAAATCGTAATCAAGGTTCATTCCATTCCAGTTGGTAAAGGAATAATAAATCCCTTGAATGGCCGGAAACGTATGAAAAACAAAGAAAAGTAGGGCTGCTGGAATAACCATAAGGTAATATGTCAACATTCTTGCGTTCATTTTCTTTTTCTTACTATTGGCCGAGTCAGCGGGAGACGATTGGGGGTTATTCAAAATAAGTTGGTCACTTTTCATTCATGTTTCACTCCCTTAAAAAGATAGAGAAATTGGAGAAGGTGCCTCCAATTTCTCCTAGATAGTTATTTACGACTTTGGACTTTTTCCCAATCCTTTTGGATTTTTTCAAGGGCCGCATCAACGTCCTTATCTTGGACTAACGTTTGTAATGTTTTATCAGGATATACACCTGTTGGAATATAGTGGTCCGGGAAATCCGTTACTGATCCGTTTTCTATCATTACTTTTATGTCAGAAACAGTTGGATTGTCTTGAGCGATGCCCTTCAATGCGGAGAAAGCATTCTGTTCTTCTAGATATTGTTTTGCATTCTCATCTTGAAGCATGAATTCAATAAACTTCTTTGCTTCTTCCGGATGCTCAGACTTAGCAGCCAAACCAAAAAGTAAATCGACACCGGAAACAACCTTGTTTTCATCAGGATTGTTGGTTGCCGGGAACGGGAATACACCTAACTCAATATCAGGATTTGCTTTTTTAATTTCAGGAATTGCCCAGATGCCTTGCAGGTACATAGCAGATTCCCCTTTGGCAAAAGCAGTGTTTCCATCCGTATAGGCGACACCCTGCTGATTTTTATGACCATATTTTGATAATACAACCATTTTCTCAATAGCTTCTTTATACCTTTCTCCAGCGAGTACTTTTCCTTTATTCAGTTGTTCGTAGAAGTCAGCTCCCTGTGTATTTGCGGCCAAAGCATTGAAGGAAGGCAATAATGTCCAAGATTCTTTATACGTATGGTAGAAAGGAACTTTTCCTGCCTTTTGAATTGTCTCGGATAAGCCAACAAATTCATCCCACGTTTTCGGAACTTCCAAACCTAGTTCGTTAAAGATTGCTTTATTATAGATGACACCAACTGCATTAGTCGCAAATGGAACGGCATAAACCTTCTCTTGGCCAGTTATATCTTTCAGCATTTGGACATAGGCAGGCTGAACCTTGTCAAGAACTTTGTCATTTGAAATATCCGTAAAGACTCCTGCTTTAGACAGGTCATTATAGCCCATATCCCCTCCAACCGAGATAATGTCCGGAATATCGCCTTTTGATACTCTTGTTTTGATAACAGTTCCTGCATCAGGGGGGCTAGCCTGTTCAACATCAATATTTGTATTTTCCTTCTCAAACTTCTCAATTAATTTATCAAACGTATCCATTGCTTCACGTTTATAATGGAAAAATTCAATTTCCACTTTCCCGTTATCCCCGCCACTTGCACTATCTCCGCTCCCGCATCCCGCTAGCAGGGACATTGATAGAGCACCCGCAGCAAGTAATGAAACTGTCTTTTTCATATGTATTCCTCCATTAATCGCATATTTTTATCTATTAAGCAGAGTTCTATTAAACTATTAAATGTTATCGGTTTCAAAAGACTCTCCCATCCACCTCCCTTCGATTTATGATTTTTGAGAATTATTCTTTTTTGACACTGATGCTATCCCGGATGATCAATTCAGTTGGCAGCGTGACCTTCATCGCAATCTTTCTACCCATTAATCGATCATATAGGAGTTTAACAGCCGTCCTCCCCATTTCATCACCGTGAACCTTTACAGTTGAAAGCCGAGGATTGACGTAGGCAGCCGCCTCGATATCGTCGAAGCTTACGACCGACACATCGTTCGGAACATTAATCCCTGATTCATGCAAAGCTCGCAGCACTCCTAAAGCTGTCGGATCACTACCCACCACGATGGCACTCGGCATCCTGCCATTTTTGATCAACTTTTGGGTTAATGAATAACCACTTGCAGGTCCCCAATCTTCCTCCAATATGTATGAGGGATTATACAGACCCTTTTCCTTCATTACTTTTTCAAAAGTGCTTTTACGAACATCTACCTTTTCCACCATTTTTTCGCTGACAACACCATGAACAAGTCCTTTTCCGCCAACAAACGCTATTTCTTCGTGTCCAAGATCTAGTAAATGATTGATGACCTGCTTTGTCGCGCCTTCAAAATCAGAGATGACCACATCAACATCGCTATCGTTTGGGGGAAGATAATCTACTACGACAATATTATTGTTTTTATAGTAGATTTCTTTAATTTCTTTTGTATCGATATCACCTATTACAATAAGGCCATCCAGGTCACTTAAAGTCTCAGAAGTAATGGCGCTCTTTCCAACCACCATCGTCGAAACGATAGTTAATGGAAACTGGTGACATGTACTTTCAACCCCCAGCCGAATCGACTGGAAATATGGATCAATAGATTCATCATTTAAAAAGATCAAACCGATATTAAATGACTCTATACTCTTTTCCGCTTTCACACTCTTTTTCCGCAATGGCTTATAATCTAATTCATTTACGAGATCTAAAATCTTTTTTCGCGTCTCATCTGATACAGATAAGGTTGGGTCATTATTTAAGATCCTTGATACCGTAGCAGTTGAAACATTTGCTCGTTTTGCTATATCTTTTATTGTTACCATTTTCTCACCATCATTCCTAGTTTAGTTAACTTAACTAAACTCTGTATTTGAAATATATCATGTTATACGCTTACATACAAGTGTTTTTTTGATTATTTCTCACTTTTTATTCTATTTTAGTAAACGTAACTAAGAAAATTTAACTATCATTCAACAAAAAAGGTAAAATGAACGATATCCACTTTACCTGACTGAATAGTTATTTTACCTAATTACAATTTTTCACACAAGATACTCTGTTTCCAGACCATGCTCGTCTACATAAAAGATGACAGACTTATTGGTTTTCAATCAATAAACAGGGTACATTAGGCATCATTCTCCTGCCAAGACAGGAGAATTTCATCACTGCTAGAATCAAGTACGTTAAATTTACCGTTAAAAGCAGGGTACACATCTCGAAACTTCATCAACTTTATTAGTCTTTGTACGACGGGATTACCAAGCGACTGTTCGATCTCTTTAAATAACTAGTTAATTTAACTAGTTATTTAAGCATTATGTAGAATTTATTGCCGTCAGTTTTACCAATTTCATACTTTTCCTAAACTGTAGGTCGGAGGTTCGAATCCTCTTCGTGACGTCAAAAAGCATTGATTTTTCAATGCTTTTTATATTTGTGAAAATTTATAAAATAGCATTTGCCGAAAGTGAAATTAAGACACTCATGGTTAGTCTCCTGTTTAAGTGCCCTTATTACTCCTTTTTCTACCAATCAATTCATATTGCCACAAGTCTTAATCAATGATCAAATGATCAATTCCGACAACGTCTTTACTATTACGAAAGGTCCCGGCAGATACACCCACCGCTTTGCGGAATACTTTATTGAAATAGTTGGCATTTGCATATCCTACCTGGGCAGCAATGTCTGTAACAGAGGAGCTCGTTGAGCGAAGAAGCTCTGCCGCTTTTTGAATCCTGATTTTGGTAAGGTATTGCACAGGTGTCATATTTAGTTGGTGTTGAAACTGTTTAATAAAATAATATCTCGAGAAACCGGATACTGCCGCTATTTCGTCGAGTGTAATCGGTTCATGATAATGTGTTTGGATAAAGGATAAAGCGTTAGTAATCTGAAGAGAGAAACCGTTCGTTGTTTTTTCAATATTCCTGATGAAACGGTAACACTCCATAATAAACTCATAAGCTTTTGCAGAAGCGTAATATGTATCGGTAATCTTTTGATTATATGTTTCTTGATAGATTTTCAGCAAAAGCTGAATCAGCTTCGAATCCGGAGACACTTTCAAGAGAGGACCGTTCTGTTCCTCCATAAACCGCCAGCAATCGGCGGCTTCTCGTCCCACTAATGTAATAAACATAAACTCCCATCCCGTGCTATCCTTTGGATAGTAATAACGATGATCGCTAGGAATCTCGACAATGAATGCTTCTCCTGCCTTCACGGTATAACTTTTATCCGGTATTTCAAGCCTTCCCGATCCTGACAGAGTGTATTGAAACACATATGTGCCGACATCTTTCCTCTTTAACCCATGCCAATCATAAACTACACCGGGCATTTTCTCTTCCCGGCCAAGCGAGAAAATGTTTGCCACATCGTTAGGAAGCACATCTTGAAAACGAAAACCGTACGTTCCATAATCCTTCACATGTTTATCCCTATAAGTCAAAGACAATATTTTACCCTCCAATCACACTAACTTACCATTGAGGTTCGTATATAAACAACTTACTATTATTATAACAACAAAAAAACAAAGATGAATATGGGACGTTAAGTTGTTCTAAAAACAATTTTTTATCCTATTATAAGAATCGATAGTAGTCCAATTTCACTTTACAGGAGGTAATATTATGTCAAAAATCACATTTATTGGGGCAGGAAGTACAGTTTTTGCAAAAAATGTTCTTGGTGACTGCATACATGTTCCGGCATTAGCTGGGTTCGAGTTCGCATTATTTGATATTGATGAGCAACGCTTAAAAGACTCGGAAAATATGTTAAACAATTTAAAACTAAGCCTACAGGCAAACATAGTAGTGAAAGCGTATTCTGATCGCAAAGAAGCATTGCGAGGAGCAAAATACATTATTAATGCCATTCAAGTTGGCGGCTACAAACCAAGCACCGTTATAGATTTTGAAATTCCTAAAAAATATGGCCTTCGTCAAACAATTGCTGACACAATCGGGATTGGCGGTATTTTCCGTTCCCTTCGCACCATTCCGGTTATGTGGGATTTCGCCAAGGATATCGAAGAGGTTTGTCCGGATGCCCTGTTTTTAAACTACACAAATCCGATGGCAACATTAACTGGGGCAATGCTTCGCTATACAAATGTTAAAACAGTCGGATTATGCCATAGCGTACAAGTTTGCAGCGAGCACCTGTTCAAATCCTTAGGAATGGATCATGAAGGAGTGGAAGAAAAAATCGCAGGTATCAACCATATGGCATGGCTTCTTGAGATCAAACGCGACGGCAAAGATTTATATCCGGAAATTAAACGCCGTGCGAGAGAAAAACAACAAACAAAACACGATGATATGGTTCGCTTCGAATTAATGGACAAATTCGGATACTACGTAACGGAATCATCTGAGCATAATGCCGAGTACCATCCGTACTTCATTAAACGGAATTATCCGCAATTAATCGAGAAATTCAATATCCCTCTTGATGAGTATCCGCGTCGTTGTGTAGAGCAAATTGAACGCTGGGACAAAATGCGGGACGAGATGGTCAACAATGCACAGCTTACCCATACCCGTTCTCACGAATATGGTTCGCGTATTATTGAAGCGATTGAGACGAATGTTCCATTTAAATTTGGCGGCAACATTTTAAATACGGGTCGCTTAATCAGCAATTTACCGGAAAAAGCTGTTGTTGAAGTATCATGCGTCGCTGACCGCAGCGGAATCACTCCTTGCTATGTAGGAGATCTTCCAGAACAGTTAGCCGCACTTAACCGTACAAATATTAATACACAGCTTTTAACAATTGAAGCAGCAGTAACGAAAAAGAGAGAACATATTTATCAGGCAGCAATGCTGGACCCTCATACGGCCGCTGAATTATCAATGGACGACATCATTGCAATGTGCGATGATTTAATTGAAGCACACGGTGACTGGATTCCAAAATTCGAAGATCGTAAAACAATTTCGTTCATATAACAAAAAGAGCAACTCATTCATCTAAGTAAAATATATGGACTTACCCATTTTCAAACCATTCAACGCAGTTAACAAGTGGATAAATTAATCTGCCTAAATATGAAAAACAAAATGAATAATTAGAAATGACTCTGGTACAATACCAGAGTCATTTGCTTACTACATAAACAGTCTACTTTACAGGTAATTCTGCAACTCTTCTGAGACGATATAGTATCCTTGAGTATTCAAATGTAAACTATCATACGAATAATTTTTATTTAAATTCCCCTCCTTCTCGACCAACTTAGAATAAAGATCAATGTAAGTCAATTTTAATTCGGAAGCTATTTCTCTAATGCCGTTATTCGTAGCAATACAACCACTATAGACTCCTTCTATTTTTCTATTAATGGTTAAGATAGGTCAGCCTGTTTTGTAGACCTCAGTGAATGAACCACATTGTTTTTCATTCGTCTCGAAAAAAAGGTGAACATCAAATCCTAGTCCAGGTTCAACATTGGGACCAACAACAGTATTTGGTTATATTTCAGCTAATCATATTAAGGAGAATTTATTTCAATTATTTGAGTCTACATCAAAAATAGTTTAAATTCTGAATAAATATACTACACAGTTCGTTGGAAGAAATATCAAATAAAATGCCCGAAGAAAATATTCTTTTCTCCGGGCTGTTTTTATCCCTTGAGAAACTACTATAATAAAACGATTACTTTTATGGTAGTCAATAGAAGAAATACATTAAACAAAGTCCCCCGTTATATTTACTCCTTTTAGATTATGTTACTTCAACTCTCTCACCCCCCGATTTCTGCATGATTTGGGCTTTTCTTCTGAATGTCTGCATAGAATGTAGACAAGCGAATGTGATCTCTCAATGAAAATAGTGAACCTGGAGGGAATAACCAAATGCATTTTATTGAAGATGTTAAAGACGTGAAATTTAGTTTTTTGGAAAAGCCGCCGGCGTCGTCTATGACCTATGCCTTTGTTTATGTTAATAATCAAAACGAATACTATGCCGTTAAAAATGGAGAGCGTTTGTCACGTAGTGAATTGCGGATTGGCAAATATAAAAAGGTTTATACAGTCAATATGCAGCAACAAACCATCACCTACAAGGAGGAAGTCCCTTCGGCAACAAGGGGAAGAAGGTTTACTGTCAATTTATTTATCGATATTGCTGTTGAATACCCCGAACGGTTAGTTCAACAAAATGCAGGAGAAATTGGCACCATTATTAACAATAATCTGCCCTTCTGGGTCGAGTCGGAAGCAAGATTTTATCCTATTGAAGAGGATCTGAGTTTTGCCCGGCATATTGAAGAATTTTTTCAAACCTCACCATTAGTCAAGGTGTTAAGAGAGGCTGGTATTGTGGTTCGAAATGTCCGTGTCTTGATCCGACAAGGTATTCGGGACCAGCGCCATGATGAGGCGATCGCCGATTTAGACCGGAACGCAGAACTATCTGCCTATCAAGAGGCTCTCGACTTGGAGGAAGCCCGCCGGATTTCTGCCTCGATTAAAGAAGCCCTTCAAGCAGGTGATTTTATCACTGCAGGGAAGCTTGGAGAAAAGAATGAAATGGCAAAGCGCTTAGTGGAATCAGAGTTTAGCCAAAATCAAGCCTTCAAATATGAGGTAAACAAACAACTCTTTAGCTTGATCAACGATCACTCTATTGACCAGTTTGAGGCAGAACAAAGATTGGCCAAGCTAAAAAAGCTATTCCCCTATCTCCCTGTCAATTTGGAAAACATCAATAGAAAAAAACAAATATCTGGTCCAAGAAGAGAACTTTCATCCTATTTAAATAAAGGAGAATAGCGGTTGTGGAATCCATTTTAAATCAGCTGTTTTGGATCTGGTCACTTATTTCTGTTCTGCCGGATTGGTTGCGTATTTTTTTGGCTCTCTTTTTGCTCCTACAGTTCACAAGGCTGGTTTTGTTGTACATTGTTCCTCCCTTCTTAAACTTATTTTGCCGTTTGTTGAAAAAAATGCTTCATCTCATTTCTTACCCAATCATGGCACTTCTTTGCACAATGCAAAGGAGCCGGAGAGATACAGGAAAATCTGGCATTCCTGTTTGGATTGATATCATTGAAGGAATGTTTGCCTTGTTCGAACGTTTTTTCAACAAAATGATTCAGCTTTTAATGAAAAGGAAAAGGAAAAGGAATAAAACAGGGATTAAAAGATGGACTTTCTATTCTGCCACAGGATTAGTGATTTTGCTTACTGCTGCAATCATGAACAATCCAAATGAGTGGTATTCACAAAAATGGAAAAATGCTGAGGTATGGTTAAACCAAGAACCCGTGTACACACAAGCATCCGAGACTACTCCTGATCAAAAAGTCTTAATTTTAAATAAGAATTATGAAGAAGGCGGAAATATTCGTGAAGCTCCTGCACTAACCGCGCCCCATCTATATACGATTACAAATGGAGAAATCATGCATTTTTTGAATGAAGAACAAGTAGATTCCAAAGGAATTAAGTGGCTAAAAGTTCAAACTGCAAACGGGATCGAAGGCTGGATCTCAGCCTTGATTGTCAGGGAAAAATAAAAAATTGAACAGGGATATTACTATCTAAGCCGCAATGAATTGAACCATTTCCATGATTTTATCATCCTTTTTCCAGTTCATAGAACAACCCATTTAAGGAGAGTTGACTTCAAGGTGTATAGTCCCCTCTCCTTATTTATATCTCTTCCTAATTGGTGTTAATTCATATAGCGGTATTCTCTCAAACTATTTAAAATAGAGATTTCTTGTAATAATTTCTCTCCAACATTCGTTTCTCTAACCTTTTTTCTCTTTAATTCTTCATCTACCACTCTTTTAATTGATAAAACGTCTGTCCCGTTAAGTAAAACATCTTCTTTTGAATTAAAATGCTTATGGGCGACCAGTTGCATACCGAAGGAATTATATAGTAACGTATATCCTGCTATTCCTGTTGTTGATTGATAAGCTTTGGAGAACCCCCCATCGATCACAATCATCTTACCATTTGCTTTAATTGGATCTTCTCCCTCAATTTCTTTAACTGGTGTATGCCCATTGATAATATGACCCTGGTCAGGATTCAGATCAAATTCTGTTAGGATTTTACAGCAAATTTCTTCATTTTCACGTAAATAGTAGTATGGGTTCTTTCTCTCTTTATGAGTTGCCTTGTCCTTAATAAAGTACCTCTCAAAAGTGGTCATTTCTCTTTTTCCAAAGAGTGATGAATATTCTCCTGTCCATAAATACCAAACCATATCCATCGCAAGATCATCTGTCACTTCAGGGTGTGCAAAAGCATGCCGTAAGTATCGTTCAAAAACATCAAGTAATTCACGACCTGAATAGGTTTTATTTTCGATAACCATTTTTTCCATATTCCCTTTTTCATCTAGAGGAATACAACCATGTATTAATAAATTCCCGTTATATTTTAAATAAAGACTCCCTTTCTTCATAAGGAAATTCATATGTCTGGCTAGCTTTTCTGAATGCTGGACTGAAAATAATAATTTTTCCATCACCTGCTTTTCTTCATCTAATAATTGATCAGGCTGCTCAGGATCTACCGTGGCAAAGCAAGTATTTTCTAGAGGGTAGGTTTTCCCATAAATCGTTATTTCGTTCTTGTCATAATCAATTTTCTCAAGCAAAAGCCTGTCTGACATATTAAAATACGGGCGTCTCTTAATAATAGGCATTTCGAGTTTGAACTGAATCATCGCAATGGCTTGATGAATTTTCGTTATTTGTAATTTTTCTTGATCAGATTGTTTCTTATCTGAATGTACCTTAGGTCTGAAAGCAGGATTGTCCTGATAATATTTCTCCGCAAGATTTAAGAGGGGTCTAAGATTGATTCCATATACATCTTCAATAATATCCAGATTGTCGTATCTTGCGCAGATTCGAATGATATTAGCGAGACAAACCATTGAACCAGCAAAAGCACCTATCCATAATACATCATGATTTCCCCACTGAATATCAACGGAATGATAATTAATTAGAGTATCCATGATTTTATCAGGTTCGGGTCCACGATCATAAATATCCCCCACTACATGTAGATGAGCGACAACCAATCTTTGGGTGGTATACGCAAGCCCTGTTATCAGTTTATCAGCCTGACCTAAGGAGATAATCTGCTCAACAATTTCTTTATAATATTGCTCCTTATTTTCAGATTGATTGGTTTTGTATAACAGCTCTTCTATAACAAATACAAACTGATTCGGCAATGCCTTTCGTAATTTCGAACGTGTATACTTAGAGGAAGCATGAGAAATAAGTCTTATCATCCGCTCGATGATTACTATATACCATTGGTTTAATTCTTGTTCATTGCCAAAATGACTTTTCATTAATTTTAATTTTTCTTCAGGATAATAAACTAATGTCGCAAAATCATTTATTTCTTTTTCAAATAAAACATCTTGAAACAAGTCTCTGATTCTCTTTTTTACATTCCCTGAACCATTTCTTAACACATGTTGAAATGCTTGATACTCTCCATGTAAATCACTGACAAAATGTTCTGTTCCCTTTGGTAGATTAAGAATGGCTTCCAGATTAATAATTTCAGTTACCACTTTTTCTTCACTATCATATTTATGGAGAAGTAAATCTAGATATTTTGAGTTCAAAACCATGTATCCCCTTTCAAAATTCACCATTTATTTTCTATGTAATAGATTGAGATTAATTATGTATTATATCAGAAAAGACAAATAATAGTTATTGTACTATTTAGAGTTGGATAGATTTGACACACTAGTACACCTATTATCAGTAAGTCGCATTTAGCATTATGTAATTTTCATATAACTGCATTATACACTTATTAAAAATACCCGGAGAAAATTTTTCCCCGGGCAATTCTACTTTAAGGCTAGCTATGAAGCATTTTCAAACTGACTATTGTAAAGTTCGGCATAGAAACCATTTTTCTGTAGTAATTCCTCGTGATTTCCACTTTCGATTATGTCGCCATCCTTCATAACCAATATCAAGTCAGCATTTTTAATGGTTGAAAGTCTATGCGCAATCACAAATGAGGTTTTGCCGACTGTCAGTTTATCCATTGCCTGCTGAATCAATACTTCTGTACGGGTATCAACTGAACTAGTGGCCTCATCTAAAATAAGTAATGGTTTATGCTCAATCATTGCCCTAGCAATGGTAATCAGCTGTTTTTGACCAGCGGAAAGATTTGCTTTATCATCGAGAATCGTATCATAGCCTTTTGGCAGAGTTTTAATGAAGTGGTGAAGGCCCACTGCTTTACAGGCTTCCTCTATTTCCTTATCCGAAACTCCATTTCTGGAATAAACAATATTCTCGCGAATCGTGCCTTCAAACAACCACGTATCCTGAAGAACCATACTGAACACGTCGTGAATGTTTGCTCTTGTGAGTTTATTTGTTGGTACTCCGTCAATCAAAATCTCCCCGCCATTTACTTCATAAAATCGCATCAGCAGGTTGACCAAGGTTGTTTTACCGGCACCGGTAGGTCCGACAATCGCAACTTTTTGGCCTGACTTTGCCGTAGCAGAGAAGTTGTTAATGACCATTTTATCTTCACTATAGCCGAAGCGAACATTTTTAAACTCCACATCACCAATGGCGGATTCAAGTCTTTCGTGTTTTTCACTTTCGTTTGCAAGCTCTTCTTCAGCAAGGAATTCGAAAACACGTTCACTTGCTGCAGCGGTAGACTGCAGGTTGGTAGCAGCCTGCGCGATCTGTGTAAGAGGCTGCGTAAATAGTCGGATATAAATCATAAATGCAACAATCACACCAAATGAAATGACATCATTCACGGCTAGCACGGCACCGACAATACTTACAACGACATAACCAAAGTTCCCAACAAACATCATTAATGGCATCATCAGCCCTGACATAAATTGAGATTTCCAGGCGCTATCATATAGTCTTGTGTTAATTTCATGGAAGGTTTCCTTCGCATTATTCTCTCCATTATAAACCTTCACAACATGGTGGCCAGAATAGATTTCCTCAATATGACCGTTTAATTTACCTAGCTCTTTTTGCTGCTGAGCAAAGTACTTTTGCGACTTTGAGATGATAAAAGTCATTAAAGCAAAGCCAATAAAAGTAGATACAATGGCTGAAATCGCCATGATCCAGTTGGTGTAAAACATCATAATCAGAGAGCCAAGGAACATGGTGACCGCTGAAACTAGTGCACCTAAGCTTTGGTTCATCGTCTGTCCAATCATATCAACATCGTTCGTTATCCGACTTAAAACATCCCCAGTACTGGTCGAGTCAAAATATTTTAATGGCAAACGATTAATTTTAGTTGAAATATCTGTCCGTAAATTTTTAGACACCCGCTGTGTGACGGTGGCCATAATGTAACCTTGAATGTAATTAAACAAAGCACCTAAGCTATATAGAAAGGCAAGAATGGCTGCGACATTAACTACTGCGTCAAGATCGATGCTGGTCAGCATTCCTTCTGTAATCAAATCGGTAATCTGATTCAAGAACTCTGGTCCAATGATGTTGAAGATTGCCCCTGCCATTGCCAGTAACAAGGCTATGATAATAAGTGGTAAATAGACTTTGCAATAAGATATCAGCTGCCTAAACGTTTTCTTAAAATTCTTTGGTTTTGCGCCTGCACCGCGAGGGCCGCTTCCATGTGGCGGGCCTGGTGGTGTCGTTCTATTCTGTTCCTGACGATTTTCAGCCAATTTCAAGTTCCTCCTTTGACAACTGAGAATAGGCAATTTCCTGGTAAACTTCACAATTTCTCATTAACTCATGATGGCTGCCAATACTCACCACTTCACCATCATCCAATACAACGATTTTATCTGCATCTTTAATGGTACCAATTCGCTGTGCAACAATTAATGTAGTTGCGTCGCTTGTTTCTTTTTTTAGTACAGATCTCAATGTTCTATCAGTCTTATAATCTAGTGCTGAAAAAGAATCATCGAAAATATAGATTTCCGGCCGTCTATACACCGCACGAGCGATGGACAGTCTTTGCTTCTGTCCGCCGGAGATATTGGTACCACCTTGAGAAATTGAAGAATTGTACTGGTTTTCCATTTTCTCAACAAATTCTGTACCTTGTGCAATATCCACTGCCTTCTTAATATGATCCTCTGCTGAATTCTCTCCACTTTCTCCATAAGCTACATTGGAAGAAACGGTACCGCTGAACAATACGGCTTTTTGGGAAACATAGCCAAGCTTATTCCTTAATGCCTCCTGCTGATAATATTTCACATTGACACCATCAACCAATACTTCCCCTTCTGTTGCATCAAAATATCGAGGAATCAGATTAAGCAGTGTACTCTTCCCACTGCCGGTGGAGCCGATAAATGCCACTGTTTCTCCTTTGTGTGCTGTAAAGCTTACATCTCGAAGAATATAATCGGAGGCATCTGGATATTTAAAACTCACATTCCGGAATTCAACCTCGCCGGAGTGACCCTTACTTCCTTCTGTCACATTCCCATCAATGATTGTTGCCTCTATATCGAGGACTTCATTAATTCGCCGTGCAGACACCGATGCCCTTGGAAGCATGATAAACACAAAGGAAAGCATCATAAATGCCATAATCACCTGCATGGCATAGGATGAGAAAACCACCATATCCGAAAACAGTGATAACCGATTCGGCAGAGCCGCATCATTAATTAAGTATGCACCAATCCAATAGATAGCTAGACTCATACCTGACATAATGATACCCATTGTCGGCATGATAATGGCCATTGTCCGGCTGGTAAAAAGATTCGTCTTGGTCAGTTCGTCGTTTGCTTTTTCAAATTTCGCTTCCTGGTACTTTTGGGCATTGTAGGCATGAACCACCCTGATACCAGACAAGTTTTCTCTTGAAACAGTATTCAAGTTATCTGTTAAACTCTGAATCACCTTAAATTTCGGCATGGCAACAAAAATAAGGATCGTTAACATGAGAATCAGGATGGCAACGGCAATCCCGGTAGTGGCCGTCCACTGCCAGCTTTTCCCCATAATTTTAAAGATTGCCCACACCGCTAAAATTGGTGCTTTGATCACTACCTGTAGTCCCATTGCAATCAGCATTTGAATCTGTGTGATATCATTTGTGGAACGTGTAATCAAACTAGGAGTTGAAAAGCCATTGATTTCTTCCATTGAAAAAGACATGGTCTTCTCAAATACCATCGCCCGCAGCCGTACGGAAAAACTAGCGGCGACTTTGGCTGCAAAGAACCCCACAATCATAGCCGCAACCATGCTGCCCACAGCACATAAAATCATATATCCACCATTAAGGAGAACTTCGCTCATCTTACTTCCTTCCGTCTGTACGAGCACGGTGACTTCTCGCATATAATCAGGCAGCTTTAAATCGAGATACACCTGAGTAACGATAAAAACTAAACTGCATAAGACTAATAGCCATTCCTTTTTCTGAAGATATTTAAAAATTTTCAGCATGTAAAGTAAACCCTCCTAAGAATTCATACGGAACACAATCTAATAGTGTTAGATACTTTATTAAAAAAAATGCAGCCTTTCCTATAAGCCTGCATTAAAAATCATTCATCCTCCGTACCGATTTCGGTAATCCGTTTTAAAATTCGAACAAATTCCTTTGCATCTTTTTCTCCTAATTTTTGTAGTGTTTTTTCAAGCATTGATAATGCTTCTTCATATTCTTCCATAACAAAGCTATGTCCAGCTTCTGTAATGGTGACGATGACAATACGTTTGTCATGTTCATCCCGATGCCGTTCGATAAATCCTTTTTTGGATAAACTGTTAAGGGCAGATGCAACACGCGGAGTACTCATAACCAGTTTTTCACTTATTTCACCAGATGTCACTCCTTTTTTCCAAATAACAAGGTGCCCTAATATCCTCTTTTCCCCATTAGAAAGATCGTCTACTTTTTTTTGAAACTGCATTTTAGGATTTTTCGTCATATTACTAAGCAATTCATTTGCTAACGCTCTATAATCCATACATTTCACCTTTCGAAAACATCTAATACTATTAGATAATATATTATGTGGAGATTACAATGTCAAGTTGTTTGGTTGTAGATTACCTTGATTGCCGAAAGTTTGCCGAAAAACTCAGTAAAACCATATTATTATAATTGAACTGGATTGTTTTTTAATAACTAAAAAGCTTGATAAATTAGCATTCTGGAGTGTTTATTACGATCAGTATTACCTTTTTCATACTTTTCCTAAACTGTAGGTCGGAGGTTCGAATCCTCTTCGGGACGTCAAAAAGCCTTGATTTTTCAAGGCTTTTATTTTTGTTAAAAATTGTTTTCATGTGATTTGTAATAATAAAATTTAGGCATCAGCATGGCAACACATTCTTTCCCTTAGAGGGATTAGTTCATCAAAAGATGAACTTCAAATTAGTAAAGTTACAAACGACTTTCCTTTTAACTTTAGTCACCACATAAATGTTTTCTTGATTTCAGGAGGTACAGGGAGTTCTCCATAAATTTTTGATTTGCCAGGAATTGTTGATTGATTATTTCTGTTTTCTATCACACATACCCAATCCTGCTCATTTCCACGAGTTGGTGTTATTAATTTTAATACACCTATCTCTACATCTGGTTTTATTGCTTCTAAACTAATTGCTTTATCTGTAATAACATTCTCTTGTGTATAACATTGTCCATCTCTAGGATTAAACCACCAAACTTGCAAATGATTTACTTTCAATCTACTTAAATCGACAGTTTCTTCTCCGCCTGATGGGAAGTATAAACAAGCGAATTTTCCTTCCTTTTCGATGCATGCTTGAATGTGCTCATCTGTAACATCATCCAACTTAACACGCTGTTCAATTAGTATATCCTGACCCGGAATACACTGACTTAAATCTCTGGATTCCAAAAAATCACGCAAAATTTTCATCTGCCATGCGCCAGGTTGGTCTAAAGCTTCATACCAAGAATATCTTCTAAAGTTATCTCTTTCCTTTTCTGAAATCATCCAACACACGGATGGATGCCCATATGTATGACCAAAGGACCCTGCAAATAAACTCCAATAGGCACGTTTCCTAACCATCCATCCTCCGTGAAAATCAGAACCAATTGGCCAAGTTGTTGGCATTTGCTCATAAGCAGGTTCTCCATCAAAAACTGGCATAGGATTTTTTCGATTATAATCATTTTGCACTAATTCATAATTTTTCGGTGTTAACCCATGTCCAGATTGAATCATAATAAATGATATCCAGGCATCGTCATCAGTCCAATAAGACATTGTTGAACATTCACCAGTCTCCGCTTCATGGCATGCATGATAAGTCATTAAAAGCTTTTGCCAATCAGGATCTTTTTCGTTATGTTTAACATCCTTTTGTAGAACCCCGTTTGCAATCCCTTCTGCCATATTGCGCCAAACATCCTTATAATCTACTCCTAGATGAATAGGCTGCCTGTCCCCGCCTAGACACCAAATGATATTGGTTCTATCTTTATAGCGACTACCAATCCATTTTCCGTATTGAAAAGCATTTTCTTTCGTAACAATTTTTTCTGAAAACTCCCCCATCCAGTTATGACCTACTACAAGTTCTCCCCATACAGGAAGTAAAAGCACATAAAATCCATATTCTTCTGCTTTGTCTATTATCCAGTCCAAATACTCAAAATATTTTTCATTCGGAGTGTTCAGATTATCATTTAATAGAACCTTTTCTCCGGCAGGATTTCTCATTTCCCTATCTTGCTCTGGATCCAGTGCAACAATTTGAAGTACTGTAAACCCTTGTGATTTTCTTTTTTGCATCAAGTATTCTGCGTCGTCCCATTTTAATCTCTGGGCGATAGTCCAATCAGTATCTGCCAACCAGATAAATGGTGTGCCATCCTGATGTGCAAAATATCTGCTATTCTTTGAGATTTTTAACCTTTCCATTTTTCTTCCACCTTAGAAAAAATTTAGTTTGTTCAGATATCATTACTATAGTGATTAGGCGGTTAAACTCCATCTATACCTTTTATCACTTCTGTGTTCGCTAAAGACCGATATTTAAGTTTGAATCTTAAACGTGTTACACACATAGCGATACGTTTACAATTCTGGTTTGAATATCCACGAAAAAGTTCATTATTTAACTAATATCCCAAGTACTGAATCCTTCCACCCTTGATAAAACTTATTTCTTAGATCACGATCCATTAACGGATGATATAATTCGTGTTCGGAATTTAGATGATAGATTTCATCAGTAGATTTCCAGATTCCTACTCCTAAACCAGCTAAATAAACAGCTCCCATTGAAGATAATTCTGCTACTATGGAAGCGGTTACTTCTGTATCCAACATGTCCGCTTGATACTGCATTAGGAATCGGTTACTGGTTGCTCCCCCATCCACATTTAAACTTTTTATGTGAATATTGGATTCGGTTTGCATCAATTCAACTACATCTTTAACCTGGTAAGCAATGCTTTCTAATGCTGCCCGCACAATATGCGCTTTACCTGTATTTCGACTCATTCCCAAAATCGCAGCGCGAGTATAAGGATTCCAGTACGGAGCACCTAAGCCGACAAAAGCAGGAACAAGGTAAACCCCTTGATTATCTGGTAAAGAGCTTGCCAACGCTTCAGCCTCATCAATTTGATCAATCAATTCTAACTGTTCTTTTAACCATTTGATCACATCGCCGGTACTGTTAATAATCCCTTCAAGCGCATATTCTATTTTACCATTTAAGCCCCAAGCAATAGAAGTTACTAATCCATTGGTACCTTTCACCAACTCTCTCGTGTGCATCATGACAGAAGTTCCTGTTCCATAAGTGGCTTTTGTCATCCCCGGTTCAAAACATTTTTGCCCAAATAAAGCACCTTGAGAATCTCCGATTACACCGGAGATAGGAAGGGAGGTGAACGGGAGATTAGGATCTTCCGCTACACCAAAGATTTCATTGGAACTCTTTACAACAGGAAGCATCGTTCTTGGTATTTCAAATAAGTCCAATAACTCATCATCCCACTGAAGAGTTTCAATATTAAAGAGAAGCGTCCGGCTTGCATTCGAATAATCTGTTGCATGAACCTTCCCTTGTGTTAATTTCCAAATGAGCCAACTGTCAATCGTTCCTACCAAAAGCCGGCCTTCTCTTGCTCTTTCTCTGGCTCCATCGACATGATCTAAAATCCACTTAATCTTAGAGGCAGAAAAGTAAGGATCTGCTTTTAAGCCGGTCTTGGATTGGATCATTTCTTCATAACCCTGTTCTTTTAACTCTTTACAAAAGTCAGACGTTCTTCTGTCTTGCCAAACAATCGCATTATAAATCGGCATTCCTGTTTCTTTATCCCAAACGATAACCGTCTCTCTTTGATTGGTAATGGCTAAAACAGCTAATTCTTCTTGGGACACACCAGAAGTTTGCAGCAATTCCTTTAACAAGTTTTTAACATTTTCATAGATTTCATCCGGATCATGCTCTACCCATCCAGTTTGCGGATAGTATTGCGTATGACTTCTAGAACATTTATGTGTTATTCGCCCTCTCGTATTCACAAGCAATACTTTTGTTCCAGCTGTACTTTGGTCAATCGCGAGGAGATATTTCTCTTTTCCCATAAGATTCCTCATCATTTACCAACCATTTGAATGGCGATATTCCTTACATTTTTAACACTCAATCCGTAGTATTCAAAAACTTCGGCTGTTTTTCCAGCAATAGCTGGTACGTCTGGCAAACCAAGAATCTTCACAGGAACCGGGTGACTTTGTGACACAACTTCAGCAACCGCTGAACCTAACCCACCATAAATGCTATGTTCTTCGATCGTAATAATTCTTCCTGTTTCCTCGGCTGCTTTTATGATCGCCTCCTTGTCTAGTGGCTTAATCGTATGCATGTTAATCACTCTGCAATCTATGCCATCCTGCTTCAGAGTTTCTGCAGAATCTAATGCAATTCTGACTGTCTCCCCTGTTGCAATAATCGTGATGTCTATACCTTCTTTCATCGTCACGGCTTTACCAATTTGAAACTCATAATCTTCTGATACATATGAATCTTCTACTGGATTACGGCCAATTCGTAGATAGACTGGGCGTTCATACTTAACCAACGCTTCAATCATTTTCTTCGCCTCGTGACGATCTGCCGGCATCATCACATCCAAACCAGGGATGGCACGGGTTACCGCAAGATCCTGAAGAGAATGGTGAGACATACCTAATGCACCATAACTAACCCCACCGCTTATCCCGATTAACTTAACGTTGGTGTTAGAATACGCCACATCAACTTTAATTTGTTCAATACTTCTCATGCTTAGAAAACAAGCCGGTGATGCCACAAATGGTTTTTTACCAGATGCCGCCAAGCCTGAAGCAACTCCGACTAGATTTTGTTCTGCAATTCCGACCTCGACGATTTGACCCGGTAATTGCTTGCCAAATTCCACAAGAGAGGCTGATCCTCGTGAATCACTTGTTACTACTAAAATATCTTTATTTTCTTTAGCTAAATCTAATAAAACCTCACTAATTGCTTGGCGATTGGCAATCTTATTGCCTTTTGCACTATTTAAAGCAACATTACTCATTGTAGCACCTCCAGTTGCTTTGAAAGTTCTTCCATTGCTAATTGATATTCTTCTTTACTTGGTACATGATGATGCCATTTAGTTACATTTTCAGCAAATGAGATTCCCTTGCCTTTAACTGTATTGGCAACGATGAGAGTTGGTTTTCCAGCAGCTTTTGGAGTTCCTTCCAGTACTTCTACCAACTGTTCGATATTATTTCCATCTACCTCTACTACTTCCCACCCAAACGCTCTCCATTTAGCGCCAAATGGTTCAAGGGACATAACATCTTCTGTACCTCCTGTAATTTGCAATCCATTGCGATCAATAATGGCAACTAAATTATCAAGCTTGTAATGCGCAGCGGCCATAGCTCCTTCCCAAACCGATCCTTCTGCCTGCTCGCCGTCTCCCATTAACGTATATACCCTGTACGATTTCCCATCCATTTTGGCAGCCAAGGCCATACCAACCGAGATCGGAAGCCCATGTCCCAATGCTCCTGTATTCATTTCTACACCTGGTACTTTATTGTTCGGGTGCCCAATTAATCTTGTATTAAATTGAGAGAACGTTTTTAATTCTTCTTTTGGGAAGAATCCTTTATCTGCTAATATCGCCCAATACGACTCCACCGCATGTCCTTTACTCTGTACATAACGGTCACGGTCTTCCCATTTCGGATTGTTTGGATCAACATTCATAATATGATAGTAAAGAACAGTTAGGATATCCGTATTGGATAGGGAACCACCTGTATGGCCCGTTCCCGCTTCATAAATCATGGTTAGAAGTTCTATACGAATTTCGGTAGCTTTTCGTTTTAGAAACTCAATTTTATTCATCCTTTTTAACCCCCTGCATTATTTATTAAGGTCGCTGCCGCGAAGCCATGCTCTAATTTCACTTTCAGTTGGATCTACTGGATCAGGATTCAAACCAGGAATATATTCGCATGCCTCAAATAGAGCCGGAATAACGTCTGCATGGACACCTACTGAATGGTGAATGTATGGACCTTTTACCAACTTTTCTTCCCATAACGGCCAATCGTTCACTTCCACCCAAACATAGGAACCTCTTGTGAACGGACCTTGAATCCCTTTTGCTTTTCCGAGGAAGATGGAGTATTCACCATGATCTCCATCAAAGCGTGCAAGTGTCATTTCTCCGCCCTTAATTTCCCCTTCATGAGTTCCAGGAGAATGATCTTCAAATAGGAAGTGTTTGTTTAGCTTTGGCTTTTCTTCCACACTTAACGAAACAGGGAAGTTACCGCAGTGGAATAATAACTCGCCGTTTGGATTTTCAGGGTGACGAACGGTAATATCGGCAAAGAACGTTGGTTTCGTATTTAACGTAGCCGCTTGAACCATAATTGAAGTAATCGCACCATGAATGTCGGTTTCACAAGTTACTGGGATTTGTTCGTCTGTCAGAATTGCATTGGCCAAACATGGCATAATACCGATAATGTCTTGTAAGGTCGACCAGCATTGAATAGCAATCGCAGTACTTCTTGTATCAGCAGCCATTTGTTTCATCGCTACTTTTAATGAAGCAATTCGTCGAACATCCTGTTCAGTAACCCCACTCCAGTCGAGTTTTTCCTTGATATAGCCAATTGCTTCATTTAATTCAGGGCTATCTGTTTTTTCTATTTTTAATGTTACCTTTTTCAATTCATCAAGCGTGATTGGATGAATTTGAATTCCAAAAGTCTCTAATAATTCTCCTTCATTGCAGATTACCGACCAAAAATCAGATGGCCTTGTTGAGATTTGCAAGATTCGTAGATTCGTAAATTGCTTAACAACATTAGCTGCCGCAATGAAATTTTTAAAGCCTCTTTCAAAAACAGGGCTATCAACACTGCAGTTCGTGATGTATGTAAACTTAACATTAAACCTTCTTAGAACCTTACCAGTTGCAAAAAGTCCGCATTGTGTATCACGAAGTCGCATCCCATCTATTAATGGCGCTTCATCCCTAGGACCCCAAAGTAAAACGGGCTTTCCAATTGCTTTTGCCACACGTGCGACAATGTCTTCTGTCCCAAAGTTGCAATGAGGGAAAAATACAGCATCTACTTCGGCCTCTCTAAATTTTTTTATTATGGCCGATTCTTCAGAGCGACTGTATAGGAGCCCTTCTTCATTGATTCCCTCTAAATCAACAATTTCCATTTCCAGACCAAAACTTTCAATCTTTTCTTTTATTAAATTTTTATATTTTAAAGCATCTTCTTTACTAAACACAAATCTCCGAGTTGGAGCAAATCCAAGTTTAATTTTTTCCATCACTATTCCTCCAATATACACGCCTTTTTTAGTAAAAGACTAAAATTTTAGTTGTTCCTATCTAAAAAACCTTATTAATAACTAAATTAATTTAGTTTATAATAAGATGTTATCAATTAATAAATTATCAGTCAATTATTTTTATAAATAAATTTAGCAAATTTAAACTAAACTACTAATTACCTATCGGATAATCTATTAGTTTAGCGAAAAGGAATATTTATTATTTACTAAACAAAACTAAAAATAAAACTAAACAAAATGATAATGTGTTATAATTCATTTATAAATGATGTGTAGTATTAGGAAGGTGTATGGTTTTTATGAAGATAGATGAAATTGCTAAATTGGCTAACGTTTCAAAATCAGCGGTCTCTTTAGCACTAAACGGGAAAAACGGAGTTAGTCAGAAGACTCGTGAAAAAATATTAAAAATTGCTGAAGAACACGGATATATTCCTCGACCTATTATCAAAGCAGAACAGTATTTTCAAACCAATTCAAATACAAAGATATTGAGATTTGTCGCTGTCACAAATGCTGGTATTGTATCAGAAGAATTTGAATCGCTTCCTTTTTTTATGGAGTTAATAAAATATATTGATACTCAATCCGGATCTAGTGGTTATTCCTTAATGGTTTCATCTATAAGTATAGAGTGCTTGCAAGAGGAAATATCAAGACTTGAAAACGAACAAAAATCTGCAGGTATATTATTGTTGGGTACCAATTTAACCCCGGAGCAAATAAAAATAATAGCAGACATACAACCAAATTTAGTTGTATTGGATACCTGTTTTGAAACAATTGATGCGAACTTTGTAGTGATGAACAATCTCTTTGGAGCTTATCAAGCTGGACAATATTTACTTAAGTTAGGACACAAAAAAATTGGTTATGTTGAATCAGAAATAAGAATGTATAACTTTGATATGAGGAAAAAAGGATTTATCCAGGCACTAACAGAAAGTAATCTGAGGATAGATGAAAGCAATTATTTTTCCATATCACCAACTACCATTGCACCCCAAGAGGCTTTTACTGAAAAGCTAAAAAACAGGATGGACCATCTGCCAACAGCATTATTTTGTGAAACAGATTATATGGCTATTAGCGTAATAAAATCCCTAACTGAATTAGGGATTAAAGTACCAGATGAGATTTCGATAATAGGATTTGATAATATTTTTGAATCAAGGGTAATTACACCCGAGTTGACTACCATACATGTAAAAAAAGATAAGATTGCACTACTTTCTGTTGAAAAGCTAATCAGGCTGATTGAGAACAACGATGAAGATAAAATAAAATTACTTGTTGATACAGAACTCATTGTCAGAAATTCATGTTTAGAACTTTAAAGACTGGTAAATGACTTTTTTATTACATTTACAATAATTGAATTAAGTATGGTGCAAAAAAATATAAAGCCCGAGGAATTTTTTTCATTTCCTTCGGGCTTAAATATTATTTGAGTGGGAACTATGGTGATTTTCTACTGACTCTTGAACGCTTAGTCTAAAAGCCTTTCTTCTGTAACAATTCTTCGTGATTTCCTCTCTATTATGTTCCATCCTTATAGCAAGTACTTTTTGATAGCGTTTGTAGGAGCCGAAAAAATTTTTGATCACTTTTATATCTATCTATAGCTAAAGTGGACATTTTAAACTCTACATCACCAATCTCCCTTATTGCCGAAAATTTGCCGAAAAACAATATATTTTAATTGTACTGGATAATGCCTCTTAAATATCCAAACTTGCGTTTCGCATTTACCCGTATCGCTCTAAGTTACTTTACTCCATAACATAATTCAAGTTTTGAAAACATATCACTCATGGACATCCTTGTATCAATAGAATCATAAACTCGAATTTCTTTACCATCAGGGTTTGCCGAATAGCTAGATGAATGTTTAATCAATTAAATTCAAATCCCAGCGGCTTTACCACATGGTTTGTTCTTGGATTACTAATGATCATCTTACCCCTCCATTGTTAAACTCTACATATGATTTACGATTTTGGTCCGTTATTTGTTTTGACTGCAACGCCAGCCATTGTAGTAGAGTGACATCTTTTCCGTTTACTTTTACTGGAGAACCATCATAGTCCAGTACGCATTCGTCTTTGAGCATGTAGATCCAGGTACCATGACCGAAAAATTCAAAGGGATTGCCTTCTTTATCCTTAAAAATTCCTGAGGTATCTACTACCTTATCAAAATATGAAAAATGAACATTAGGAGCACCGGCTTTAAGGAGCCGCTCATATGTTGGAATCACTGTAATCTCAGGTTTCACTATTTCATCATTTTTTGCATGCGTGAACCAGATAGGGGTATTTTTAATATTTTCAATATTTTGATCCGTAATCACATTGTCATAGAGTGCTTCACATACAGGATATGCTGCTGCGAAGAAACCGGGGTAATCGATAATCATGCGCATTGTCATGAAGCCTCCATTGGAACAGCCACCGATGTAGATTCGATTTGTATCTATATCCGGATGTAAATGAATAAACTCATCAATGAGCGCTTTAAGTGCTAACACGTACATTGAATTTCCGCTTTTAGTATACTCACCGCTGCCATCGTCCATCCACATTGTAGGTACTTGGGGAGCAAGGACATAAGCGCCCCCAAATATTTCTTGTACTTTTTCACTTGACAGGTTTACAACATTATTTCCTGTATAAGCTATCCACGTGTCATATCCGCCTTCACCTGCTCCATGCAGCCAAATGATCAAAGGGCGTTTTTCTTTATTCATATTTGGTGAATAATAGCCGAAACAGAGAGGCATCTCAGCATAGGATGACTCGCTGTTTACCCAGCCTTTAATTTGCTCCATTTTTCCGCCTCCGAAATGATCAAAGACAAGTCCTGAAATGGTATCATTATCGGTTTGTATTTCTTTTACCTGCGTTATACGAAAATCGCAGAAAACATAAACATTATGTTCCTGCTCAAAAGCAGTTTCCGAGTTCAAACGGTGGATTGCCTCACATTCAAGTTCCAGCGTTGCGTGACTGCCTTTTTCATTTTTGTTCCCTTCACTGTCAGATGTATACGCATTTGTAACACAACAATAGCCCTTTGACGGATATAGTTCTACCGAATTCCAATCTTTTCTGAGTTGCAACACTTCGCCCGTTTTTTTGCTTCGTCTCTCGACATAAACGTTGAAGGTATCTTCTGATAATGCATCTGATTTGATAGATTTGGATAACGGAAGAATGATTTTTGTTATATAAGGCCCAAAGTCAGTAACCTCAGTAATAGTCCTGTAAGAACGTTTCATTTTTACCTCTCCTTTTGTTATATTAAATTTTAGTCATCCTAACTGCCATAAATTGTTTACCAGGAAGTTCTATTCTAAAATTTCCTTCATACACATCTTCGAGTTCATTAATTGTCATTTCCCAAGTATCGATGACTTCTACTTTATATTGAGTGCCAGGTTTCATCCGGTACTCTCTGAAACTAGGTCGATTAAACCCGTAATAATATAAATAAAATTGGTCAGGAATCCCAGCGGAAGGCGCATCCCAGGCGGTTTCTAAAGGATTCAATCCTTCTTGCGGCCCCTCTTCCATGATCCGCTTCAAGAAACCGATTCGCTTTGGACTGTCCCCATACAACTGTCCACCTTTGGACCACCATAAAATATCTTTTGGATGAAGATAGGTTTCACCATGTCCAACATAACCGCCTCTGACTGCACCTTCCCAAAACCGGCGTACCATTTCTTCCCCGGTGATATTTCCCCATCCTTGGTCAATATCTCCCTCATACGCACATTCATCTATAACGATAGGTTTGTTCCATTGTTTCCGCCACTCATCTGTACTTTCTGCCGTCTTATACACATCAATGCGTTGCACACTACAATGTGTAACCCAAGGCCGTGAATAATCATAGAATCCAAAACAGTTATGAATGGAAATGAGGTGTTGGTGAGGGTCATTTTCCGTGATAATCTGAGCAAAGCGCTCCCAATCCTCTATTTCCTTACACCACATTAAGTCATATTCATTGGCTAACGACCACCATAAATTTCGATAGGCTGAAAGACGGGCGGTAAGGTATCTTAAATATCGATCATCCTCCGCCTTTTTCATTTCTGCAAATCCCCATCTGTCATAGGCGTGGTAAAGGATTAAATCGGCTTCAATTCCTAGATTGCCAAGATCTGCGATCCTTTGCTCTAAGTGCTGAAAAAACTTTGGATTAAAGCGTGTAAAGTCCATACCTTCATCAAGAGAACCTTCAAATGGATAGTATAAAGGCTCATTCGAGTTGAATTGATACGATTTAGGAAACACGCACATTCGTATCTTATTGAATGGAGATGCCTGCAAAGTTTCCAAGGTTTGTTCGATTAATTCTTCCTCTTGATGAATCCATGCATAGCATGTAGTTCCTACAGGAAAATATGGGGTTCCATCCTCATACGAAAAATGATATGTATTTTTAACTCGGACGGGACCATGGTTATTTTTAGAAGGGCTGACACATGTAAACCTACCTTCTATACCCTCCAAAGATCTAGCGTTGCTCGTTGTTTGAAATGTCCAGATTCCCTCGGCATCCGGCATAAATCTAATTCGATAGATACCATCTCCGTCATAGAATCCAAGAGTTTTATGACGTTTCTCTCCATTAAAAATAAATTCTGCTTTCAAAGTGACGTCTGTAAAAGGGTTGCCGTGTGCTGGGCCATGAAGTTCCACCTCAAATACGGACCATTTCTCCACTTCTCTAAGTGTAGAAACTTTCGCCGATCCCAAAATGACTGTTTCAGGTTCATAATTAGAAACCGGTGCAATACAACCAGTTTCTTCTTCCAACTCTTCTACAGCAGCCAGCTCAGAATACAGTTTTTCTATAGTCTCCTTTGTACGTAAGGACTCAGGCAGGCGTGAAATTAGTTGTTCCAACGTACTTAATTTAACAAACATTATCGGAAATTCAGTAGGTTCCAATAATAGCGGCATATGTTTTTGCAATACTGCTTTTGCATTTTTATTTGCCAGAATCTTACCCATTTTCATTTTTGGTGAATAACTCATATAACTGTTATCCCCTTTCACTAAAGAGTTTTTGGTTCTATTAGACTAGATTTATACCATTAATTAAAAAGAGAACGATCCTTTCAGTTCTCTTTTTTTAATTACCTTTGACGAATTCTTTTTTATAAGTAAATCAAAAAGTTTTACCCCTTATAACAAGATTTTGTTTCCGCTTACATTTTTCACTTTCAACTTATATCATTATTTTATAAAACTAGTAATAATGAAACTATCCAAAATACGACTTCTTATTTTTGTTTATCCGACTTTTCTATTTTCAATGAACTTAACACCAGAGCAAATTAATCTAGTAGCAAGTGTACAACCCAATATCGTTGTTCTAGATACTTGTTTTGAAACGTTGGTCATGTGTAGTTTCCACACAAACGGAAAGCAAAATGAAATCCTAAAAATTGATAAAGCCAGGCAGCTGCGGCCTGGCTCTGATTATTGTTTTTCTATTTTTCCTTTTTATATTTTTCTGTTCGATCATCCTGAATTATCCCAGCCCAATTTAAGCCAAAAGCAAAGTCATAAACATTTCCTTCAGAATCTCTATGACATACCATGTCGTGCGCAACATCTTCAAATTGCTCTTCAACTGTTTTCATGTTCGCCGGCATTTGCATTGGCAGAAGACCTGCAGGTTCAACTTTCCCTGTCAGGATGTCAAATACAGCTTGATCTTGTACGCCAAAATTTGCAATAATGGCTTCGATACTCTCTTCGAATTCTTCCACAACCGTTGGGTTTGATAGCAGGAGTGAAACAATAACTGGTTTCCCTTTTAATATCTCAACAGTCTCTAACACAGAATCTAGATCCGTTGTATTACTCGGGGTAACCGTTTTTCCTTTATAGGTACGATTTAACACATCACCCGGACGTGCGTCACCGGCAAGACTTTCATCACGTGCGTCAATCGCAGTATATGGTTTATACTGGAGGCTGATTGGTACATATCCATTTCCTCCATCCTTTATATCATCATGACTATAACCTGTCCCTGAATTCGGAGTTGAAATAAAAACCAGACCAAAATCCGCGTCTTCAGGATTTTCGGTTATCTTAAAATATTTTTTAGCTATATCGATATTGACTGGATATTCAAGTTTCTCAGGTGTTGGAAATCCAAACCAATCTTTACCTGCAGGCGTATATCTCTTAGGGATGTATACGACGCTTTCCTTTCTAAGCGGCAGGACGCCATTCTTGTTTTTCAACATAACGATCGACTTCAACTGCGCTTCATAGCCTGCCTGCATATACTCTGGCTTGCCAACTTCTTGAACACTTTCCGTTGCTGTTACATAAGGATTTTCAAAAAGGCCAAGGCGAAAGATATTTTTTAACAATCGAATCGCAGATTCCTCAAAGCGCTTCCGCATAAATGCTTCCCCGTGTTCAGCAACACCCATTTGGTATGCTTCAAGGATTGGTCCGGCTTCATTATTTCCGCCGAATTGGTCAACCCCAGCAAGAATTAGTTTATAATGCCGCTCTGGAACAGTCAGATTTTCTACACCCCAAGGCTTTCCTCCGATAAACGTATCAATATTCTCCGGTTCATCGGCCGTTATACCCCAATCTGTACAAACCACACCGTCATAACCATATTTGTTCCGAAGCAAATCATGAATAATATAAGTGTTGTAGGAATTTCCGACATTTTCTCCATTTACCTGATCTTGGTCAATCGATATCGTATAATAGGGCATCACTGCAGAAGCCATTTCCGTTTTACCAGATAAGTTAAAGGCGCCTTTTGTAAAGGGTAGTAAATGCTCTTCAAAGTTTCCGCCTGGATAAACGGCGAATTTTCCATATCCATAATGTGCATCCCTTCCAGCTTCACCGGAGCCGCCTCCCGGCCAATGTTTTACCATTGCATTTACGCTATCATAGCCCCAGCCCCCTGCAATTTCTTTTTCATCTGCAGAATTCTGAAAACCGTCGACATATGCTTTGGCCATATCAGCGGACAGCTGTGAATCTTCACCGAATGATCCATTGAATCGGAACCAGCGTGGATCTGTTGCTATATCGATTTGCGGCGAAAGTGCAGTAGTTATCCCTAATGCCCGGTATTCCTTTGATGCAATTTCCGCAAATTTAGCTGTAATATTCGGATCAAATGTTGCCGCAAGTCCAAGCGGCTCGGGCCACATGGAAATTGTACCGCCAGCTCCAGCATTAAACTCTGTACTTGAATCCGAACCATGACGCGGATCCGAGCTGTTGTTTGCAGGGATCCCAAGCCCCATACCTTCTGCATAAGCTTGAATATTGTTATTCCAGCGTGCCGCAGTTTCTGGACTTTCAACAGTCGTAATGAGAATATGCCTTAAATGATCGTTTGAAAGAAAATCAATTTGTTCATCCGTTAAATCCCAGGGATTTGCGCCGCTCTCTTCGTAGGACTTACCATTATATTTACCCGTAAACCAGCTTTTACTTCCTGCAGGAACTGCTTGATGCCTGCTGTATAACATGAGTCCTGCTATTTGCTCGATTGTCATTTTCGAAGCCAGGTCTTTTGCTCTTTCCTCTGGAGAGAACCTCCAGTCTTCATACTTATCTATTTTTCCATCTTTGTTAAGATCTTTAAAGTAGAAGCCATCTTTTTCGATAATGGTAACACCTGATGTTTCAGAATATCCTAACACAGGCCCCCCGTTGTTAGATACATATTTAATCTGTTCTTCAGTTGTGATGGTTGTTTTAATATCTTCCATTAATAATCCTCCCTCTACTTTTTCACTTAAACAATGAATTCGAAAGCCGCCTCCTTCACTTCTTTCGAATCAGTACCTATATATACTTTAAACTCCCCTTCTTCAGCTTTATAGCTCATCCCTGTGGTGTAATACTTCAAATCCTCTTCGGTAATGGAAAACGTAACTTTCTCCGATTCTCCAGGGTTCAAATGTATCTTTTTAAATCCTTTTAATTCTTTAACCGGACGTACAACATTTCCATAAAGGTCCTGTAAATAAAGCTGTACAACTTCCTCACCAGACATACTTCCACTATTAGTCACAGTAACACTCGCCTGAATGGCATCATCTTTTCTCATGGTGTTCTGATTCAATTCAATTTCAGAATAAGTAAAAGTGGTATAGCTTAAACCATACCCAAATGGATAAAGAGGATGGTTGGGTCCGTCTAAATACTTGGAGATAAATTTTTCCTGTTGATTTTTTACTGTTAATGGCCTGCCGGTATTGAAATGATTATAGTAAACTGGTACTTGTCCCGTTTTGTACGGGAAGCTCATGGTCAATTTTCCTGCCGGATTATACTCCCCAAACAATACATCGGCGATGGCATGTCCTGCCTCAGAGCCTAAAAACCATGTTTCAACGATGGCTTCCATATGTCTCTCAAACCATTCCAGAACCAGCGGCCGTCCATTAGTCAATACAAGCACAGTAGGCTTACCCAATTTACTAACTTCTTCAGCCAGTCTTTTTTGGACTTCAGGAAGTTCAATTTCCATTCTTGAAGCAGCCTCACCGGACATACCGCTAGATTCTCCAAGAGCAAGAATAATTGTATCTGCTGCTTTAGCTTGACGAAGAGCTTCCTCGAGTCCGCCCTCGATTTCACAATCTGCCATACAGCCCTCGGCAAATAATAGATTCTCTTTCTTTAAGGATTTTTCCGATAAACCTTCCATTAAAGTTACCGTTTTATCACCATATTTTGAAAATTGCCATGGGCCCAAAAGATCCTTGCTGTTGGCGAACGGACCGATAACAGCAATTTTTCCATGGTCCTTTTGCAAAGGGAGGACACCATTATTTTTTAGTAGGACAATTGACTTTTTTGCAAGTTCCCGGCTTTCCTGTAAATGCTCAGCAGAGAAATGATACTCACTCTCCAACTCTGGTCTCACATAGCGAAAAGGATCATCCATAATCCCAATCTTAAACTTATAGGTGAGAACCCTTCTTACAGCCTCATCCAATTGCTCTTCCTTTACGGTTCCTTCTTCAACCAAGGCAGGTAAATGTTTTAAATAAGCAGTGGTAACCATTTCAATATCCATTGTCGCATCAACGGCCATTTTTACTGCTTCTTTATTGTCCCTTGCTGCTCCATGAATCGCAATTTCCTCGATGGAACCATAATCGGAAATGATCATGCCATCAAAGCCAAGTTCTTCACGCAACAAATCTTTTAATAATGTTTTATTTCCCGCTAACGGAACTCCTTGATAAATGTTGAATGCATTCATAACAGAACCGGCACCAGCCTCAAGTCCCGCTTTAAAAGGTGGCAGATAAACATTTCTTAATGTCCCCTCAGAAATATCAACGGTATTATAGTCCCGTCCGCCTTCTGCTGCACCATAGGCAATGAAGTGCTTTAAACAGGCGATGATTGTTTCCTCGTGAAAAAGGCTGTCGCCTTGAAACCCTTCCACCTGTGCCCTTGCAATTAAGGATCCTAAGTACGGATCTTCGCCCGCACCTTCCACTACCCTGCCCCATCGTGCATCTCGTGTAATATCCACCATTGGGCCATGGTTGTATGTAATACCTGATACAGCCGCCTCTTTTGCAGAAACCGCACAAGCTCGTTTAATGGCCTCAATATCCCAGCTCGAAGACCAGGCCAGCGGCACAGGGAAAATCGTTTGATGTCCATGGATAATATCTGCGTTGAAAAGAAGCGGAATCCCCAGTGGTGATTGTTCAACGGCAATTTTTTGCAGTTCAAAAACTCTATTAATATCAAAAGCACCTAATATAGAACCTGCCTTGCCCTCGGCAACTAATTTCTGAGGCGGATCTGATTCAACATCCCCGCCAAACGAAAAATTCGAAGCCTGACATTGGCTCATCTGCCCAACTTTATCCTGGATGGTCATTTTTCCAAGTAGCTTTTCTACTTCGTCCCGGATTTCATCCTCTGTTCTTTCTTTAATCGAATCCGGTTTTCGGTATTTTTCTACTTCTTTTAACAGTGCATCGGATAAAGAAACACCCTCGCCTCTTTGCCCCTCTATTTTAAGCTCGCCAAAAGGATGGAGAGTTAAAGAACCTGTAAACGTTTCTTCCGCAAACAGAAGGTTTATCTCTGCTTTATTTTCTGATAATAAGGTAAATCGACCTGATGCCTGCAGGCGATTTCCTTCTACTGTTACTGCATCGAAAATAATATTCATAGGAATAGGTTCCGTTTTAACTAGTAAACTATATGTCTCATTATTATCAATGTTAAAAACAACCTTCATTTTAGCTAGTGGAGTTTCTACTATCGTGTTCCAAATTCCAAGCATGCTCCGTTTCTCCCTTCAGTTTCTTGTAATTTCCGTTTTCGATTAACCCTTGCATCCTGATGACATATATAAAGGGTACACAGTTTCTCATCTATAACGTCTTCATTGCATTGGCGATTTCGATACATAAATCTTCAGCTTGGGCAACATGTCCTAATTTATCGATAAATGCATGGGTCATACCCTTATAACGAAAACAAGTTGTTTCTACTCCAGCTTCCATTAGCTGCTTTGCATAAAATTCTGTCTGAACACGTAACCCATCATACTCAGCCCCTGCTAAAACAGTCTTAGGAAGCCCATCATGGGATTCTGCCAGAGCAGGACTAACATACGGATGGAATTTATCCTCCTTTTTTGACACATAGGCGCCGGCAAACGGATTTTCTTCTTCATCTTTAGCTGGTCTTCCAAGTGTAAGGAAATTTTTAATGATATCATTTTGCTCCTCTGAAATTTCAAAGAAATTCTCATTCCACTCATATCCATCCAAGTGTGTATCAGACATGATGACACAAGGATAAATCAACACCTGCATTGCAATTTTGGGTGTTCCTTCATCTCTCGCTTTTAGACTGACTGCTGCGGCATAGTTTCCGCCGGCACTGTCTCCTCCAACACATATTTTTTCAGGATCAATACCATACGCTTCTGCATGATCGTAAACATGCTTTACGGCATAAAAGTTATCATTTAAGCCATTGGGATAAGGCTTTTCTGGTGCCAACGAATAGTCGACATTGAAAACTACTGCGTCCGCAAGCTCAGCGATTAATTTACAGAAATTTTCTACTGTATAGACGCTGCCGCCAATCCAGCCGCCCCCATGAAAGAATACTAGAGCCGGCCGTTTCGTATTTTGTTGAGACTTTCTCGGATAGTAGCGCCACAGCCCAACCGTATTTCCACTGCTAGTAATCTCTTCATATTTTGTATGAATTTCTACTGTATTCAGATTATAATTTGGGAACCCCATAGCATCCCTTATGATTGGTAGTAATACTTCCATTGGCGGCTGAGCAGCCGGCTCCTCGCCGCCCAAATTCCCAGCCCAATGATTTTCTTCCATCAGACTCAATTCCATCGGGTCTAAATATCCTGGTCTCTCTTCACCTGGACTTGGCTTTAGAATAATTTTGACTCCGTTGTTTTCAATAATCGATGTTTCCTTTTGCAACTTTTCAATTGTACCAGTATCGTACTTTCGCATAGCAAATACCTCCTTTAAGCTCTTCAGTGTTTGAAAGCGCTGTCAGTTTCTTTTTATTTAGACTTCTATTTTTAAGTATAATAGGCAGATAAAAAAGGGACTTACTAAAAAAACGACTTTTTATTTTAACTATTCCGTCTTTTTAAAAATGCAAAAGTGTTAACCAAATAAAAAATCTGACTCAAAGAGTCGTTATTCACCCTTTTGAGTCAGCACCTTGGTCCTGCTATACTGCTTGACAATTATATTCATTTAATTTTTGAATCATGTCTGTCAGCATTTCTTCTGTAAAGGCACCCATGCTGAAATTCACCATAGCCCGAAGCGGCATATATCGCATCATCGCCTCCATCATTTCAGTTGCCTCCCCTTCGTTAGCACCTAAATCAGGGAATGGATTGTGTTTAGCCAAGAGTTCCTTCGCCAAAGGAGCTAAAACGGGGTCAGCAAGCAAATCACCCAAAAGTGTATTTCGGTGAACAGGCTTTTTAATGTAAACCGTTGATTGCACCTTGATGCTGTCTGTAAGGGCAATCTCTTGAGATGATTTTCCTACCAGAATTTCAAACTCACCTGTTTCCACATGCCAGTCTTTCAAATCAACATTGTAATAAGCGAATGCACGCTTATTTAAAGTAAATGTAACTGTTTTTTCCTCACCTGGCTGCAAGTCCACTTTTTCAAAGCCTTTCAGCTCTTTTTCAGGTCTGTTCACTGTGCTCTCCACATCTTTTACGTAAAGCTGAACGATTTCTTTTCCAGCTCGATCGCCTGTGTTTTTAACATTTACACTGACTTTCACCGTATCAGTATCTTGAATCTCTTTTTGGCTGATGGAAAGATTGCTATATTCAAAGGTTGTATAGCTTAGCCCATACCCGAATGGGAACATCGGTTCAACTTTTTTTGTATCGTAGTAACGATAACCGACAAAAATACCTTCCTTGTATTCCACTTTGTCTCCTTCTCCAGGGAAGTTTAGGAAAGAAGGGTTATCGCTTAATTGTCTAGGGAATGTTTCCGCCAATTTTCCACTTGGATTTGCATCACCAAATAATAAATCAGCGATAGCACCGCCAAGTGCCTGCCCGCCTAAATAAGCTTCAAGCACCCCTTTTACATTACCTAGCCATGGCATTTCAATTGGAGAGCCGTTGCTTAACACGACAACGATGTTGCGGTTCACTTCCGCTGCTGCCTCCACTAATTGACGGTGGTTTGCCGGCATACGCAAATGTTCACGGTCGTAGCCTTCGGATTCGTAACGGTCTGGCAGTCCGACAAAAAGAACAACCGTGTCAGCTTGCGCCGCCACTTCTTTTGCTTCTGCAATCAGCGTACCATCAATCTCGTCTGAATCAAGTCTGTAACCTTGAGCATATAAAACATTCGATTGCTTGCCTGCTGATTTTTCAATTTCTTCGACAATGTTTTCCAACTTTGTCGGTTTGACATGTGAACTTCCGCCGCCTTGATATCTTGGTTTCTTTGCAAATTCACCAATTACTGCGATTGTACCTTGCTTTTTCAACGGAAGAACATTGTCTTCATTTTTTAATAACACCATACTTTCTCTAGCCATCTCTCTGGCCAGCTGGTGATGTTCATCTTTGTTATAAACAGCATTTTCTGTTTTATGATCAACGCTCATAAAAATAACTCGTAACAATCTTTCTACAGCTTTATCCAATTTTTCTTCAGACAGTTTACCGTTTCTTACAGCGTTGACAATTTTTTGATCGCCGCTGCCGTTACTTGATGGCATTTCAAGTTCCAATCCGGCTGAGAGTCCGTCTGCACGTTCATTCACTGCACCCCAGTCGGAAACAACAAATCCTTCAAAGCCCCACTCATCTTTTAAAATATCATTTAACAAATATTCATTTTCAGAAGCGTATTCTCCATTCACTTTGTTGTAGGCGCACATGACCGTCCATGGCTGGGATTGTTTGACTACGCCTTCAAAGCTCGCCAAATAAATTTCGCGCAATGTTCTTTCATCCACCACAGCATCTGTTGACATTCTTCGGTGCTCCTGATTATTGGCAGCAAAGTGTTTTAGGGACGTACCGACTCCCTGACTTTGAACACCTTTGACATGGTTGGCTGCCATTTCAGATGCCAAATAAGGATCTTCGGAAAAATACTCAAAGTTTCTTCCACAAAGCGGCGATCGTTTAATATTCACCCCAGGTCCTAGCAATACCGCTACATCTTCTGTCTGGCATTCTTCCCCAAGTGCAACCCCCACTTTTTGAATCAGATCGCGATTCCAGGAGCTGGCCATTCCAGCAGCAGATGGAAAGCAAGTGGACGGCACACTATTATAAATCCCCAAATGGTCTGCCCCCTGTGCCTGTTTACGAAGACCATGTGGTCCGTCTGTGACCATAATTGATGGAATCCCCAATCGTTCAATCCCTTTTAAATGCCAGAAATCCAATCCAGAACATAGGCTTGCTTTTTCCTCTAATGTCATTTGGGAAATGATTTGTTTGATATCTCGTTTCATTATGAACCCTCCAACTTTAACAATGTTTTAGTTTTTTAACACGATTGTATTAAACGATTCAGGTTTCAAATCAAATTGATACAATGATCGTTTTCTTATGTCATTTATCAATTGATACATGGTTTAAAACTCAATTGTTTTCCCTGTTTTTGCTGATTCATATATGGCTTCTAGTATTTGTGTAACGACTAACGCTTGCTCTGGTTTTACAAGTGGTTCTGTATCATTGATAATGCATTCCAGCCATTGTCTTGCTTCTTTTACCCCAGGTTCTTCTGCACCAGCATCAAAGTAAGCAATTCCACCCCCAGTTGCAGGTTTCGTTTCAACCAACTTTCCGTATTTTGTACTGTTGAAAACTAACTCACTTGTAGGTGAACCAGGCATTGCCTTCATTTCTGCACCGCCTTCTGTACCACACAACGTTGTCATTGCTTCACGGACATCCGTTGTATTTAAAGCCCAAGAACATTCGAGAATAATCGTAGCCCCATTTTGCATTTTAATAAATCCAAAAGCAGAATCTTCTACTTCGAACGTTTCTGGGTCCCATGGACCGAACATGTTCCCTTCATATTTATCTGCAAGCTTATAAAAGACAGAACCGGTTACCGATTGTGGTTTGTAATTGTCCATACACCATAGCGTTAAATCTAATGCATGTGTGCCAATGTCAATTAATGGACCGCCACCCTGTTGTTCAACATCAAGGAATACCCCCCATGTTGGAACAGCACGTCTTCGAATAGCATGCGCCTTTGCAAGATAAACATCACCGAATTCCCCCGCTCTTGACGCTTTATACAATACTTCAGAATCATCACGAAAACGGTTTTGATAGCCTATTGTCAGCTTCTTGCCTGTACGTTTTGCTGCATCAATCATTTCCTGTGCTTCCTTGGAATTAATCGCCATTGGCTTTTCACACATTACGTGTTTGCCTGCTTCTAATGCATCCACTGTAATAAAGGAATGCTGCAGATTAGGAGTTAGAACATGAACAACGTCAATGGACTCATCCTGTAATAATTCCTTATAATCGGTATACACTTTTGCCTCATTTGTGCCAAATTGGTCCGCAGCCATAATAGCTCTTTCCTCCACTACATCACAAAATGCAACCATTTCTGCCAAATGACTAAGCTTTGCCAATGATGGTATATGCTTTTGATTGGCAATTCCTCCACAACCAATAATTCCAACTTTTAACTTTGCTGCCATACGAAACACCCCTCCTAATTTTTTATAAGTCCTTGTACATATTTCTCCATTACTTTCAGGTCACTGGCAATACTAGTAAACTTATTTCCCTGCTGCCCTTCGTTTTCTACAATTGCATAACGGACGATTCCCATCTCGTTCAACTTTTGATAGGTTTCTTCAAAGTTCATAATCCCTGTACCAAGGTTGACAAAATCAGTAGGTTTCACAATTTCTCTATATAGTTTCATCGTGTCTTCCTTATTCTCTTCACTTAATGCTGTGAAGATATTAATTGGGTCAACATGTGTCCCTAAATCCTTTTGATGGATCATGTCACAGCGATTCCCAAGTTTTTCAAGCAAGGAAATGGGATTATATCCGCCTCTCATCACCCATACAAGGTCCAGCTCAAATTTCACAAGCTCCGGATCTGTATGTTCTACTAACAAATCAAATAATGAAGTTTCTCTCACTCTCTTAAACTCATGTGCATGGTTATGGTAATAAAAATCAAGACCCGCTTGTTTACACTTTTTACCGATTACATTAAGTTGTTCCGCTGTTTGTAAGGTATCCTCACGGCCTGAGATAAAAGCCATTGGAAAAACAATAGATTGACACCCAAGTGCTGCATTTTCTTCAATAATGTGATCCCAGCTGCCATCAATAATCGCTTTACCTGGTGCAACCCCTTCATGTGCAGCAAACGCCTTCAAACCTAGCTCGTCTAAATTCCTCTTGATAACTGGAAGAGAGAATGTGTCTGTAAAACGTTCTCCTGTTGAAAAATTACTGGAAATCAACTCAATATTTTGATAACCCATTTCAGCGACCTTTTCGAGAGTACCAAAATAATCCTCGTTTAATTCCCGGAATACTGAGAACAAATTTAATCCAATGGACATTGTCATGTTTACTTCCCCTTTTTTATTAAATTTCTGTCTGAAGATTTATTCTTATTACTTCTAAATAAACCTTCGTACAGAGATGGTTGACTATTGTCGGACAAGTTCCAGTCTTTTATCTAACTCGTCTAATTTTTCAGAAGGAGCAAATCTCGAGAATAATGGTATCTTTACAATTTCTCTCAGTGTTTTTTCGGCAAATGGACCTTGTACAATAGGATTGCCGGCAACTTCTGGAAGCTCTTCTTCAAAAATCTTTTTTGTTTCCTCGTTGTTTAATAGTTCACTTAGACTATTATTTGTACTGTAGGTAAGGATATAACTCGCGGTCGGCATGTAATCAAACACATATTTGCCTGCCATTAGGCCGCACTTTACATAACGCCCTTCCTGCTTGGCTGCAAATCTACTATTAACAAGTTCACGGCCATTTACTTTAATCGTTTCTAATAATGCGTCTGGAAGAATCACCTCTGCTGTTGTATGAAATGGAACCACAAAGGTAAAGGTTAAAGCTCCATCCTCTTTTATCTCCCAGCCGCTTTCAATAGATCCTGAAGCTGATTGTAGTGTCGCCTTTGCAAATTGAAGTTTTCCATAAGGCTTCGGACTTAAGTTAATTTTTCTAAAACCAGGTACATCTTCTGCTGGGTTAATACCGCACATATGCTGGTACATCCATTCAGCGATTGATCCATAAGCATAGTGATTAAGAGAATTCATTCCCGTTCCGCTAATCGTTCCATCAGGAAGTACAGAATTCCATCTCTCCCAAATGGTTGTTGCTCCTAATTTCACTGCGTATAACCAGCTCGGAAAATCGTCATTTAATAATAAGGTATAGGCAGCCTCATTGGCACCGTTTTCAGAGAGCACTTTACAGAAATAAGGTGTACCGACAAAACCTGTTTTCAGATGCATGTTATCGGTACGAAGCTTTTCTTTAAGATCTTCCACCACTCGCGGTCTGAAGCTTTCCGGAATCAGATCCATATAAAGAGCAACAATCATCGCCGTTTGAGTGTGAATCGCACTTCTACCATTTGGTGTAAAATATTCATTCTTAATAGCTTGTTTAATTTCATCAGCGAGTTTTGAGTATTCTTCAGCTATTTCATTTTTACCTAAAACAGCTGCTGCCTTTGCAACAAGCTGAGCTGAATAACAATAATAAGCAGAAGCAATGTAATAGGAGTCTGTACCACCCATTGGACTTTGCGGGTCTGGTCCATCTTGTGCAAGCCAGTCACCAAAGTGGAACCCTTCTTGCCATAATCTCTTTCCACCTGACTCTTCATCGACTCTTCTAATGTAATCCACCCAATCTTTCATTGTATCGAACTGCTGACGCAGCAATTCTTTGTCACCGTAATGAAGATATACTGTCCAAGGTATCACCGTAGCAGCGTCACCCCATGCAGCTGATCCGTGCCCTCCTATAAATCCGTTATCATCTTTTGGTTTAACTGTCGGTACGGTAAAAGGAACGGACCCGCCAATTCTTTTTTGTTCTTCTCGCAAATCAAACATATATTTTTGATAAAAAGCGGGCGAATACATGTTATAGCAGGCGGTAGCTGCAAACACTTGAGCATCCCCTGTCCAGCCCATCCGTTCATCACGCTGCGGACAATCCGTTGGAACATCCAGGAAGTTACCTTTTTGCCCCCAAAGTGCATTGCGGAATAATTGGTTGACTAACGGGTCGGATGTTTCAATTGTCCCTGTTTCATCAATATCGCTATACATGACACAGCCGGTAAAATCATGGATATTGATTTCTCCTTCAAATCCAGTCAGTTTTACATAGCGGAAGCCATAAAAGGTGAAGTGCGGCTGTACTTCTCTCTCACTTCCATCAGATACGTAAGTATATTCCGCTTTTGCTGTACGCAAATTATCTCGATAAAAGCAATCGTTCTGCAGGATTTCACCATACTGCAGCTGAAGTTTTGTTCCTTTTACTGCATTCGTTTTGAAACGTACCCAGCCTGTCATAACTTGACCCATATCCAAAACCGTTTCTCCGGCAGGAGTATAGATGATTTCAATCGGTTTTCTTTCTTCCATTATTTTCACAGGCAGACTTCTTCTCGCTTGGAAAGATTCCGTTTTAACCTTTGTCAGGCTGACACTTCCCCAAGCGATGTCGTCGAAATTCGGCATTGTCCAGCCCTTGCTCTCTTGATTGGCATCATAAACTTCGCCATCATAAATTCCGCTAAATGTAATGGGCGAAAGAGCACACTTCCAATCTTGATCAGTTGAGATGGTAACTTCTGAACCATCCTTGAGTGTGACAATGATTTCAGCAATAACTGCAAATTCATTGCCATACAATTCATGATACCCGCCGTCAAAACCGAAACGACCTTTGTACCAGCCGTTGCCTAGCATGAACCCTAACGCGTTATCCCCTGCTGTCAAAATGCTGGTTATATCATAGGTTTGATACTGCAGCCAGAAATCATAGGCATTGTACCCAGGAGCAAAATATTCGTCTCCTACTCGTTTCCCGTTAATCTCCACATCATATAACCCTACTCCGCAAATATACGCTCGAGCTGTAACGATATTTTCTGGAAGAGTGAACGTTTTTCTAATCAATGGATGAGTTTCTTTATCAAGGTCAGGTGTAATCCATTTCCCTTCCCACGGCTCATCCATTTTAGCTGTTTCAAACCATGCTGTTTCGCTCGTTGCCTCATCACCGGCATCTCCCCAAACCGTTACCCGCCAATAATAACGAGTTCTTGCATTCATTTCTATTTCAGGGTTATATCCTAAACTATCAATCTCTTGAAGCTTTCCGCTGTCAAAGAGTATATCGTTAAATTCCTCATCTATTGCAATGACTACTTGTGCAGCTGCTTGTGAGACGGATTGGCTGTTGCCTGACTCTGTTATCCACGAAAGCGTTAAACGATCCAGCTCGAATCCTAGAGGGTTTGTCATGTGATTGGTTCTTAAATGAGTAATTTTCATTGCCTTCCTCCATTCTTTAAAAAACTAGTACTTGTTTTGTCCAAGTTCTAATTGAACTGTTGATTTGCGTTGCATTTTTTGATTCCATACTAGACACAAGGCTAAGCTGAACAGCAAAATAGAAGCTCCAAAAAAATAAGGTAAATGAAAATGGTAATCAAAGAGAATTCCTGCCATGGATGGACCAAGAATATTTCCAATGCTGGAATAGGCATTGTTCATTCCAGCCGCGTATCCTTGTTCATTTCCTGCCATTTTCGATAATAACGTGCTGATAGCAGGACGAAGGATCGATGTGAACACGATAAATAAGATGTTCATCGCTAATATGTACCAAAAATCACCTGATAACAAAATCAGTACCATCGATAGAGCGGCAAATAAGAAACAAATATTAATTAGCTTTACCTCACCAAAAATACGAATCAGTTTTTCAATAACAAGAGCTTGTATGATGACCCCAACCAATGCCCCAATAGTCATTAAGGTTGCGATGTCTTTAGGCGTATAGCCATATTTTTGGTCCACATATAAACCAAAAATAGATTCAAAATTTGCTAGACCAAAGGTCATAGTAAAAACTAGAATTAATAGAACGAGATAAGAGGACTTAAAGGATTTTTTAAACGACTGAATCATTCCCAGGTTCTTTTTCGTTGTATTTCTCGTTGCTAGCTGCTGGTCCTTTGACAACGTCTCGGGTAAAAATATCAAGGAAACAATCATGGCTATGGCGGCTACAACCGATGAAACATAAAACGGGACGCGCAGTCCGAATTCAGCTAAATATCCGCCAATACCAGGGGATACAACAAACCCTAGTGTAAAGGCTGCTCCCATTAGTCCCATTCCTCTGCCTCGTTTATCCACACTGGTCACATCTGCGACATATGCCATGTTAGATGGAATTAAAAACCCAATTCCGATTCCTCCTATAAAACGGGATACATAAAGCAACCATAGCTCGGTGCCAAAAGTAAAAATAAGCTGTGACAACATTAAAATAGTTAATCCTATTACGGTAATAATTTTTCGACCATATTTATCAGACAATCCCCCGCCAATAGGCGAAAAGAGAAACTGAGTTAAGCCCATCGCTGCAACTAGATACCCCATGTCCTTGCCGCTTGCTCCAAATTCTAATAGAAACTTTGGAAGAATCGGGATGACTAAACCAACCCCAAGCATGGCAATAAACATATTTACCATTAATATAAGTAACGGGACATTTACTTTAGTATTCTTTTGATTGGAAATAAAAGCTCCCCCCTTTCGAATAATTTAAGCCCGACTAGTGGTTAGCGCTTTCATGATTCTTTATCTAACTTCCCTTACGATTAAATGGGTGTTTCCGATCCTCTTAACCCTTTTCCTTGCTGTTCATGGAGGATTTTTGTGAACACATGGCTGCAAAAAAACATAAGCAGGAAAGCAGGAACACTGCCGCTAAAAAAAGGAATCAGGCCTGGAAATTGATATAAAATAAAGTAAAAAAAACTGGTAAGTACAGCCATTGTAAAGGTTGCAATTGGATTAACAGTCATTAAGACAATTGCATTTTTCACTACACCTTTTAACCCGATATCAAAATGGACAAGAACAGGAAAAATGTATAACAATGTAAGGGAATAAATAAGGATCAATATAACATTGGGAATATAGACTAATTTCAGTAATGGTACAGTTGTTGCTTCCACAATTTTTATGTTCGAGTACATAAAAAACCCAAAAACGATGATGATGAGTCCTAGGAGATTACTTCTTAAAAACTCACTTTTATACGTTGTCCAAAAGGTTTTAAATACAGGAAGCTCCTCCTTCATAACCCATTTTCGGACAATCGCAAACATCGCCGTTGTGGCAGGAAAAAAACCAAGAACAACCAAACCAAGCAGGGTAAAGACAATCCAAAGAATGTTTACATACATCAATCTCATAAGCCACTCTGAAACACTGAATATACCTTTCATAAAACCTTCCATCAGACTGCCTCCTTCCTGTAAAAATACACTCACAAGTAGAACCAATAATTAGCTTAAAGGACCATTGCCAAGCACTTGGTCCTCTATGCTACGCTATCTAATCAACCTTTAACTGATCCTAGTGCGATCCCTTTTACGAGATATTTTTGGAAGAATGGGTAGGCAATAAGAATTGGCAGTACCCCGATAACCGCAATCGCCATTCGTACTCCCGTTGTAGGAATTTCGGCAGCTGCTGTACTTGTATTAGAGCCAAAGTTAGTCGTAGCTAAAAACTGAATGTCGGATAGCATCCTATTTAACATATTCTGAATACTAAATAACGATGGTTCTGTAATATAAATGAGGCCGTTAAACCAATCATTCCAGTAAATAATCGTTTGAAGCAGTCCAATTGTCGCTAAAATCGGCAGTGAAAGCGGCAGGATGATGGAGAAGAAAGTTCTGAATTCACCTGCGCCGTCCATTCTTGCTGATTCAATAATAGGTTCTGGAATGGACGTAATAAAAAATGTTCTCATCAATAATACATTAAAGCCATTCATTAGCAGGCCTGGTACAATTAAAGCCCAAATGGTGTTTTTCACATCAAAGATTTGTGTATACACTAGATAGGTTGGAACAAGTCCTCCATTGAATAACAAGGTAAAGAAAACAAAGAAAGCAAAAACGTTTCTATAAGGCAAATCCCGGCGAGAAAGTGCATAGGCCAAAAATGAAGTCATCGCTAAGCTGGCCAAAGTACCAGACACCGTAACAAAAATGGTAATCCCGTAAGCCCTAAAAATACTTGATGAGTTATTCAATAAATACTCGTATGCCGCAAAGCTAAACTCCTTTGGAAAGAAGGAATATCCATCTCTTAAGATTGATGTCTCATCCGAAAGCGAAGAAGATAAAAGGATGATAAATGGAATAATGCTTCCTATAGAGAGTATAAGTAAGAATATATGTGAAACTCCTTGTGTGATTTTATCTGCTCTGTACATTTACTGCCACCTCCAGCTTAAAATAATGCATTGTCTTTGCTTTTTCTGCGAACGAGATAATTCGATAGTAACACGAGGACAAAACCTACGATGGATTGATATAAACCAGCCGCGGCAGACATCCCAATATCACCTAACTGCATTAAACCGCGATATACATACGTATCGATAACATTCGTTGTATCATATAACGCCCCAGAATTCATCGGGACTTGGTAGAACAACCCGAAATCGGAGTAGAAAATCCGGCCAATAGCCAGTAGAGTCATCATAATAATGACAGGCATAATGGATGGAAGGGTAATATTGATAATTTGCTGCCATTTATTTGCACCATCTAAAGTAGCTGCTTCATAATACTCTTGGTCGATTCCGATAATTGCTGCCAAGTAAATGACACATAAGAAACCAACACCCTTCCACATATTGATGAAGGTTAAAATATAAGGCCAGTATTTTGCTTCGTTATACCAAGAAATACCTTCTAGACCAAGTAACGGTAAAATAGTATTATTTAGATATCCTACATCTTCGCTCAAAAAGGCAAATCCCAAATAACTGACAATAACCATCGAGATCAAGAAAGGCAGTAAAATCACACTCTGATAAAAGCTCTTTGCCAGTTTATTTTTAATTTCGTTTAACATAATTGCAACAGCGATTGCCAAAACGGTATTTAAAATAATAAATCCACCGTTATAAAGAATCGTATTTCGCGTAATGACAAAGGCATCTCTTGTAGTAAACAAATATTCAAAGTTTTTAAAACCAATCCAATCACTTGCGAAGATTCCTTTTGCATAGTTAATATCCTTAAAAGCAATTATTAGTCCAAACATCGGTAAGTAATTATTGACCAATAAATAAACGAGTCCAGGTACCATCATGATAATAAGAGGTAAAAACCTTTTAAATTTGATCATCTTGGTGTTCACCTTCTTTGCTAGTACCGAATGGACGCCTGCTTCCAAATTCTTCACTGAAACTTGTGACATCCTATTTCCCCCTTCTCCATTAAAATGATTTCGCTTACATTTATATTTAATTTATCTTATATATTTATTTTAATAGACTACATGATTAGCTTCTATCTTAAATACGACTTCTTATTTTTGTTTATCCGACTTTTCTGAAAATACAGCAGCATAAAGTCGAGATCTTTTAAAAGTAGTGATAAAAAAAGAGAACTAGGAAATTACTAGCTCTCTTCTCTTGTTCGATTATTACTTCTTTTTCCATTCGTCATATTGCTTTTGTTTTTCTGCAATAATTTTTTCAAGACCTGCATCTTTCAGCTTCTTATTAAATTCCGGCAGACTCTTACCAGGATCTAATGTACCTGTCTCAATCCCTACTCTGTACTGATTTAGCACATTCATAGCAGCGGCAATTTCTGTTTTGACTGGATCTGGATTAAATGTAAAGCCAAATGCAGGAGAGAAAATAGCAGAATCGTTATGCTGCTTCATTTGTTCCCAATAATCCGGATCATTGCCTTCCCAAGGGTATGTCAAGAAGTTATTTCCAATTTGCCACTGACCAAATACATAATTGGATTCTGCAACACCCTCTGGTAAAGAAATAACACCTTCTGGTTTTACCTCGTAATGCTTTCCTTCAATTCCATTTGCCAATAAATTCATAACGTCTTTATCCGTATAAAGTAAATTAATCACTTCCATTGCTTTTTCAGGATTTTGACTGTTTCTAGCAATTGACAAATTAAACCCTGTTGCCGCATCTGTATAAGAATATACGTCAGACAATTTAACTGAAACCATTTCATGGCCAGTAATACCCTTTTCTTGTACTTCAAATCCAGGCTTCATGTGAGAAAAATATCCAAATCCTTTACCGGCTTTTACAATATTGGCAGATGCTTCCTGAGAAGTAGCCGAATCCTTTAAGACATATCCAGCCTGAAACCATTTTCTAGCCAGTTCAACCGCATTAACATATTCAGGTTCTTCAAACATATTTACCATTTTTTCAGTTTTAAAGGACACTGCACCAAGGCTATCCCCTAACACATCAAATTTCCCGCCTGCAAGAACAGAAGTAACCGTGCTCCCTTGTCCCGTGTTCACAATTGGAGTTAATGAAGGTTCGTTTTCTTTCACAATTTTAAAAACAGCTTCTAAATCAGTGAATGTTTTGATTTGAGAAAGATCGATGTTATGCTTCTCTACTATATCCTTTCGCATAATAAACCCATAATAGGAGCCCCAGTCTCTCATACTCGGAGTACCAAAAATTTCGCCGTTTACTTTATTTCCTTCTAAGAGATGTTCCGGTAGTATTTCCAAAACACCTTTACCGTGTGATTTTAGCAGATCGTCTAAAGCAACCAATTGACCTTTTGCTGCTTGTGTATTGTAGCCAAAAAAGGATGAAGTAACAAGCAGATCCAGTTTTTCATTTCCTGTCAGCATTAAGTTGGTTTGTTGCTGATAGTTTGCTCCATTAATTGGGACTAATTTAATCGTGGCATTAATTTTCTCTTTCACAATTTTATTGATTTCTTCCTGAACCAATGGAAGGTCATCTATTTTGGTAAAGGTTATATATGCCATCGAAACTTCATAAGGTTCACCCTTGCCGGAATCCTCCTGTTTGCCTGAGCTGCTTTCCTTAGAGCACCCTGCCAATACCAAAACAGCTGACAGCATGAACAGTAAAAACTTTGTTAATACCCTAAATCTCTTCATCTAATTTCCCCCTTTTTCTTTGTTGGATTATGACACCGCTTTCTGAAAGCGTTGCCATAGAATCTATCTTTAGTATAGAGGATGTGTAAAAAGACACTTACTAGAAATACGACCTTTTATTTTCGTTTTTACGACTTTTCTGAAAAAAATGACATTTTCCGGTACTCCATCGGATTGAGTTCCGTTGACTTTTTGAAAATTGTGGAAAAATAGGAAAAATTTGAATATCCAGCAGCTAATGCCACCTCACTTACAGGTAAATTTGTTTCAACTAATAGTTTTTTAGCGTATTCAATACGCTGCTGCTGCAGGTAGTCCGATATCGATAACCCTGTTTGTTTTTTAAAGACTCTTGTCAAATAATCGGGGTTTAAGTACACATACTTAGCAATTTCTTCTCTGGTTAATCGCTGTTCACCTAGATGGTCCCGGATAAATTTTTTCACAATGTCTACAACCGATCCTTTTTCTTGCGGAACATGAAGCTGGTTCATAGCGACATCTGCTATATAAATAACCCACTCATGAAGAGAATTCAAAGATTTTAACACTTTTTGCGGCTTTTCCGTCAACAGGTTTTGAGAATAAACCTGATTTGCCTGAATCCCTTTCACCTGAAGGACATAAAAAACCAGCTGTAAAAAGTCCTGGTAAAATAAATGCAGTGATTGGGCAGAAATATAATCAACTTTTTTCCACTCATCAAAATACTTGATGATTTCTTCCAAAAACTTTTCTTTTGGACCACTCTTCATTAAACTTGTCCATTCCGAAAAAGGGAGGTTAGGAGAAGAGCATAAACCTTTTTTTTCATTTTTAAAGAGTATCAGCTTGTTCGTTTCTGTTACATTATTTCGTTCAAGTTCTTGCAAGTTTTGCACCATACTCACTACTTCTTGTATACGGACTTGCTTTCCAATATACCCGCAAATATCACAGGAAAAATATTGCGAGAATTGAGAAATCAATAGATTAATATTGTGTGATAGTTCCTCCATATTTACCGTACTAGATTTAGGTAAAATAACAAGCACATAGCCAGTTTCAATATTTACCACATGTGCATCCATTTCGTGTTCGGTAATTACTTCTAAAACCGCTTTCTGAAGGGTGTTTTCCCTTACCTTTTCTTCATGGACCGATAACCCCTTTCTCCAGCGCTGCACATGGAATAAAACGGGTAAAAAGGTTGTCGATTCTGGATAGGATACGTGATGATGTTTCATATGTTCTTCTATCTTATCAGCATTTGATGGAACTACTTGTTGAATCAAGTCTAACCAAAACCGCTCTTTCAGCACTGAAAAGTGAGTTTCTTTTAATTGCTGATAAGATTCCTCTACCATTTTTGCTTCATGTTCCTTTTTTATTTTTTCTAGCGCCTCTTGAATGACCTCTTCAAGCTCTTGGTAATCAACTGGCTTAAGTAAATAGTTAAGGCTTCTCAGCTGCAATGCTTGTTTTGCATAGTAGAAATCGGAATGGCAGGTTAGAAAAACAGCTTCCGTACTGGGGTAGTGCTCCCTCACCCATTTTAATAAATCAAGTCCTGATCCCTTAGGCATTTCAATGTCACATAATAATATGTCGACCTGATTCTTTAAAAACACTTCCTGTGCTTGTTTTAAATTGTGGGCTGTATGCACCGTTGAGATATTGTACTTTTCCCAGTTTACTCCAGCCTGAACTCCCCTGATGGAATGAATTTCATCATCAACAATCAGAACATGAAAATGCCTCATCTACATATACCTCCCTGTGTATGTTAAATCAAGTCTTTAGGTATCCAAATTTGTACCGTTGCACCTTTTCCCTGCTCGTTTGAAAAGTGTATTTTGGAACTTTCTCCATATAACAATGATAATCTTTTTTTTACATTCCAAATTCCGATTCTCTCCCCTTCACTATTCGTAAGAGATTCATTCTTTTTTAAACTATTCAACACATCCTCTGGGAACCCATCACCAGTATCCTTTATCTTGATATGAATGAAGCCTGGATCCTCATCTTGCTTTACTTTGATATAAATCTCTAGCTGTTCATCAAAATTAAATGCATGTTTAATGGAATTCTCTGCAATGGTTTGAATAATAAGCGGCGGAATATTACATTTCTTTAGCTCATCTGGTACCTCAACGAAATAAAGAAAGGTTTCTGGGAATCGAAGTTGTTGAATCCTTAAATAATTCTCTGTATGTTTGATTTCATCTTCTAAACTAACAAAATACGAATTACTGCGAAACATAAACCGAAAATAATTGGCTAAACATTTAGACATCTCTTGGATAAGACTAAACTCCTTAACAGTAGCTAAATTATAAATAATATTTAAGGAATTAAGGAAAAAATGCGGATTAATTTGCAGCTGAAGGTGCTTTAGTTCCGCTCTTTGAAGATTTAATTTTTCTTCATATACATTGATTTTTAAATCTTTAATCTCGGAAATCATATGATTAAAGCTTGTGTTCATGACCTCAAATTCAGTAGAATTTCGATAAGTGGGCAGACGTTCATCCAAATCACCTTTCCTGAGTTTTTTCATGGCCGATACAATACGATTAATCGGTTCTAGAAAGATTTTTCTCATTATGAAAATAAAGAATAAAAAGAACAAAATTGCCGCTAGTGTAATAATAGACGATATTCGCTGTAAATACGGAAGCCTTTCAAGGATTTCACTTTCTGGTATTAAAGCAGCAAGATAAAAATCCCCCGATTCCGATTTTTCTCTCATCAAAACAAAGCGGTCATTATTTCCTGAAATCACATGGTTCTCTTTAGTTTTTGGAGTTAAATTTATTTGTTTCTCTTCAATAAATTTTTGATTGGTAATTGGAATTAACTCTGTAGTAGTCAATAATGCTTGTCCCGTTTCTCCAAAATCAATATATTTAAAGGGCTTTATAAGCCTTTCCATATTTACCCATGCACCGATATATACACCGTTAACGTTAAAGTATTGAAGCAAGTAATAATTCTTAGCTCCTTTCCAGATATTCCAACTTCCTTCCATTACTTGCTCCGGTGGATCCGCAATTAGCTGCCGAATTTCCTCCCGTGCAGAATCGCGTTCCAAAAATGTATCTGCGAATTTCTGAGTATTAATGAAATCTTTGTAGGCAGAGGAATAAATAAAGATGGAATCGATTGCTGTATAAAAATTAGATTGATTGGCGATAGAATGAAATAAACGTATTTTTGCTTCTTCATAATCATTCAATTCAAAGTTTTCGTTGTATTGCATATAGTATAAGTCTGTATTGTTTTGAGAAAGATTAAATATATAGTTTGAAACACCTTCAAGACTCTGGTCAATTTGGTTCATATATATATTAAGCATATTTTGGTTTGATTGAGCTACCTGGTTTCGAATGACTTCAACGGCATAATGGGTATATATAATATGAACTACCATTAACGGGCCGATGATCAATGTAATACATAGAAAAAGCTTAAACACAAGTGAATTTAAAATAGGCTTGATTGTTCGCATTGATGATCCTCCTGGTTATCCCTCAAGCAAATAATATTTTTATTATACAATATGGTTATATAATATTATTTAAATTTTCAAATATTTTTTATAAATAAAAAAGAACTAGAAACCTCTAGCTTAGTATTTTTTTGAGAATATAAAATTTTTAGATAAATGTTTAATATTTTTAACTATTTGAAAAATAGTTAAATAGTTCGGGTTTAAACATTTAATATTAGTCTGATTAATAGTCTTAATTACTCTTTAAATTTTTGATGTTCTCACAAAAGAACTAATCGGCATTTTCTCCGATTAGTTTTTTTGTGATTCGCTTTTTAACACACTCATATTTATTATTTTAATTCCTGATAAATTCCAGTCTCCAAAGGGTACAGATCCATAAACGACTGGGGCTGCTTTTCTCGGTATTCCTTTGGTGTACATAATTTTATCTTTATAAAATTGCGATTAAATGACCGTATGCTTTCATAACCACAAAGGAAAGCAATTTCTGTAATATTTTTTTCTGTATAGATTAATAGATAACAAGCATAGTTAACTCTTGTTTCATTTAAAAAATCGACAAAAGACATACTAATATTAGTATTAAAATACTTCGATAAATAGTTATAACTGTAACCTAAAGTACCAGCAATACTTTTCAAAGAAATCGATTCTGTAAAATGGTCCTGAATATAGGTTAACAATTTATGAAGCAGCTCTGGATTTTGTTTTTCGCTTTTAATTAAGCTGGTTTGTCGCATTAGCTCTGATAATAATAAATAGAGACTGGCCTTTTGTTCTAGAAGATTTGGGTTATCTTTGAAAAGTGTCCTAGAAATGAGTGTATTCGCTTCCAAAGATAGATTGAAAACTGGATTTTCAAGTGAACTATTTTCTATCATCCTTTGAAATGTCGGAACATAGTCTGGCGAAAAAATACAAATATTAGCGCGAGAATGTGTCCTGGTAATAAACGAGTGAATTTCATACGGCAATATGAGTAAGAATTGTCCAGTTTTCAAATGGTAACTTTTTTGACTAATAATGACTTCCATTTCCCCATCAACGAGGAATAATAATTCAAAACCACGATGAAGATGGCTTGGAAAATTTAAATCCAATGTATGATAGTTTGATATGTAATCAAAATGGTGAGCTTCATATATTAACATACTAAGAACATCCTCAAAGAGTAAATTTTGTCTAGGATTATATAAGTTTTTACTTGTTGTGTCAAACCTGTAAATGATAGATTTATCGATATTAGAGTTATCTTGATGACACACAAAGGAGATACGCTATGGAAAAAATTAGAATCGGAATGGTCGGTTATAAATTTATGGGTAAAGCACACAGTCATGCTTACCGGGATCTTCCACTCTTTTTCCCGAACACGGTTCATCCTGAAATGAAGGTTATTTGCGGCCGTGACCTAAACGGTGTGGCTACTGCTTCCAAGCAGTTCGGCTGGGAGGAATATACAACGGACTGGAAAAGCCTCTTAGTAAGAGAAGACATCGATTTAATCGATATTAATGCACCTAGTGATGTACATAAAGAAATAACCATTGCTGCTGCTCAAGCTGGTAAACATGTTTTTTGCGAAAAACCGTTAGCGCTTACATTGAAGGACTCTAGAGAAATGCTGGATGTCGTTGAGGCTGCTGGAGTTAAACATATGGTTGGATTTAACTATCGCTTTGCCCCAGCTGTAATGCTGGCTAAAAATCTTATTGACGAAGGAAGACTTGGCGATATCTATCATTTCCGTGCCTGGTTTTTACAGGATTGGCTCGTGGATCCAAACTTCCCGCTTGCTTGGAGACTACAGAAAGAAATTGCGGGTTCAGGCTCTCACGGAGACCTCGGGGCTCATTTAATTGATCTATCACACTACCTAATTGGCGATATTACCGAAGTCATTGGTATGAACGAAACGTTTATTAAACAACGTCCCATTCCTTCTCAGATGACAGGCTTATCCGCAAAAGGCAGTGATAGTAATGAAAAGGGCGAAGTGACTGTGGATGACGCTACTCTATTCATGGCTCGTTTCGCTAACGGCGCTCTCGGAAGCTTTGAAGCTACTCGCTTTGCGGCTGGACACCGCTGTACGAATTCATTTGAGATCAATGGCAGTAAGGGCAGTGTTATTTTTGATTTTGAACGGATGAATGAACTGCAAGTTTATTTCGTTGATGACCGGGACGATGTCCAAGGCTTCCGCCGCGTCTTAGCAACCGACCCCGCGCACGCTTACGCGGAAAACTGGTGGCCGCCAGGACATACCATTGGTTATGAACATACGTTTATTCATGAAATGGTTGAGCTTATGGAGTCTTTCCGGGAAAATCGACAGCCTGTGCCAAACTTCCGTGATGGAGTAAAGTGCCAGGAAGTCTTAGAAGCCGTTGATTTATCGATTGAAAGACGCCAATGGATCCGAATTTCTGAGGTATAAAAAAATGTTAAGGAGTGTTATACGATGAAAAAAAGTGCATTGATTGTTTGGGGCGGATGGGATGGTCATCAACCTGAGCAGGTAGCAGAAATTTTCAAAGGAATCCTTGAGGAAGAAAACTTCCAAGTAGAGGTTTCAAATTCACTAGACTCTTATGCAGACAAGGAAAAGTTAAAATCCCTGGACTTAATCGTTCCTCACTGGACGATGGGTGAAATTGAAAGGAAGTATGTCTTAAATATCTCAGAAGCAGTCGCAGCAGGTGTTGGTTTAGCCGGGTGCCATGGTGGAATGTGTGACTCTTTCCGTAATAATGTGGACTGGCAATTTATGACCGGGGGTAATTGGGTCGCCCACCCTGGAAATGATGGGATAGAATACATGGTCAATATCAAGCATTCCTCTAGTCCATTATTAGAGGGTATCTCTGATTTTAAAGTGGTGAGTGAACAATACTACCTCCATTACGATCCGGCGGTTGAAGTATTAGCTACCACTCGCTTCCCGGTTTTTTACGGACCGCATGCGGCTAATAAAGCAGTGGATATGCCTGTTGTTTGGACAAAACGCTGGGGCCTTGGGAATGTGTTCTATAGTTCGTTAGGACATCAAGCGAATATCGTCGCTATGCCTGAAGTTTCGCTGATCATGCGCCGTGGTTTTCTGTGGGCTGCTGAAGGAAAGAAACGAGCAGAAGAAATGGATGCTGCTTCTATTTATGGAAATGTACGAACCTATACTGGCATGGGAGACAGTCAGTAAGAAAAGTTGAAGGCGGGCTAATCCGTAAAAATAAACTGGAGGTTCCTATGAGAAAACTTAAAATCGGTATTATTGGTTGTGGAAATATTAGTTCTATTTATATGGAAAACTGTCAGAAGTTCCCTCACCTTGAGCTAATTGCCTGTGCGGACTTAGATGTATCGCGAGCACAATTACAAGCTGAAAAGTTTGGTGTCCCTAGGGCTTGTTCCGTAGAAGAGTTACTGTCTGACCCAGCGATTGAACTCGTCATTAATCTAACCATTCCTAAAGCACATGCCTCGGTTTGCATCCAGGCACTTGAAGCAGGCAAGCATGTTTATACAGAAAAACCACTGGCTGTCACACGCGAGGAAGGAAAACAAATTTTAGAAACAGCCAAAAAACATAATCTCCTTGTTGGGAGCGCACCTGACACCTTCTTAGGTGCTGGTATTCAAACTGCTATCAATTTAATTGAACAAGGTGAAATTGGTGTACCGATTGGTGCCTCTGCCTTCATGATTTGTCGCGGGCACGAACATTGGCATCCAGACCCTGCCTTTTATTATGATATTGGTGGTGGGCCGATGTTTGATATGGGACCTTATTACTTAACAGCCTTAGTGGCTCTGTTAGGACCGATTACACGAATTTCTGGTTCAACTCGTATCAGCTATCAAGAAAGAACGGTGCTTAGCACACCGAAAGCAGGTACTAAAATTGAGGTAGTAACCCCTACACATATCTCAGGTGTGATCGATTTTACATCGGGTGTAATTGGAAGTATTACCACAAGCTTTGATGCCTTTGGCGGTACATCACTGCCTCCTATTGAAATTTATGGCAGTGAAGGAACTTTACTCGTTCCTGATCCCAATACGTTCGGCGGCCCTGTAAAAATAAGAAAACGTGACGAAAATGAGTTTAAAGAGGTTCCTCTTGCATATGGATATTCCCAAAACAATCGAGGGCTTGGCGTTGCTGATATGGCCAAAGCCATCCTCGAAGGCGGGAAATATCGCGCAAATAGCGAATTAGCGTATCACGTTTTAGAAGCGATGCATGGCTTCCATGATTCCTCAGACAGCGGTAAACATTATATAATGGAAAGTACCTGTGAGCGTCCTGAATCTGTGTCTTTGGAATTACAGGCTTAGTCATTCGATTTTTACCTGATACTAGAATACATTGTTAAAACGAATATAAGGGCTCCCATTTCTTGGGAGCCCTTTATATTATGAACTATCATATAATTCGACAGATTGCGTATGGTTAATGCTCCGTCAAAGATTTTATTATAATTTTAACTTAATCCATATTCTTTTATTTTGTTATATAATGTGCCTCTTGAGATGCCCAGTAAACTGGCTGCTGCACTTTTATTTCCGTACGTTTTTTTTAATGCTTCCTCAATCTCTAACGCTTCTGAATTTTTAAATTCTTGCTCTTGTCTATTGATTTCGCCTTTTTTTAAGGAGGTGGAGTTTGCTATTATCTTGCTCCTAATATTCTCCGGCAGATGCTCGCTCATAATAAGTGGTTTATCATTTAGGAGGATCATCCGTTCAATCGTGTTTCTAAGCTCCCGGACATTTCCTGGCCAATCGTAATTCACTAACTGGGTAATTACTTCAGAGTCTATGTCTGGCGCTGACTTTTTATACTTAGAGCTAAATTCCTGAATGTAATTCTCCACTAGTGATACAATATCTTCTTTTCTTAATCGAAGGGGTGGGATATCTATACTGATTACAGATAAATGATAATATAGTTTTTCGTTAAAATTTCCTTCTCTCAGGAGAACATCTATCGATTGTGCAGTGGAAGTAATAATTCTCGTAGGAGATATAATGTCATCAACTCCTCCAACCCGGTAGAAGCGATAGTCTATTAAGTAGTCTAATAATTTTCCTTGTATCGAAAGCGGCATTTTATCAATATCTTCAATAAACAATGTGCCATTTAACGCCTGCTCTATTCTGCCGATCTGTAATGTTTGCTGATCAGTTGAATAAATATCCTTTTGAAAACCAAAAAGTTCAATTTCTAGTAATCCTGAGGGAATGACGGAACAATTTAAGGTGATAAAAGGTCCAGCCGCTTTTGTGCCCCCATAATGGATTGCTTGAGCCAGCATTTCCTTTCCTGAGCCTGGTTCTCCTGTTAAATGCACTGGTATATCTGCATGTGCAACTTTTTGAGCAATTTTCAAGGCTTCTTGAAATTTAGGGCTTCCACTTACCATTTTTGCAAATGGATTTGACTTTTGAACAAGTAAAGCTGAGTTGGAATCAAGTTCTTCGTTAAGACGGATAATATTCGTAATGTTATGTTCGGCAGCAACGCCACCAATGATTTTATTATCGATCATTATTGGTGAAGCATTAATCAAAACATGTGTGTCCTTATTCGGTCGATGATATTGGCCTCTGACAGGCAGTCCTTCATTTAAAATCCTGTGAAGGATAATGGATTCATCACTAAAGTGCTCCCCTATTTTCTTTCCTATTATGTGCTCTTTCTTAATCTTATATGTTTCTTCCGCTGTTAAATTCCAGTATAACACTTCTCCAGCTTCATTTACCGCTGTAACAGAGTCATTGATTGTTTCAGCTAATGCTTGAAAATAGGCTAAAAGTTGACGGTTCTGTTCCTCCAGCTTTTCAATGCGCTGTTCAGATGTTAGGACACCAATGAATTCCCTTTCATTTTTTACCAGAACTGGTCTGCGCCAATCTACATGCGAATGGTCCCACGTATCTGCTGAAACTACTGTGGAAGGGAGCCAATTAAGAGATTCAAGCCAATCAATGATTTTAGTTGATTCATTGCCCAATTCTATCAGCCGGTACTCATAGTTATGAATGATAAAGTATGCTTCACCAGCCACAACGACAAATTTATACTTATCTAGTTTCTTTTTTATTTCTGCTAATGGTATATGGTCATGTACTATTGTGAAGGAGTCATCAAGATGAAATTGCCCACTTTTGAACATACTAAAATCCTTTCAAAGCCTTTTTTTTCACTTTAACATAAAATTAACTGTTCTTTCTACCAATAGAAGTTAAAAAGCTGAACCCGTAAAATACAGGTATCAGCTTTTTCAACTCATTATCTAAAGTAATTTATCATTAATCTTACGCAGATTGCTTATACTGATCAAATTCTCTTTGTAATTTTTCATTTGGTTCTGGAGTCAGTAAACTAACAATCCAGATAGAGGCTAAACTGACAATGAAACCTGGAATAATCTCATAAAGAGTGTTTACTAATACTGGTACATTTGCCCATATGATGACGGTAACAGCCCCGCCAATTATGCCGGCAAGTGCACCCCATCGATTCATTCGCTTCCAGTAAAGACTGAGTAGAATGACAGGTCCAAAAGCAGCACCAAAGCCCGCCCAGGCATAACCAACCAGTGATAAAATAGTTCCATTTTTATCAAATGCAACGATAACAGATATAACGGAAACAACTAGTACCGAAATTCTGCTAATGAACATTAGTTCTTTATCTGTTGCTGATCTGCGAAAAAATGTCTTATAAACATCTTCAGTCAATGAGCTTGCCGTAACAAGAAGCTGTGAAGAAATGGTGCTCATAACCGCCGCGAGTAAGGCCGCGAGCAAAAATCCTGTAATTAAAGGATGGAATAATATCTCACTTAGTTCTATAAAAATCGTTTCTGGGTCAGATAATTTAAGCCCCTGCTTGGAATAATAGGCCAAGCCGATGAATCCTGTAAACATCGCACCACCAACGGAGAAAATCATCCAGCCCATTCCAATCCGCCTTGCTTTTTTTATTTCTTTAACAGATGAAATAGCCATAAAACGGACAATAATATGCGGCTGTCCAAAGTAGCCTAATCCCCATGCCATTAAGGAAATAATCCCTAAGAAAGTGGTTCCTTTAAAAATATCAAATAATTTAGGATCAATTCCCTTAATTTCACTAAAAGCCGGTCCTATTCCACCCACTTTCATGATGGTTACAACTGGAACAAGAATAAGTGCAATCACCATAATCAAACCTTGGACAAAATCGGTCCAACTTACTGCTAAAAAACCACCAAAAAGCGTATAAGCAATGACAACAGAAGCAATAATCCAAAGTCCGACCTTGTAATCAAGATTAAAGGTAGTTTCAAAAAGAACACCTCCTGATACCATACCGGAAGAGACATAGAACGTAAAGAAAACAATAATAACTAGACCAGAAGTTAAACGCAGCATATTTGAATGATCCCCGAAGCGATTTTCAAGGAAAGCAGGTATGGTCATTGAGTTGTTCGCAGTTTCGGTATACGTTCTTAAACTCGGGGCTACGTACAGCCAGTTAAAATAGGCACCAATGGTTAATCCGATGGCAATCCATGACGCACTTAGACCTTGAGAAAACATTGCACCTGGAAGACCCATAAGCAGCCATCCACTCATATCAGATGCCCCTGCACTTAGTGCTGTTACAGCAGCTCCAAGCCCTCTTCCCCCAATCATATAATCTGATAGATTAGATGTACGCTTGTAAGCAAAGTATCCAATTAGTAACATACCAGCCATATAAATACCAATAGAAAAAAGTATTTGTGTACTCAAACCTCATCCCCCGTTCTGTTTTGGCGCGGAAAAATAGTAATCACCCGCTAAAGCGCTTTCAATATTTATACTTTTTTACTTTAACTCTAGGAAATCCCCCTGAGGGGATCTCCTAGCTTGCTTTTTATTATAATTTTCTAGATTTCAGCTTAGCTTGAGTAAACAACAGCAAATAGTCGTACCCGCCAGCTTTTGAATCTGTTCCAGACATATTAAATCCGCCAAATGGATGAGCTCCAACTAAAGCACCTGTGCACTTTTTATTAATATAAAGGTTTCCGCAATGCATATTTTCAAGCGCATAGTCAATTCGTTCCGCATCCTTTGAATGGTAGGCACCTGTTAATCCATAATCAGTATCATTATAAATCTCAATTGCTACCTTCCAGTCAGCTGCTTTAGCAAGGGCAAGAACTGGGCCGAAGATTTCCTCCTGCATGATGCGTGCTTTCGGTTCAACATCAGCAAATACAGTTGGTTCAATATAGAAGCCGTTCCCATTTGCTCTCGATCCACCAGTCAGCAATCTGCCTTCTGTTTTGCCAATTTCAATATAGTTCATGATTTTATCCACTGACTTTTGATCGATAACCGGACCAATGGCATGGTTCTCCTCAGGAATGCCAACCGTTAGGTTCTTGGTTAACTCTGTCACTTTTTCAACCACTTCGTCATAAACAGATTCGACGATAATGGCTCTAGAGCCGGCAGAACATTTTTGCCCTTGGAAGCCGAAAGCGGAAGCAACAATTGCTGCTGCTGCTGCATCCAAGTCAGCTGTTTCATCGACAACTACACCGTCTTTACCGCCCATCTCAGCAATAACACGCTTTAACCACAATTGTCCTGGCTGTACTTTTGACGCTCTTTCATAAATTCGGCATCCCACCGCACGTGATCCTGTAAAAGAAATAAAACGAGTTTTAGGGTGTTCCACTAAATATTCGCCAACATCGATTCCATCTCCAGGGATAAAGTTAAGTACTCCTGAAGGAAGGCCAACCTCTTCCATTAATTCAACAAACTTAGCGGCAATGACAGGTGTAGCATCGGCTGGCTTCAAAATAACCGTATTCCCTGAAACAATCGCTGCTACTGTTGTCCCTGCCATAATGGCTAACGGGAAGTTAAACGGAGAAATCACAATCCCAACACCAAGAGGTATATAGGAAATTTGATTGTCTTCTCCATCAATTTTTGTAAGCGGCTGATGAACACTTGTTTCACTAAGGCGAATCATTTCTCTTGCATAAAATTCTAGAAAATCAATGGCCTCTGCTGTATCTGCATCTGCTTCTGCCCAGTTCTTTCCTGATTCATACACTAGGTAAGAAGAAAACTCATGCTTTCGCTGCCTCATTAAATCAGCCGCTTTGAACAAATACTCTGCACGCTCAGCAGGTGCAACCTTTTTCCAAGTTTCAAAAGTTTTCAAAGCTTCCTGCATTGCTTTTTCAGCTAATTCTTTGTTTCCCTTACTAACACAACCCACTACTTCATCTACATTTCCTGGATTAATGGAAATCGTTTGGTCCTCAGTAAATAGTTTTTCACTGCCAATCACCAATGGGTATTTCTTTCCTAACTCTTTTTTGACTTTTGCAAGTGCCATATTCATGGATTGCTTATTTTCTTCATTCGAAAAATTAGTAAAAGGTTCATTTTTGAAAGATGCTATTTGTGTAGCTGTTGTCATAATGATTTCTCTCCTTATATGTAAGATTGTTATTTTAGTAGATTTTTTAACACAAACCAGACATTAGCAGGTCTTTCGGCTAACCGTCTCATAAAATAGCCAAACCAGTCGACTCCGTATGGAACATAAACACGTACTTTAAAGCCTTCTTTTACAAGCTTGTCTTGTATATCCTCACAAATACCGTATAACATCTGGAATTCAAATTGTTCTTTTGGGATTTGGTACTCACTAACAACTGATTTCGTATATTCAATCATCGTTTCATCATGGGTTGCAACGGCTGTATAATTCCCGTTTAGGAGATGCTGCTTAATGATTTTTTTGAAATTATCATCTACGTCTTTTTTCTCTGGAAATGCAACAGATGGAGACTCTTTGTAAGCTCCTTTTACGAGACGCAGATTGGCTTTTTGAAGATTCAAGTCAGCAATGTCCTGCTCCGTTCTATAAAGGTATGCTTGAATGACCACACCCACATTGTCATATTCCTGGCGTAACTCTCTGAAAATATCTAATGTGATTTGGCAATGCTCGTAATCTTCCATATCGATTCTGACAAAATTTTGATGAAGTTTGGCACGATCAAGAATTTTACGCATATTTCTCATACATAATTCCCGGCTAATATCCAGTCCTAGTGAGGTCATTTTTAGAGAAAGATTTGACTTTACCCCGGCTTCCGCAATAGCATCCAGAGTTTGAATACACATTGCCGTTGACTCAAGCGCCTCTTCTTCGGTATAAACAAATTCCCCAAGATGATCCAAGGTTACAACTTTGCCTTCACTATTTAACTTTCTTACAGCATTAATAGCTGTCTTAATCGTTTCTCCTGCGACAAATCGTCCAGCACCAAAACGCAATCCGTATTTCTTTGCAAGTTTATTGGCTGAGGTATTTTTCCCTAATGATTGAAACATATTTCTCATCAGTAATTCCAAACCATCCATCCCCCTTTACAATATAAACACTGTTGTTTATCATTTAACATCTTTACATAATTTTATAACACTTTTAACAAAACTGTCTATATATTTTAAAAATAAACAATATTGTTAAATCGATAAAATGAATATACCCTTTTTTAAACATTTTTTAAACACTTATGTTAAAAATTCTGACACGTTATTTGTAAATTTTTCACAATACCCATCTAGTATTTATAACGGTTTCGTCAACTGAAGGATCAATAAAAGAAAAACTACCCAGGATTGTCAGTTGTGACAACACCTGGGTAGTTTTCGGACTTATTATAAATCGTTTCCGATTCGACATAGACACAACATTGATAGGTACTCCATTAAATCATCTGATTTTCCTCATTTTGTACTTTCGTATCTACTTCAGCCTATAATTCACGAAGAAACAATTGGAAGATCTACGCCATTCTTTAGGAACAACGGAATTCGTTCTAATGGGGCCTCTATGGTTATCTGTTTTCCCCCTTCAAAAATTAGTCCAGAATAAGGATCCTTCCATACTGTCCCCTTCGGCAAATATAAACTGCGGCTTCTCTCCCCTTCATTCAAAACAGGAGCAACTAGGATATCGGGACCAAACATGTATTGATCCTCTACATCCCAAGCATTGGCGTCTTCTGAAAAGTCATAAAATAGCGGCCTCATTGGAGGAGTGCCTTTCTCATGTGCTTCCTTCATAATTCCAGTTATATAAGGACGGAGTCTTTCACGCAAATGTAGAAACTCCTTAAAAATTTCATATGCCACCTCTCCGTAACTCCATACCTCATTCGCAGCTCCGCTATGACATTGGCCTCCACCAGTGGTTCCTATTGGCTTTTGAGCAGGCAATCTGTCACCATGGAGTCGGAATACTGGACAAAATACACCATACTGAAACCATCGAATCATACATTCTCGAAACGAAGGATCATCCGGATCCCCACCGTGAAAGCCTCCTATATCGGTTGTCCACCATGGAATTCCTGCGATGGCCATATTTAGACCAGCACGTACTTGAATGCCTAATACCTCAAAACTAGAATGAATATCACCAGACCAAGCTAGAGCACCATAACGCTGACTACCAGCCCATGCAGCCCGGACTAGGTTAATAATATTGGTTTGGCCTTCCACAGCCATCCCTTCGTAGAATGTCTGACTATATTTGCTTGGATATATATTTCCTACCTGTAAACTGGAGCCAAGGTGATAGCGATAAATATCATGATCGTAAACAGTAAATTCCGGTTCAGCTTCATCTAGCCAGAACACTTTAATACCTTTGTCATAATAATTTTTCTTGATTTTTTTCCATAAGTATTCCCTTGCTTCAGGGTTAGTAGCATCGAATATAGCATTTTGCCCCAAGAACTGAAATTGGGTACGAACCCCTCTATCCGATCTGACGAGATAACCTTTTTCAATCATTTCCTGATAATTTTCACTCTCAGTTTGAACAGTTGGCCAGACTGATATCATAAGTTCGATACCCATTTCTTTTAATTCTTGAACCATACCTTCAGGATCAGGCCAATACTCCGGATCAAACCTCCAATCGCCTTGGTTTGTCCAATGGAAGAAATCTATGACTATGACAGAAATCGGAAGCTCTCTCCTTTTGTACTCCCTCGCAACCTCTAACAGCTCTTCTTGCGTTTGATATCTTAATTTACACTGCCAAAAACCCATACCATAGTCAGGCATCATCGGGACAGTACCCGTGACAGACGCATAAGATTCTTCAATCTCTGCAGGAGTATCTCCTGCTGTGATCCAGTAATCTAGTTGCTTGGTGGAAGGTGCTGTCCATTCAGTTACATTAAGATTAAAGTTCACTCGTCCAACTGCAGGATTATGCCAGAGAAATCCATATCCTAAGCTAGACATAACGAAAGGAACACTTGACTGGCTATTTCGGTGAGTTAGTTCCAACATACATCCCTTCAGGTTAAGGAAAGACTGCTGGTACTGACCCATCCCAAAAAGTTTTTCCTTTGGATCAGACTCTAGACGCAGTGTCAGGCGATAGTCACTACTTCCTGGATAAGGGATTAACTCTCTACCGCCGTACTTAAGTTGATAGGTGTTCTCTGTTTCTCTTAATAAAACTTCACCTTTCTGATTATAAATAGTCACTTGACCATTTCGCTTAATTTCCGCTCTTATTTTTCCATTAACAATAATCGCAGCTCTCTCGTTTACGGTAATTTCTGCTTTTATTTCCCGCACAGGCAATAATGCCCAATTATTATCTTCTATTGTGCTGTATGATGCACGGACGCGCAGGGCATCCTCTCCCCAAGGTTCAATCCATAGTTTCTCCGAATCAAACTCCCTAATAAGGCGATTTCCGTCGATTTTGAACATGGTACTATTCCCCTCCCTCCATATAGATACAATCCTTTTTTGCCAATCTTACGTCCGTGAGAATAGATGCATCAAATATTGTCTTGTTGTAGTGTAAACATCCACCTCTTTAAAACTGATTATTCATTTTCCTGATACTCGGCCACTTACTACTTCCATTCTTTGAAAACCCCGGTTACATAACAAGAAGTTAATATATGCGGCACAACTAAAAATAATTAAAAAAGCAGCAGGAAAGTAATATAAAACAAATCCGAAAACCGCCAGGATCATAAGTATTAACACCGCAGTTTGAAAATTGGCTATGGTTGCCATAAAGGAATTTTTAAGGACTTCCTTCCAATCGATATTATAATGAGCAATCACAGGAAATAGAAAGGTAGAAACGGTTAAAAATAATAAACTAGTTAAAAACAAAGGAATCATTATAATATATCTAATTGCAGTTCCATCCTGGTTTAGATAAAAGTAATTAAAATATAGTAGTATCGCTAACACCGTCCAGATGATACCCACTATAAAACTAGTTTTAAAATTTTCCTTAAAATATCTGAAATAGTTTCTTATCACACTGGTATCCTGATGCAATCCCCACTGCCTTACAACGCTATACATAGCAGATGTAGCAGGGGCGATCGTTACAATAGGTATGCATGAAACAATCCAAAAAATATTTAGTATTAAGAGATTAGAAAATCTATCAACTATTGCATAAAATCTACTATCTAAAAAATTCATCTAAACCACCCATTTCTGAAAAGTTTTATACACGCTCCACATAGTTTCAGAATAATGGTAATTATTATCTACAGATACTCAAGTCTGAAAACTAAGCTGCTGCAAATAGCTGTGTGATTAACTAAAGATAACCCCGTTACTAAAATTAAATTGATTCCCCTTCGATAATTTTATAATCAAGAGATCTGCATGATTTTGTTGAAAAGTTTCCTTTTTCTATTTTCATAATTAAACTTTCAACAGCCATTGTCCCAATTGTTTCTACCGGATATTCCACAGTGGTTAATTTTGGTGTCACATACTTTAGAACATCAATATTATCAAAGCCCATGAGCCCAACATCGTCGGGGATTTTGATTCCCTTTTCCTTCAGAAAGTTCATTACTTCTAGTGCATACAAATCACAAGAACAGACGATAGCTGATTTAGTTTCTTGAGAAAAGGTTATTTTATCTAACTCATTTAAGTACTGACTATCCTTAATGATTAAAGGTTCGTCTTCGATCCCTTCCAATGACAAACCTTCTAGGAAGCCTTGTAACCTTTCTTCTTGTGTATAAATATTTACTTTTCCTAAATACTTTAATGGAGGACAAATATAAATAAATTTCTTATACCCCTTATTTATTATGTGACAAACTGCATCTCTCATTGCTGCTCTTTCTTGAATTCCAACATATTCCCAGTTATCAGAGATATAATTAAAAATCGTAATAATCGGGATGGAGAAGCCCCGTAAATACTCTTCGAAAGCTTCCCCATGATTGACAGTAAAAAGAATAATCCCATCTACCTTATGACTTGCTAAATATTCAATACACTGTTTTTCATTTTCTGGATTTTTATCAGTTAGAGCAACATAGATAAAGTAGCCATTTTCTCTTGCCTTTAATTCAACTGCATTTAATAATTGTGCAAAAGATCGATTATTTAAATCAAATAATACAATCCCTAGTGTCATCGTCTTCCCTTTTGCCAAGCTCCTGGCCGTAAAATCAGGACGATAATTTAACTTTGTTGCTGCTTCTAAAACTACCTTCTTGGTTTTTTCCTTAATTCCTGGTCGATTATTTAATGCCCTGTCTACTGTGCCGGCTGATACCCCACAATAATCAGCAATATCTTTTATGGTAACTCCCATAACTTTTCCAAGCCCCCCTTACACAATGGGAGAATTGATGATTCTCACTCCATAAACTCCCCCGGCTGCCTTTCCTTCCGTAGAAGAAAATTTAACTTCCACTTTTTCCTTTTTATTCGTCAGTGATGTCGGAATTTCATAACATACATCAATTAGAGAATCTGATAATTTACCATTCAGCTGTTGATGTGCGATGACATTACTATCAATGAGAATTTCAAAATCACGTTCCCACTTATTTCCATCAAGGTAAAGGGTATTATCACGACCATAATATGTAACTAATAGATACATTTGTTTATCAGGTTCCACTGCCATATCGTAACTAAAATATCCTTCGCCACGACTATCACGCCACGGCTTCTGAACCACATTAAAGTATCCAGTAGTTGAATTTTTGGATTTTATACCATGCTCGATTTCTGGCTGTTGTTCTCCCGGTTGAACAACATCTACTGTTACCGCTCTCATTTTTTCGAAATCTTCTTTTTCTTGATCCACGAATGTCTCATATTCCTTTTGTTCCATTAAATTCCAGTAAAGTGTGTACCGCTGATGATGCAGCTCATAAAATGGAATCAGGGATACCTTTACATTTCCAGGCTGTCCTACTTCTATTGTCTCGAAAGTCAATGGCGAACCTTCTACAGGTTTAATCCATTGTTCCAGATTGTTTTTATCGGCGACTAGCGTAGGAACATCAATTAAGGGATGATTATTCAATTTTAGATGATCATCTAAAATATCGCTTTCCGGGAAGTTTTGTCGCCCTAAAGCACCTGCTAAAACAACTGGTCCATACATAATCCCTACTTTAGTTGGATTATCTTTTGCTGTATAGGAATGAAGGGACATCGGTAGTTCAAATTCGATTGTGTCTCCTGAATTCCAGTTTCTAGCTATGGTTAGATAACCTTCTTCAGAGGCTGCATATGTTTCTTTCCCATTGATAACTGCCTTTACCTGTCCTGATACCCAATTTGGTATACGGATATGAACCTTTAGAAATTCTGCTTCTGACTCTTCGACTAAAATTTTTACCTTACTGGATCTTGGGAAGTCGGTAATTTGTTTGATTTTCACTTTCTTATCTTCCATCACTAATTCCGAAGCAATATATAGATTGACATATAATTGGTCATTTTCCCGATAATAAATATTCCTTGTGTACCTTGCTGGATTTTCCATTCCTGTTCCGGTACAGCACCAGAAAGAATCGTCATGTGAACAATATACTTTAAAATGTCCTGGCTGTGTTGAAACAAAATAAGTTTTCATTCCAGAATCCGGATCCTGTGATGCAAGAATATGATTATAAAGAGCTCGTTCATAATAATCAAAATATTGAGCTTGGTGAGACCATTTGTATAAGAACTCAGTAAGCTTCAGCATGTTGTATGTATTGCACGTTTCATTCGTGGTAATTCCTAGTGTTTCTTTATTAATTGGTCCGAAATGTTCTCCGATACTATTACCGCCAATTATATAGGTACGGTTTTTTGTCACTTCATTCCAGAAGAAAACGGCCATATTTTTATAATCTTCATTTCCCGTGATTTCAAATAGTTTAGCAGCCCCAATAACCTTTGGTATTTGAGTATTGGCATGCTTTCCTTCGAGCTCATCCATTCCTTTTGCAAGAGGATCGAGGATTGAGTTATGACAAAAACGAATCGCAAGCTCCAAGTAATCCTGATTATCTGTAATGGTGTATAAATCGGCAAGCGCTTCATTCATACCTCCATGCTCACAAATTAACATCCTTTGGAACTGCTCATCCGTAAGGTTGTCTGTTCCCTTTTTTGCCCAATCAGCAAGTTTCGTTACAACCTCAAGAGCTTTTTTATTGCCTGTTAACGTATAAACATCAATAAGCCCTGCATAAATTTTGTGGATACTATACCAAGGTACCCAGCCGCCGGCAAGACCAAAGTTCTCTACCTCAAAATCTCCTGTAAATACTTTATCAAAGCATGTTCTTGGGAAACCACTGACATACCCATCAGAATCTAAGCTTTGGACATGGGCAAGTTCATCCACTGCATATTCAAGTTTCTGAAGCAGTACTGTATCTTCTGCGACAGCATACATCGTCGCTGCAGCTGAAAGCCAATGTCCGATGGAATGTCCAGCGATTCCTGTAGATTCCCAGCCTCCGTAACGAGGCTTTTTGGGTGATTGTGATACAGCTTCAAAGCATGGTGCAATCAGCCTGTCAACATCCAGTGTGATTAAAAATTCCTTTCCCTTATCTTGTGATTCTTTAAATATTCCATCTATCAGTCTTACGTTTGTCATTCTCGGAACACTCCTTCTATTAAAAATTAATCTATATGTATAGTAGGGATTAATAGTAGTAAATAAGTTTAAATAGCTATCGAATTAGATCGATAGCTATTTAATTGAGTATCAACTTTAATCTTCATTAGCTATTCCTTATTTAATTCTGCACCACGTGCCAGAATAACAATCAACCTTTTACTGATCCAATCATTACACCTTTTTCAAAATACTTTTGAATAAATGGATAAACAATTAATATTGGCAAAGTTGAAACGATGATAACACCGTATTTAATTTGGTCTGCATATCTTTGTGCATATCCGCCTGCAGCCCCACCGGATCCTGCTCCCTCAGCAAACACTTGGTTAGAAAGAAGTATATCCCTTAATACAATTTGCAGCGGCTGCAAGCTATAGTCTCGAATATAAATTAAACCTGTGAAGAAATCATTCCAGTGACCGACTAAGTAGTATAGACCCACGACTGAAATAACGGCCTTTGATAATGGCAATACCACTTTTCCAAAAAATTGAAAATGTGAACAGCCATCCATTTGGGCAGCTTCAAACAATTCCTTCGGGATGGAACTTTCAAAAAACGTTCGAACAATAATTAAGTTAAATACATTTACTGAGAATGGAATAATAAATACCCACATATTGTTTGTTAAGTTTAATTCTTTCATTAATAGATACGTAGGAATTAATCCACCATTGAAAAACATGGTAACAACGAAAACAAACATTAAGATCCTTCGTGCTTTAAATTCATGTCGTGATAATACATAGGCTGCTGGTAATGTTAACAATAAGTTAAGAGCAGTACCCAAAACAGTGTAAATAATCGTATTTTTGTACCCCACCCAAATCCTTGTATCTTTAAAAATCTCTGTGTATCCAAATAGACTGAATCCTTTTGGATATAAAGTCACTTGACCTGTTGAAACGAGTGTTGAGTCACTTACAGATGCGATAACGACAAAGTACAAAGGATAGGCAACAATTAAAAAGACGAAGACAGAAAATACAAAGATCAAAATATCGAAAATCATATCAGAAGTAGTTTTACCTTTTTTATTAAAAAGGTCCATGACCTTCCCTCCTAGCATGGCAGAGTGTCATCCAAACCAACGATGATGTTTGGAGTTGTCTAATTACCATAAACTAATATTTGAAGTTTTCTTTGCGATGAAATTCATAGCGATTAAGAATACGAAATTAATCATTGTGTTAAATAAGCCAATGGCTGCTGAATAACTAAACTGGTTCGAGATGATACCTATTTTATATACATAGGTTGCAATCACCTCAGAAACTGGAAGATTCAATGGGTTTTGCATTAAGAATATTTTTTCGAAGCCTGTATTTAAGATATTCCCCATACTTAAGATAAATAGAATAATCATCGTTGGTACAATCGCTGGTAAATCTACATTTTTGATAATTTGCCATCTATTTGCCCCATCAATTTTGGCAGAATCATATAATTGTGGGTCTACACTCGCAAGTGCTGCTAAATAAATGATGCTATTCCATCCGGCATGCTGCCAAATATCAGAAAGAACATATACAGGTACGAATGTATTCTCTGAAGCTAATAGGTTTATATCTCCTAAACCTATGCTCTTCATAATATGTCCAACAATTCCTGTTTCCGGTGATAATAAGACATTTAACAACCCTACCATTACAACCATTGAGATAAAATGCGGCAGATATACTGTTGTTTGGATCGTTTTCTTCCATTTTTTCCATACCACCTGATTAATTATTAACGCTAAAATAATCGGTGCCGGAAATCCTAATATAATCGTCGCTAAACTAATAACCACCGTATTTTTCATTAAATCTGCAAACATATAATTGTTGATGAATTCTTTAAAGTAGTGTAATCCTACCCATTCGCCACCAGTAATTCCCTTAGTAAAATCATACTCTCGGAAAGCTAATTGAACCCCATACATAGGTATGTAATTAAAGATAATGATAACTAGAATCGCAGGCAAAATCATGATCCACAATTGATAATCACGAATAAAAGTGTTTACTATTGTTGGTTTTTTCACTATTGGCGCGTTAGAAATACTCGTATTCACTTTTTTAGCTAGAGGGTTATTTACTGCCACAAATATATACCTCCTTTTTTACGAAGATGCTATACCGCCTAAAGACGGTATAGCATCTTCCAAATTAGTATTCTATTAATTCTTGCTCATGTATTCATCATAATACTTTTGCATAATCTTAATGTTTTCAGGTAAGCCGGTTTTCTCTGCATTTTTCACATAGGCATCCCATTCTTTCTCAATACCGCCTTTTGTTATCCACTGCGAAAATTTCGGCATTGCCAAACTCATAAGATTTGTATTATTTAAGGATAATTTTGAATTGTCCTCTTTGCTGTATTTAATAAATATACCAGGGTAAAGATCTTTTTCCTCATCTACAGCATCTAAAACAGCATTTAGCGGTTCAGTTTGCTGTCCTACTGATTGCATATCCGTACCAAGCTCAATCTTTAAGTCATCAGCAATATACATTGGTCCGTTATCAGCCCATGTAGAAGTCCATTTCCATGTACCCGGGTCCATTTGCTTATCTGCAGGCGGTAATATTTTGTAGCTGCCGTCACCATTTTTAGCAATATTGGTGTCTAATGAACCAAATAACACTTGCAAACTTACTTCCGGATCATAGATTGCATTGATGAATTTTAACGCTGCATCTTTATTTTTGGATTGGGATGAAAGTGTTATCATATTGGCACCATAGTTCAACGTGTTATAATCATATGCCCAAGATAACTTTTCAGTTGAGTCAGCTGATTTCTTTAATGGAGCCATTGGTGTATATTGTGGAGCTAGCGTGTTTCCGAATCTGTCTGTTAATTCCCATCCATACGTATAACCAACTTTTGCAACATCGCCAGTACCACGAGATACGGATTGGAATTTAGTGTAATCCTGAGTAAATACTTCTTTACTGATTAATCCTTCTTTATAGAGTTTATTCAAGAAGACAATGAATTCTTTATAACGGTCATCCGTAAGGAAATTTTTCACTTCTCCGTCTTCAACAAAATACCCCTGTCCACTGCCTTCTGCTACAGTAATACCCATGCTTCCCAAAAGAACAGTCGGGTGGAAGAAACCAAATCCTCCTGTTCCAACTGGAGCAAAATCCATTGGAATTTCATCATTTTTGTCGCCGTTTCCGTTAGCGTCCTCATCCTTAAACGCTTTCAAAACTGTGTATAATTCGTCCCAGTTTGTCGGAACTTTTAACCCAAGATTTTCCAACCATTGATGATTGATGAATTGTCTGGTTGCAGTTCCAGGCCAAAATCTTTGGTATTTAGGCAGCCCATAAATGTTTCCATCTAATTGTGTCGCAATTCCTTCTGTTTCAGGTTTTGCATCAAACATCGCTTGTACATTTGGAAGCTTATCCATGTCATCAGATAAATCTTCAAATAAGCCTTGGTATTGTACAAAATCAGCGTCTGTAATAGCATTAGGTCCAATAATTAAGTCAGGAACATCGCCGCTGGCTAGCATGGCACCCTTCTTTTGATCCCAGTCTGCTGTTACCTCTTCCCACTTGATTTTAACCCCTGCTTCTTCTTCTACCTTTTTCAGCCATTCCATATTCTTAAGATCTTGTGTTAATGGATGTTTTGTAATTAGGGCTGTTATTTGCGCCTTCCCATCTTTCGTAGTAGCAGCTTCTTCTTTGTCTACTTTTTCATTTGAACACGCTGCCAATACTGTAGCAGATAAAGAGAGTGCAAGAAAACCATTTAGTACCTTTTTCATCTGATTTCCCCCATTATGAATAGATTTTTATTGAAATAGTTCATATGCAATACCTATGGCTTTGCATAAAACTACTACTTCCATTGTTAAGACCCTCTTTTCCTCAACCCGGAGGAATCATGCGTAAAGGATTTACCCAGGTGTAACCGCATACATTTTATTCCCGCATAAAAAACAAAAATTCGTATGTACATGATCTAATTTTAAATAAAGTTAATGAATTGTGTACGCACACGAAAATATAAATAAACAAGATTACACTTTGTGTACGCACACGAAATTCTTAATAAAACGACATTTTCATTTGTACGTACACAGTATTATTCTCATCTACCTCGTGTACGCACACATTTTTTCATATTCTTTGTGTATGTACACGGATTACAAAAAAAATCAGAATTTTCTGTACGTACATAGGAAAAATATGAAATCATGGTACGTACAAGTTGCGGTAAAAAAATACGATAAATATAATGGGATTTAAAGAATTTATTGTGAAGCTAGGTTTCTACAAAACTAGGATTTGATGTTGTACTGAGGTGTGTTATGTAAGAAAGGAGAATATTATTTGATAATCTTCAAGTTGTTCCCTAGAGGATATTTTAATGATAGCGTTTTATTCTTGTGCAGTCAACTTTTTTTTGTAAAATTGAAAAAATACTATCCCTTACATTGGTAGATTATAAAAAATAAAAGCCTCTGCAAAATAGCAAAACCCAAATTAAGATTTATGATAAATACTTAAAGGAAAACCGCTGGCAGTAAGTTTATTGTTTCGGGAACTTTATGAGGATACACCACTTTATTAATTGACATTTTCATTATAGCGTTGAACATTTTCTGAAATTGGCTCATACACTTTTGAACAATTCTTATCTCATAGTCAACTTGAGAATTATTTGGTAGGATAGGATTATTAATAATGTCATACGTATGAGTTATAAACTTTGCTTAAAAATTGAAGGTGGTGAGACAGTGTCAGCAAAAACGAAATACAATATCGTAAAGGAACAAATCACAGAATGGATTACAAGCGGAAAGGTGAAACCTGGTGAAAAAATTTATTCTGAAAATGAGCTAGTTAAAATGTTCGGAGTCAGCAGACATACTATTCGTCAAGCTGTTGGAGATTTGGTTCACGAAGGTTTACTTTACAGAGAACAAGGAGCGGGAACCTTTTGCTCCTACAAACCAGATCAAACAAGGGAGCAGACTCCATCACTAAATGATAAATCCAACAACACCGTGAAAAATATTGGAGTTATAACCACTTATATATCTGATTATATATTCCCATCCATTATAAAAGGAATTGAATCCCATTTAACTGCCCAGGGATATTCATTGACCCTTGCTTGCACGGATAACGATCTGGAAAAGGAAAAACAATGTCTACAGACAATGTTAAAAAGAAATATTGATGGACTTATCGTAGAACCTACAAAAAGCAGCCATTACAACCCAAATATAAAATACTATCTGGAATTGGAGCAAAACAACATTCCTTATTTAATGATTAACCAATACTATTCACAGCTTATGCCCCCGCACATTATCATGAATGATGAACATGGAGGTTTTATCGCTGCTGAACATTTAATAAAGCTGAGTCACGAAAAAATTTTAGGTCTATTTAAAAACGATGACCTCCAAGGGGTAAACCGTATGCAAGGCTTTATTCACGCTTTTAGAGAACATAGCCTGCCTTTGTTCCCGGAGATGGTCATTACTTTTACAACAGAAGATCAGAATATCAACTTATTGGAGCGATTAGAGAAATTCTTTAAAACAGATTCTAGGCCTACTGCAATAGTTTGTTATAACGACCAGCTCGCTATAAATGTATTAAATATGCTAAGACGTCTTGGCTTAAGGGTACCTGAGGATATATCAATCGTGGGCTTTGATGATTCATCTTTGGCAGTGGCCACAGAAGTAAAACTAACATCTATAACCCATCCAAAAATGGATATGGGTATCGAAGCCGCTAAATGGATTATTTCTGCAGTTGAGAAAAAAGGGCATCCCCCATCCATTGTATATGAGCCAGAATTAGTGATTAGAAATTCTACTGCTTCCTTCCGCGAAAGCACAAAGTGATATCGTTACAATCATCAAATCCAAAGGACCAAACGGCACAAATGTCTAATGGTCCTTTTCATTTTCCTTTGCTTTTTCAAATAGCTCCATTCCAATCCTCCTGACAACATAATTCTAAAAAAATTGAAGAGAATAAGGTTTTGGAGGTGAAAAATAATGGATGAGAATACAAAAAGCTATCCCAATGCGAGTTTAGGCGGAAAAAAGTCTAATGAAAAAGGTGAAGGTGATTCTGGCCATATGCGTTATGGCCAAGGGAACAAGGGCGAAAGCAAAGGTAGAAACAAGTAAGGGCATCGAGTGAGGCTTATTCCTCATTGAGGCTCTTATAAAAGAAGCACGCCTGAGCGTGCTTCTTTTATAAGCTATTGACGAAATATCTGATTCTGGAAGCTTTGCATCGGCTGTGATTGGAAGGCCGGATTTACAAACGTTTGATGTTGAAATCCAACTGAACCTGTCTGACCTGAAAGTTCCCGTTCCAGCTGATTACATTGAGCAATGACTTCTTGACATCTCTGAATAGCCATTTCATGTCCTTGGAGGCTTTGTTGAATGGTTTGAACTGCCATCCGCTCTTTTTGAATCATTTGCTCTAGCACCTGAGCATTTTGCTTCTCATTTTGAAGCATTTGTTGATATTGCTGATTTGCCATTTGAGTTTGTTGAATTAACTGTTGTGCTAGCTGACGGCATTGTTGAATATGAGTAATTGAATGTTGGCTTGTATACATGCGTAATTCCCCCCAGTTTTAGGACTGTCTTGTGACACATGGGATTGAAATTCAACCCTCTATTATAATCCGCGTTTTGCACCCTTCTCATTCTCCAAGCCGAATTCCAAATAATGATGAGTATAGCTGCTAAGTTGTCTGATTACATAGAAGAAAGGAATCCGAGACGGATTCCTTTCAATTGTTTTTATTATTTGCCAATAAACATTTGTGTCCAGTGGTTACCAGACTTTTCGTACCCTACACCAATATGGGTAAAGTTAGCACTTAAGATGTTCTTTCTATGCCCTTCGCTGTTCATCCAGGCATTTACGACTTCTTGAGGTGTACGTTGTCCCTGGGCGATATTTTCGCCAGCAGATCTATACGTCACGCCAAAGTCCCTCATCATGTCAAATGGTGAACCATATGTTGGGCTTGTATGTGAAAAATAATTGTTTTGAGCCATGTCTACTGATTTCTTTTGTGCCACTCCACTTAATTTTGTATCGTGTTTTAAAGCCGGCAGACCGTTTTTACTGCGTTGAGCATTGGTTAAATCTATTACCTGTTGAACGTATGCACTGACGTCACCAGTTGCTGGAGCAGGTGCAGCTGGTTTCGGTGCCGGTGCAGCTGGTTTCGGTGCCGGTGCAGCTGGTTTCGGTGCCGGTGCAGCTGGTGCCGGTGCTGGTGCAGCTGGTTTCGGTGCCGGTGCTGCAGGAGCTGGTTTCGGTGCCGGTGCTGCAGGAGCTGGTGCTGGCGCTGCTGGTGCTGGCGTTGGTGCAGCTGGTCCTTGTTGTTGGTTTGGTGCTTGTGCTGTCGGTCCTTGCTGCTGGCCAGGAGTCCTTCCTTGTTGGCCGCCAAATTGGTACCATTGGACTGATCCGAACGGAATATACCTATACTGAGCGTGTTGAATTAATATCGCTTTTGTATGAGGGTAACTTTTACTATCCAAAGTTGTTCGATCAGCAGAGATATTTAAAGCATCGTTCATATTGTTGTTATTGTTGTTATTGTTGTTATTGTTGTTTTTATTGTTCCTTACATTAATGAAATCACGGTCGTTATTACGACTTAAAGGATTGTAATGGACATTATTGGTGTTAATGCCTCGATCAGTCGTACGATCGTTATTCACATTTGTTGTTGTATTGTTGTTTCGATTGTTGGTGCGATTATTATTTACATTTCTTGTACCGTTGTTTCGATTGTTCGTACGATCGTTATTTACATTGGTAATATAACGGTCATTGTTGTTCCGATAATTGGTGTTACGATCCCAATCCGGATCATTATTATCACGATTGGTGTAATCCTCAGTAAGTGGACCATTATGGTCAATACCGTCATCTCTGTTGTTCCCAACCGTTAAAAACGTATTGTCTCGATCTGCCCTGCTTGTACGCACTTCGTCTGCTGCATCATTATTGTTATTACACGCAGCAAGACCGAATGTTAAAACCCCAGATAGTAGTAAGCCTAATGGCTTTTTTATCAACCTAATTACCCCCTTGCAAAAATTATTTTTTTGCCTTCTTATTGTTGATTATTTTTCAATAAATATTGATGGAAATAATCGTGTTTTTTTACATAAAAAAAACCGTATGGTAATGAAACCAAACGGATTTTTTCATATTTACATGGGTAAATTAATATGAAGTTGTAAACGTAGCGGCAGAAAAATACTTGCAGAAGTCAAAAACAACTTGATGATTATTTACTGTTCTTGAATTAACAGCTGTGATTTTTGATTGATTTTTTCAAAGGCATTGGTTGCCGGTTTCATAATAAATAGTGCTAATAGGTTGCCGCTATACAATAGACAAATCGGCGGCGCATAGGATAATACAAAAAGTATGCCAAAGCTGCCAATCAGCATATAAAAGGTAGATAGCGGGTTCATAATCATCACAAAAAACGAGTTTTTAATTACCTGACTTAGCTTCATATCATAATGGACAAAAATCGGAATGATATAAAACAGCATTGATATAAAAATGAGCGTGATGATAAAAAATGGGACATAAAGAAATGAAAAGAAGCTATTCGCAGCATGTTGGACGAACTGAAAATCAATGTATAAGATTAAGCCAATGGAAACAATAATCACTCCGAGGATATTACTCTTTAAAAATTCTCGTTTATATGCAGTCCAAAAAGTCTTAAAAATAGACATTTCATCGTTACCTAGCATCCATTTACGAGCAACTGCGAACATGGCCACCGTTGCAGGAAAAAATCCAAAGATGATAAGACCTAGGAGCGAAAATGAAATCCATAATAAATTTAAGTACGCTAGTCTTGATATCCAGTCAAGGAATTTATTAAAACTGCCCAAAAATCCTGAAGTGTCCATTTGTAATCCTCCTTAAACCGTTATACCCTAAGTTATTAATTATTGTTTCTTTGCCACTTCCAATTAGAGTACGAAGTGGCAAAGTTTTAAGTATAGGATTTTTCTTACCATGTTACCCCTTTAACCCGCTCGTACTGATTCCTTCAACCACATGGCGTTGGAAGAGGAAGAAGATCACGAATACAGGAATCAGTGTAACAACTGACATCGCAAACATTGCGCCCCAGTTCGATACTGTCTCATTACTCAAGAACATATTTAAAGCCATTGAAACCGTGTACTTTGTTGGACTATTTAAATAAAGAACCGGTCCTAGTAATGACTCCCAAGTCCAATAGAAAGAGAAAATAGCAGCGGTAGCTAATGCTGGTCTTATTAATGGCAAAATAATCTTTGTGAAAATCTTAAAGGTTCCACAGCCATCAATAATCGCCGCTTCATCGAGTTCCCGTGGAATGGTCCGAATAAATTGGACTAATAGGAAGATGAAGAACGGATGTCCGAAATACGCTGGAATCGCCAGTGGTTTAATCGAGTTCAACCAATCAAGCTTTGAGAAAATGATATATTGCGGCACCATTACTACATCATGCGGAAGCATTAAGGTAACCATCATAATCCCAAACCAAAAGGCTTTTCCTTTAAACTCTAGACGCGCGAACCCAAAAGCAATAACGGCTGATGAGATTACCTGTCCAATTAAAGTAATAACAACGAGAATGGCTGTATTTTTAATGAAAACACCAAATGAATTACCGCCAATCCCTTTCCAGCCATCTGTAAAGTTGGTCCAAATCCATGGATCTGGTATCAGCGATTTTGCCGTGACAAAAATCGTATCACTCGGTTTAAATGAACTCATTAGGAGCCAAATAACAGGGTAGAGCATTAAAATCGCAAAGCCGCCGACAAGTATATGATAGATCCACCATCTTGGTGATTTTAATTTTAATGCCATTGTTATCTGCCTCCTTCCGATTCATAGTGAACCCAGTATTTTGAAGTTGTAAAAATAATCGCTGTTAAAATTCCTACAATAATAAGCATAATCCATGCCATTGCAGAAGCATAACCCATATTGAAGAACTCAAAACCTTGAATGAATAGATATAATGAATAAAGTAGAGTTCCATCCAACGGACCGCCTGTACCCTTTGAAATAATAAAGGCTGGTACGAATGTCATAAAAGCTGCAATGGTTTGCATAACTGTATTGAATAGAATAACAGGGCTTAACATTGGCAGCGTAATTTTGAAGAATTTTTGAAACCCGTTTGCACCGTCGACACTAGCGGCTTCGTAATAACTTTTTGGAATACCTTTTAATCCAGCTAAGAAGATCAGCATCGAAGAACCAAATTGCCATACGGATAAGAAAATCAGCATCCACAATGCTGCAGTCGGGTTACCAAACCATCTAACAGCTGAAAGTCCTAGTAAATCAAGAAGAATATTAACAATTCCTACATCACCAAAGACATTACGCCACATAATCGCAACCGCAACGCTGCCCCCTATAAGAGAAGGTAAATAGAACAATGAGCGGTACAGTCCGACAGCCCTTGATGCGGTATTTAACATTAAAGCAATTAATAAGGCGAATGCGAGTCTTAAAGGAACTCCAGCTAACACATAGATAAGTGTAACTTTTAATGATTGCCAATAGCGGGGATCGGCTGTAAACATTTGTATGTAGTTATCTAAGCCTATCCATGTTGGGCTTGCAAATAGATTATAATTTGTAAATGATAGATATAAAGATGCCAGTATAGGAATGAATGTAAAAGCTAGAAATCCGATTATAAACGGACTGATAAATGCATAGCCTGTAAGGTTTTCCTTAATGATACGGGAACGCTTGCTGATAGGGCGGAGCGTGACATCTGCTTGTATATTTTCCTTCATCACACGTGTATTCATTTATTCATCTCCTTATTCTTTGGACTCTTTCCCTAAGATGAAAGGACGATAGCTGATCTATTACGTGATCAGCTATCGAAGTGGAAATTATTTTTTGTTTTGTGCTAAGACACTTTCAGCTTGTTGTCTAAACTGTTTTGCAGCATCTTTCACTGATATATTTCCATAAGCCATTTGTTCACCTAAACTATCAAGTGTTTCAATCACTTGCCCAGCACCAACTGGGTCTGGACCATCGAATTCTGAGCTATTTCCTTCTGCCCAATCAACGTAATCAAATACTTGGACTTGTGCTGGTGAAAGCAGTGGCTTTAATGCTTCTTTTACAACCGAAGAACCAGGGACACCACGATCGCCAAGATTTAATTTGTTCGCTTCGATATCATTGATCATGAAATCGATAAACTTTGCAGCTTCTTCTTTATGTTCTGAATTATTTCCGACAGACCAGAACATACTCGGTTTTAAATATAAACCTTTGCCGCTGTCAGGACCTGGCATTGGAGCGATAGCAAGTTCTCTATTAGCCACTTGTTGAAGCCCTACAAACTGGTTAGACCATTGCCAGATACCAATTGCGTTTTGAGTAACGACAGGATCATCTTCAATCCCTTTTAACTGTGCTAAGAAGTCAGGTGTAGGAACTGCTTTATCCTTTACCAAACCAGCTGTCATGTTGAAGAATTCTTCGAACAGCTTGTCATCTTTATACCCTAGGGATGCACCATCTTTGCTATAAAGTGACTTTCCTTGAGTTCTTAAGAAATAGTTGAAGAAAACATCGGCTTTCATTCCTGTATCCATAAATACGCCAGCAGCTTTTGCTTTCGCTGCAATTTCTTTGTAATCGTCCCAAGTCCAATTTTCAGGGATAGAATCTACACCAGCTTTTGCAAGTACTGCTGGATCATGATGGAAACCAACAACGTTTACACCTGCATTAATACCATATAGCTTGTCGCCAAGTTTACCGCCATTGATGATATTTTCAGCAATATCTTTTGTGTTAATTTGCTTATCTAAATATGGAGTTAAATCAGCAATTTGGTTATTTTGCGCATACTGTGAAAAGTAAGATAAATCCATTTGGATAATATCAGGAAGCTCATTGGCTGCTGCTTGTGGAGCTAGCTTTTTCCAATAGTCATCCCACGCTGCATATTCTGCTTCGATTTTTACATTTGGATTTTTTTCTTCATACATTTCGATAATTTTAAGTGTGTAATCATGTCGTGGCTGAGATCCCCACCAAGCAATACGAAGAGTTACGGGTTCATCTTTTTTGTCTTCTTTAGGTTTAGTTTCTTCACTGCTCGTTGAACTGCTGCTGTTACATGCTGCTAATGTAAAAACTAAAACAAAAGAAAACAATAGCACTAAAAATTTCTTCATTCTTTATTTCCCCCTTCTTTTTTTCACACTTTTATGTAAGTGTTTACATCCTTAATTATGCAATGAAATCAAAATAGTCTGAATCTAATTTTCCGCTTTGTTTGTTTAAAAATCAGACATTAAAAAAAACTCCCTTGAAACAAGCAGCTGCGTGCTTGTTCCAAGAGAGCTTTCTTTTGGTATATGGATTAGTTATTGTTTGAGAGAATTTTGTTTGCTTGCGTTCTAAAAAGTTGTGCTCCCTCAGTTGGTGTAATTTTTTTAAACAATATTTGTTCAGAGACATCTTGTAATAATTTCACAACCTCATTACTGCCAAGAGGATCAGCTTTATCAACTCTTTTATTTGTATTTTTTACTTTATTTACGTAATCAAATACCTTTTTCTGAGTAGGAGATAAATCTTTTTCTATCTTCTCTACTACCTTCGTTGAAATAGGAACTCCTCTTTCACCTTTGATGACTTTATTTGCTTGAATATCATTAATAAAGAAATTAATAAATTGAGCAGCTGCCTCTTTATGCTTTGAACTTTTTGACATCGAAAAAAGCATACTAGGCTTTACACTTAGTCCCAATTCCTGCCCTGGTCCTGGAGGAGGAAAAAGCTCAAGCTTTCGGTTTGCTGCTTGCAAAAAGCCGATATATTGGTTTGAATATACCCATTGCATCGCGGACTGCTCGTTTACTAATAACTCATCTTCGATCCCTTTTATCTGTTCTGTAACATCCACTCTTGGAAATGCACCTTTTTCGAGAAGTCTTACTTGCATGTTGAAATAATCAATAAACAATTGATCATCATCATACCCTAATCCAGTTCCTGTTTTATTATATAAATTCATGCTTTTGGTACGTAGGTAATACGAGAAGAACACATCCGGTGACTTCATACCGTTTGTACCATAAATACCTTTGTCTTTGTGAACTTGTAAAGCTATTTTCTCAAAATCGCTCCATGTCCAATTCGGATTTGGCTCATTACCCGCCCCTGAAGAAAGTAAATCGGGGTCAACGATGATGGCTGGTGCATTTAATCCTAAAGGAAAGCCATACAACTGTTTATCAATTTTCCCGCCTGAAAGGATTGTCTCGCTGATTGATTCTGTCTTAATTATTTCTTGATCAACATATGGTGTTAAATCTTCAAGCAAGTAATTTTCACTGTATGTTTTAAGATAAAGCATATCCATTTGGATAATGTCAGGAAGTTGATTACCCGCTGCCATTGGAGCTAAGCGTTTCCAATAATCATCCCAATTAGAATATAATGGCTCTACATTAATAGTTGGATATTTCTCCTCAAACAATTCGATTACTTCCAAGGTATAGTCATGACGGGGTTTTTCTCCCCACCAGGCAATTTTTATGGTTATTTTCTCTTTTCCTTTACTCTCAGCAGAATCTGCTATATCTAAATCTCCACACCCACCAGCGAAAAATACCATTACCAGGGATAAAGTAGAAAACAAGAGTTTTTTCATTTTTTTCCCCCTTTAACATTTATCACAAACCTTGTAACGATTCTCTTTTGTATTCTGATGGAGTAAAACCTGTATGTTTTTTGAATACCTGGCTGAAATATTGAGGGTTTTCGCCATACCCAATTTTTTCAGCAATCTCGAATACCTTTACATCATTTTCCTTCTCTATCATGCTTATGGCTAATTCAATTCTTAATCTCGTAATATAATTTGAAAACTTTTCCCCTGTTTCTTTCTTGAAAAGTTTGCCAAGATAATCGGCATTCATATATAACATCTCGTTTGCAACCCAATGCAATGATAGATTTTCATTCCCAATGTACTTATCAATTGTCTCGATGACCTTCTTAATAATCGTTGAATGTTTATTATTATTTTGATTAAAAAAGAAAAGGGTGATTTCTTGGGCAACGCTTTCAAAAAAGGTTTTCAAATTTTGAATGGTGTCGATTGCTAAGAGTAGATTTAATTTGGTTAAATACATATTCATCTCTTTAGGTTCACATAAACGGATCATCGCATTAAATAATTGAATGACATAGGACTTGGTGATATTGATATCAAGCCTTAACTCTATTAACTGATTAAAAAATGTCTCTATTTCTGAATTAACATCACTCCAGGAACCGGATTTCACCAATCGGCAGAAGGTCTGGTCATCATAATAGAACGCTAATTCCTCTTTTGGGTTTTGATAGGCAATGTCTTTTTTTGTAATGACACCGCCTTCTCCTAAATAAAAACGATAAGCTAGACAGTCGAGTGTTTCACTATATAACTTATTCGCTGTACTGATTTTCCCTGTATCACTAATGGCGACCGTAGAATCTAGTTGGTAATATTGATAGAATGTTTTTTTAATTTTTTCGATTTGAGTGAGAAGTATTGGGTAACTGCAATAATCCTCGATGAGAAATAAGATCGTTTCCCCTGCCATACAACTAAGAATATAGGAATCAAAGATATGTTCAGCTATATTTTTGATGGCAAACATATGCTCAAATTCAAAATTCCCTTCTAGTTGAAATAAAACCAGCCTCACGTCGGGCGTATGTAAATCTATATTAAAAAGCTTTTGATAATACTCTAAATCTTTGTTTTCATAATGATTGGTAATAAATTCTTTCATCAGCTGTTCTTTTGCATAGGGCAGAACACTGTCTAGTGTTCCTTTCATATTTTGAATAAATTGTTCTCGTATTTGCTTTTGTTTCAAATCTTCACAAATTTCGGTTACAGCCTCCATGATTGAATTCTCATTACAGGGTTTTAATAGATAATGCTTGACCCCGTATTGCATCGCCTGTTTGGCGAAATCAAATTCACTGAAACCTGATAACAAAATAAATCGTATTTCAGGATATTCGCTATGCACCTTTGCAACAAGCTCGAGTCCATTCATTCCAGGCATTTTAATATCACTAATCACGATGTCTGGCTGTTGCTGTTCAATGATACCAAACGCCTCAATCCCATTTCTGGCGGTCCCAATTAAATTTGTCCCAATTGATTCCCAATTGATTACCTTTGACATCCCTTCTGTAATGATTCGTTCATCATCAACTAGCAATACCTTATACATGGTTCTCCCCCTTATCGAAAGGTAAAACAATGATCACTTTCGTTCCTTTATTAGGTTCGCTTTCAATCTTTACTCCATATTTCTCCCCATAGGCCAATTGAATTCTGTCATTAATATTCAACAAACCTACCCCTTGTCCTCTGGTTTGTACTTCTCCTCTTTTTAACTTTTCTATAAAGGCTGACTCCATTCCGGGTCCATCATCTTCAACAATCAGTTTAATACTATCTTTTTCTACTATTGAATAAACACTAATTTTACAAGGATCAATCTTGGGCTCTAGTGCATAATGAATGGCATTTTCCACTAGGGGCTGCAACGTTAGCTTCGGAATATAGAACCCGCTAATATCAGAATCTACCTCCATGTGGAAATCTAATCTTTCCTCAAATCTATATTTTTGAATTATCACATAATTACTCACGACATTAAGCTCTTCTTCAATCGTAATCAATGGTTGTTTTAAGCTGATAGAATTACGCAGTAAAAACCCAAGGGCTTCTACCATTCTAGAAATTTGCGTCTGCCCATTGCCTTTTGCCAGCCAATTGATTGATTCTAACGTGTTGTATAAAAAATGAGGATTAATCTGAGCCTGCAGCGCCTTAAACTCTGTCTCCTTAATTGTAAGCTGTTTAGAATAATTTTCATTAATGAGTTCATCAATTTGCTGGATCATCGTCTGGAAATTTTGCTGTAGTTTACCAACTTCATCATTCTGCATGAGCCGCGTTTTAAGTGCTTTCCTGCTTGCTTCCTTAAAATCTCCCACTTTTACATATTGCATGCCAGCTACAAGATTCTCTAAAGGACTCGTTATGTTCTTAGCAAATCGAATTCCAAATATCGTTACAACAACAAACATCAGGATAAATATAACGACCAAAAACGTCTTTACCATATTGATATTCTCAAAGATTTGATTAAAAGGAATCACGTTTAAGTAACCCCAATTAAAGTAATTCGATTTAATGTGAACAAGGAAATAATTTTTATTATCGATTTTTTTTATTTGATAACCTGAGGCTAATTTTTGAGAATCTAAAGATTCTGCTGCTTCTTTAAATAATGAATTCGTTTCTTTAGGAAAGATAATATTATGATCTCTCACAATTAAGAATTCACCATCCATTTTTCTAGAACCTTCTAAAATATTCGCAACCAGTTTGTCCATATTGATATAGATGACGATGGTACCAAGATTGTCAAAGCTTAAGTTGCGGAACTGTCTGATTTCTCGTGCTGTTGCAAAAAACAAATCATTCTTCTCTGGATTCAACCAAACATTACTGCCATTTGCATGGATGGCCATCCTGGTAATCTCTGCTTTTTGCGATGGAGTAAGTTTTACTGTCCTAGGTCCGACTACATACTCTTCTCCATTTACATCTACTAAATTAATAGATTGGATATATTCTTCCTTGTTTGCATAGCTTAAAAGCTTGTCCAGCATGTTCGTACGGATACGGAATTTATCATATTCGGTACTATCTTCACTGATCGATGATAGGTATTGCTGGATTTGGGAATCGGTCAAAATATTGTAGGAAAGCTCCTCTAAATTTTTCAATTCACTCTCAATACTATTAGAGGATGTACTTAAAACCTGTGAAGACTTACTATAAATCTGTTCATCGTAAATATGAAAAGCGTACTGTAATCCGAAAAAAGTAAAAGAAAACGAAATCACCATAATCCAGGATACTAGTAGAAAAAGTTTGTATTTAATTTGTAAATTATTGTACTCTATCTTTAATCTATCAAGTATCTTCTTCATTTAGGTTATTTCTCCATTTTTAATAGTAATCCTAGGTGTAAGCGCAGTCATTAGTGAGCAGTAAAAAGTATTTTCTTTTTACTAAAAATTTTCTGTAAAATTAATTAGATTTTAACATTTACTTCGTTTTTTTCATAGTGCTATTTGTTAACGTCATACAAGGTTACGATTCATCTAATTGCAAAAAAGCCCTCTAATATTGAGGGCTTCTCTGTGTTTATCCAGCGTCCAGGGAGGAATAGTGTGAGGTGTATAACCTCCAATAATAACCTCTCTGTTGAATCAATTCTTCATGTGTTCCTTCTTCTATGATTTTACCTTTCTCAATAAATAAGATCTTTGTGGCATTTTGAATGGTTGAAAGACGGTGGGCGATGATAAAAGAAGTTCTTCCTGCAAGCAGCGCCTCTAGGCCCTTTTGTAAGGCAATTTCTGTCTCGGTATCAATTGAAGAAGTCGCCTCATCCAAAATAAGTATTTTTGGATCGGCGAGTAATGCCCGGGCAAATGAGATCAACTGCCTTTGCCCGTTAGAAAGCACTGAGCCTCTCTCATTAACCTCCGTATTATAACCATCCCTCAACTGGCAAATAAATTGATGTGCTTGCACTGCTTTTGCTGCTTCGATCACTTCTTCGTCCGTTGCATCCAGCCTGCCATAGCGGATATTATCCATGATCGTTCCAGAAAAAATGAACGGATCCTGGAGCATAACTCCCATTTGTTTTCGAAGGGAAGAGATGGTTACTGTCTTGATATCAACATCATCGATTTTTATTTGTCCGCTATTAATATCGTAAAAACGACTAATTAAGCTTACAATCGTGGTTTTTCCAGATCCCGTTGGCCCGACAATGGCAATCGATTCACCCGGGTTGACCTTAAAATTGATAGAATCTAGGTTCCTTTCATTCTCTTCATAGCCAAAAACCACATTCTCGAAATCTACTTTTCCTTTTATAAGCGGAAGTTCATTTGCACCAGGTTTACTTGAGATGGTTGGCTTTTCATCCATCATTTCAAAAATACGCTCCAGATAGGCGGAAGCATTGATAATCGCATTGTAGAAATTCCCGATGTTTGCCAGAGGCATCCAAAACATCCAAATATATCCGATAAAAGCAACTAATGCTCCGACCGTGATTCCACCACTTCCAATCATGCTGATCCCAATGACGTAAACAAGTGAAACAGTTAGTACAGAAATGTTCTCAATGGCTGGCCAAAGCAGGAACTGAATTTTGACTGCTCTTAGCCACGCACCCCGGTACCCATTGGATACCCCATAAAAGATTTTTTTATTTTCTTCCTCACGTACGAATGCCTGTGTGACTTTAATTCCATTGATACTTTCATGAATATACGCATTCATATTCGACTGCTTATTGCTTAAATTTTGCCATGCCTTGCGCTGCGCATTTTTTATGATAAAAATAATCCCAGCAAGGACCGGGAAACCAGCCATCGCATACATCGTTAGCTTCACATCAATCGCGAGCATAAATCCGATGATGACAAATAAGCTGAATAAATCAGTAATCAAATTAATTAACCCGTTAGAGAGCAGGTCACTCAATGAATTAACATAATTCACAACCCTGACTAAAATTTTCCCATGCGGACGGCTGTCGAAAAATGAAAAAGATAGCTTTTGTAAGTGGGTAAATAAATCTTTACGGATATTTTTGATTACACTGTGCCCAATCTCTGACATCATTCTGATTCTGTATTTCATACAGATTCCGGTAATGATTAAGGCACCTAAATAAATGACCCCTAGTATGACCAGACCCTGAATATCTTTACTAGGAATTTCTTCGTCAATGGCCTGTTTGATGAGGTACGGTCCAATTAAATTTGCCCCACTCGCAGCCAGCATAATGAGAACCGTCACAAAAATTTTTGTTTTATAAGGATTTAAATAGGTAAGTAATCTTTTAAGATGAACGATACTAAATGGCGTTTCCAGCTCTTCATCTACATTAAATTTATTGCGTGCCATCGTTTATCACTTCCTTGCTATTAGGTGAATATCAAAGTTCCCGTACTGATTCTGAAAGACGTTGTAATAGTAACCCCTTTTCAAAAGTAATTCTTCATGCGTGCCTCTTTCAATGATTTTTCCATCATCCATGACCAGAATTAAATCTGCATCCTTTACAGAGGAAATGCGGTGTGCAATGATAAAACACGTTTTGTTTTGCTGGATGGAGTTTAATGTTTTTTGAATTCGTTCTTCTGTCTCCATGTCCACGCTTGAGGTTGTATCGTCCAAAATAAGTATGTTTGGATTTTTAAGAAGTGCCCTGGCAAGAGCAATCCGCTGTTTCTGACCTCCGGACAGACCTACGCCCCTCTCACCAACAATCGTGTCATAGCCCTCAGGCATCGAAGTAATAAAATCGTGAGCCTCCGCTTTTCTGGCCGCTTCATAAACCTCTTCCAAGGTGGCAGTTGGATGTCCATAGGCAATGTTCCCTTCAATCGTATCGGAAAAAAGAAAAATATCCTGCATCACCATTCCCATTGAGGACCTTAGTTTGTGAATATCCCACTCTTTGACATTCCTTCCACCTACAGTAATATCACCGCTGGTACTATCGTAAAATCGGCTGAGTAAATTAACCAATGTCGATTTTCCTGAACCTGTTGGCCCAATGATTCCCACTGTCTGCCCAGGACTTGCGCCAAAGCTAATGTCTTCTAACACCATGCCATCTCCATAGCTAAAATAAACTTTGTTAAACTCCACCGTTCCCACACTTGCTTGGGTATTTTGTTCATCTCCATTGATAATTTGTGATTTGGTTTCAAGCAGATCTTCCACTTTTTCCGCAGACGCAATAAATCTTTGAACATCATTAATCAGCCAGCCGGCCAGCCGCATGGGGTTATTCAGCGCCCAAATTAGGGAATTAAATACGACAAGTTCCCCAATGGTAAGTGACCCCGAAATCACCATGGTACCCCCGACCAAAATCATCACTACCGTTAAGACTCCTGCAAGCGAATCTAAAACAGGTAAATTTTTCTCCCACACTTTTGCCGATTGCAGATTTCGATCCTTGAAAGCCTCGTTTTCGATTGAAAATTTTTCAATTTCATAGCTTTCCTTCGCAAATGCTTTTACGACCCGATTCCCGCTGATATTTTCCTGCACCACTGAGTTAAGCCGGGCAAACTGGTTTCTGATTTCTGTGAACGTCGGCTTAACGTCTCTGGATAATCGGAAGGCAAAAAATCCAATAATCGGTGCGATGGTTAGAATGGCTAACGTTAATGGCGGATGAATCGTAAACATAAAAATGATAGCGAAAATTAAGATCGTTGCATTTTCAAAAATCATATAAATCGTCCAAGCCGTAAAATGCCGAATCGCTTCCATGTCACCTGTCATACGGGCCATAATATCACCCGTTTTGGTGCGGTTATAAAAAGAAAAATCCAATTGAAGAAGGCGATTATAGAGGTTTTCCCTCATATTAAAAATGACGCTTTGGGATATTTTTTCAAACATAATCTGATATCCATAGCGGACGGAAGTCCTTACCACTGTTATTCCAATCATGGTCGCTAACAATGGCCATAACAAACCGGTATTCCCGCCAAACATGACATCATCGACGATTTTTCCTGCCAGATAAGGATTTACCATATTAAGTGCGGAAACTACTAATGCCAACAGCAAACCACTATATAGCCTTATTTTGTGGTTCCGTATATAACTCCATGCCCAACGCAAACTCTGCATAACCCTCGCCTCCTTTGAAACATAAAACAATCTTATTTTTTAACTCTAATAGTTATGCAATAAAGACAAGTACTTTTCTTAAAAAAACCACCAAAATTTGGTGGTCATTCATTCACCTATTAATCTAGATAAAACACTTGCTTTAATTCAGTGGTTACCGGGCTGTTATCTGGATTTGATTCCATAATATCTTTCATATAAGCCCACCATTTTTGGCAGATCTCCGTTTCAGCCATCTTATTCCACATTTCTTCACTCTCGATTTCTACATAGGCGAAAAGGTTATTGGTCTTTTCGTCTAGGAAAATAGAATAATGATGGGCGCCGTGATTCTTTAGTTCTGTTTCCATTTCCGGCCAAAGCTCGTCATGACGTTTTTTATATTCTTCCTGATATCCAGGAAACAATTTCATAATAGATGCTTTACGGATCATCATAACACGTCCTTAAATTTAATCATTTTATATTCAAATCTGCCAAGTTCTAGTTTACCTGGCTCTACTTCTCTATTGGTCTTTAAATCTATACCTGTTTGCGGGATGGTGACTGAACCGCCATTTCCATCCATGTTGATAATGAACCAGACGGTATACCCATTACCCTGTCTAGGAGCAACAATGGTACCTTTTGTTACATCCGTTCTCATTGTAAGACTTGCTTCTTGTGAATAGTGGTCGACTAGTTTTTGCAACAATAAATCTCCCGCGTCTCCCACTGGCAATGAACCTAGCATAACAATTTTTCCTGCCCCTAGCTTATTCTCAGTCAAAAAGGCTTTTCCTTTAGAAAGACCCTCTTCAATAATTCCAACTGCACTATTGGAATCCGCTTCAAAGACGGAGCTCCACATTCCTAATGGAGCAGAAATATCAAAAGCACGCCCAATGGTTCCTGTAGCATCCATCGGGTAGGTGTAAAGTACTTCTACACCCGCCAGTTCCTCCAACTCACCTAACGCTCTGTCCGTATGCACGGTATGATTTTCGGTCCGGCCGCCTGTTAATGGTCCGGCAATCCAGATGCCTCCATTTTCCACAAACTGTTTTGCACGTGCGATATAATCAGAAGAGAGATATTGAATAAACGGCGTAAACAATAGCTTATACCCGTCTAAACTTGCTCCTTCTGGTATGACATCACGATGAATTCCCATTGATAGTATCTGTTTATAAAAATCGGTAATTAATGTGCGATGATTTAACTCTCGATGGGGTTCCGTTTTTAAAAATGCCTTTCCACGATCTGAATAGGTAATCGCCAATTCTGCTTGGGAAGGTTTAGTCGATGTGATAATCTCTTCTATTTCTATTCTCATTTCTTCTACTTCTAACACATTCGCGAATCCCACTGTAGGTTTTCCCCATGCACTTATAACGGAGCCATGAGGCTGTTCACAGCCCGCACGCTGCTGTCGCCATAACCAGTAACAAAACGCTTCGGCACCTAATGCGTATGCAGCTGCTGCTTCTGCTTTCAAATACCCATTTGGATGTGGACTTGCATAGCTTTCTAAAGATGCTGCATAAGATGGACTCGTCTCCATAACCCAGTAATTTCTGCCTTTTTTGAAGTTTCTCCACAAATCGTTGTTAATTAAATAATTTTCGACGTAATCAATGGTTGCATAGGTGTCAAATGAAGCAAAGTCTAGGTTTTTGAACAGTCTTTCATTGTCTACACTAAAGAAAACAGAACTGTTATGCGTAATCGGCGCAGTTGAATACTTTCTAATAATTTCTGCCTGTTCATCGGAAAACTCAGCTATTTTCTCCATTGAAAAGATTTGGTACATCGTACTTAACGATGAGTTGTGTAAAAACGGTGCAGGTCCCGGCTGTGGAACCTGTTCAAATCGATGATAAAATTCACTCCATATTTTCGTACCCCAAGCATCATTTAAGTTTTCTACCGTTTCATAACGATTCCGCAACCACTGATGCCATTGTTCTTTACAGGAATTACACATACATTCGCTGACATGGCATTTGAACTCATTATCAATCTGCCAGCCGATCACTCCTGGCAAGCTTCCAACTGCTCTGGCTAGATTTTCGGTAATCAGCGCTGCTCTTTCTCTAAAATAGTTATTATTCGTACAAGCATGCTGCCTGGAACCATGCCCCATTACCTTTCCATCACGATCGACATACATACGCTCTGGATGTCCATCAGTGAACCAGATAGGAGGGGTTGGCGTCGGCGTACACATGACAGTTTCTATGCCATTTTCATAAAGCTTTTCGATAGTGTTAACAAAAAAACTAAGATCAAACTTACCCTCTTCCGGCTCCATCGTGTGCCAAGCAAATTCTCCGATTCTAACCACATTAATGCCTGCTTGCTTCATTAACTCAATATCTTCTTCCATCACCTTTTCGTCCCAAAGCTCTGGATAAAAGGCCGCTCCATGATATAATTTTTTTCCCATAGTTAATCACCTCGTAAGACTATCAATCTACCGTTTAATAAAAGGCACAATCGGCAGCTGCAGCTCTTGTATTCCTTCGATTACTAGCTTTCCAACTTCCTTTGCACCGTGTTCACAAAAGTGTGTGTTATCTTCAATACCATCAGGGTAATTAGGATGTTCATTGGGGGCGAACTGCGTGAACAATTGCTTTGAGCCCTCAACTCCTAGGGTTTGATAAAGTTTTTCTGTTTTTTCCCATAGATTAATAATCTGGACATCTAATTTTTCGGCTAACTGTATCATTGATATTGGATAGTCCCCAAGAGTATTGATTAATTGGCCCTGATTATCAAAATTTCTCCGATGTACAGAAGTCACTAAGATGGGAATTGCCCCTTTCGCTCGTGCCCCGTTTATATATTCAGTCAAATAGGACTGATAGGTTGTAAAGGGCTCGGTACCGAATGATTTTTGATCGTTATGTCCAAATTGAATAAACAGATAATCATTGGGCTGAATAAATTCAAGAATGGTATCTAAATAGCCTATTTCAATAAAGGTATTGGTACTTGCTCCACCCTTGGCAAAATTAATAATTTTAACTCCCTCTGTAAAAAAAGATTGGAACATTTGTCCCCAGCCGGCCATCGGTGTCTCATTACGCGGACAGCTCGCTACCGTTGAATCTCCTGCTAAGAAAATATGGATAGGTTTAATTTCATTATTTTTCACCTGTTTCCCTCCTTTTTGAAGAATTTTTCTGCCAGCCTTTTGGCTAATTCATCATCTGACAACGGATTTCGGTGAGTATTCTCCAAATAAATGTATTTTTCCGTTTCCGGCATGAGGTATTCTTTGTACCATAGGAAGAAATCAGGACAGTCTCCCTGCATCCTTAGAAACTTACGCAGTGCTTCTAACGAATAAATGGTACTATTTATGTTCGTTAACCAATCGCCCCGATAAAAATGTTCCCACTTCCCATGTTCTGCCCGTTTTAAAGCTTGCTTCGATTCCTTGTAATAATCAATGGATTTAGAGGCATGGACAAAAGCTAGTGGATAATTTTTTTTGGTATAAGAAAGATAGGCGCTGCAAAGGGAAACAAACCCTTTACAACCAGAGGCATGTAATTCAGCCTGTAGAAGCAGCTGATCTGCAAAACGCTGTCGGTCTTCTTCTGGCAGCTGTAAAGAGAGGTCCCTGCATTGCTTTAAAAACTCTTCCCAGCGTGTTAAACCGATCTCACATTTTTCCATAAACCAGTTTACTTGATCAGTAAAAGGAACTTCACCTGTAGCCCAATACAATTTTTCCATCGGGATATCCGTTTTTCCCTGCAGCCAATGGCCCAAAATCTTCCTTGCAGGATGGTGATAAAATTCGTCTCCAGCTTTATCATCTAGATTAGGACCATAGGGAATCGTCTTTTCAAAATAGCTTCTATAGAGCTTGGCAATTTCCTTCGTGTTCGTTTTATATAGACGCTCAATAAAAGTCATTAAGTGTTCTTCTACATTAATCGTACCGTTATTCCATAATTGACTGACAATATCGAGCGGGTAAAGATGCATGCGGATATTGCCGCTATTAAGCAGTAAGTAGGATAAAGCACCCGCACCAAACGCCTTTTCTAGCTCCTCTTTTAGAAACTCCGGCGCAGATGGAAACATGGTCAAATGATTAGAAGCCTGGAGGTCATGGAAAGTAATATGATAATAAATTCCGTGTTCCCCTCCATCATCAGGTGATGGAAGAGAAGGAATCCGGTAGTTTTCATTTCCCTGTCTCCTGGACACCATCTTGCCATAACCGTTATCCGCCCAAATCTTTATAACCTCTTCCGGTACCTTGATATGCCCTGCTTTGTATAGTTCGGAAATTTCTCCATATAAAGCCATGGAGCAGACAGGATTTTCTACTGATTTGCTTATCATTTCATATTGTCTGTGCACGACCTTGGAAATCATGGCACCTCTTTTTTCCGGCGTATCAAATTGGTGATCATAATGCCAGAATGGAGCATCCCCCTGGCCGCGGAACGAAAGGACCCACACTATTTTTTGATTTTTTTGCTTCTGAATGGCTTCTTCCCATAAGGACTCAAATAACTCTGGATGTTCCTTATAGCTTGGTGTTTTTCCAGGGAATGCTCTTAAAAACATTTCGGCACCTAACGGTTCAGCGTGATGATGGGTTACCCATAATCCCATTTCAGATGCTAAATCTGCATGGATCCCGTGCTTCGGAAGGTCTGTGCCAGGGATGACCATATTCCCCCCACATCTTAATAAAGCTTCGAAGACAGGAAACCATATTTCTTTCGTTGGCGGGTATTCTTCCTTCCACCCAATGAGACAAACCTCATCATTAACAAACCAGCCTCGGTACTTTACCGATTTTTCAAGTGAAAGGTAATCATTTGTTGGAATATGTATCTTAGTCTTTGGTTTAACGGGAATATCACCCCAATACCAAAAAGGATCAACCCCCAAATATTGACGGCTGTACTCTAGCAGACCGTAAATAATTCCTAGATCATCAAAACCGATAATATGGAATGACATTTTTCCGTTATTTTCTATAAAACGATAACTGTATGCTTCAGGTCTTGCTGGACAGTCTTTGTCTGTTGCAGCATATCTAATAACCAAATCGGCTTTTTCAGAAAAAGATGTTACAAGTATTGGCGGTTTTCCGAATACCTTGGTATGATCTCTCGTAATCATATCCACTGCATGCTTGACTTGAGTTGGTACATTTTCTGGTACGGAAATAATAGAATGACCATCAATGACTACATAGGAAGAATTCATTTTAAACCTCCTTTTATCTTAGTAAATAATAAATCTATTATTCAAAATAACCTGTGGAAGTTTGCCGCATTCCACAGGTTATTGTTTTTACAAATTCTTATTTTCTCTTTTTAAAAGCTGTGATAAGAAGGCTAAGACAAGCCCTTGTCCCCAGCCCTGAACTCGTTTATAAGGAACTTCTTTATAACCGTCGGCGTCAAACATGACTGCTGTTCCTGCTGATACTCCCATGACCGAACCGTCTTCTCTTATTTGAGTAAGGATTCCTTCGACGGATCTTTGTATATATTTGTTATATAATTTCCCTGTTGTTAACAGTGCAGCGGCAATCCCAGCGGAACCCGAGGTTTCAAGATAAGAATCAGGGTCATCTAGGATTGTATGCCATAGTCCGGTCTCTGATTGTAGTCGAACTAAAGCACTTAATTGGTCACGTAAGGAACCTTGAATAATCATAAACGAAGGGTGCTGCACCTCAATAAGTTCAAGTGCCCGTGCCATGGTGTACGCCGCCCAGCTGTTTCCTCTTGCCCAAAAAATTCCTGACATGTGGTTTTGTGCAATATTATCCCAGCCATGATAATAAAGGTTAGTCATATCATCCTGAAGAAAATTTTCATGGCCGTGGTACTGCTTTAATCCAAAGTTAAAATAATCGTCCCTTTCTAACATGTGACCGATTCTCAATAGGAAGTATCCTGCCATAAACATGGTATCGACCCATGCCTGCTCAGGGAATTGGTATTTGTCTCCGTTTACTGTATGCTGCAGAACACCATCGGCAAAGCGCTCGGCGTCATGGAGCAGATAATCAGCCATTTTTACAGCTGTATCTATATATTTTTCTTCATTCGTCGCTTTGTATAGAGTTAATAGTACGTGACCGATCGAAGATGCATTTACTGTTAATCTTGGCAGCCCATCTTCTAATTCTGAATCGACCCAAAGCTTTATGGCTTGTAGATATTTTTCTTCACAGGTTGCTTCATAGGCTTCAGCTACACCAAAAAAGGCAACCCCTCCTGGCCAATCCCAGCTGAAATCCATGTTAAAGGTTCGCTCAACAACCCGGTCAATTGCCTGTGAAATCTTGGTTTCCTCAAGTACTAATTGTGGCATGTTTATCCTCCTTTATGAGGAACCAAAAGCTCGTTTGATTCCCTCTATCTCGATTTTCCTGCATCAACGGTAACCAAAACGTCTCTTTGATTCCCTCTATCTCGATTTTCCTGCTTCCACGGTAACCAAAACGCCTCTTTGATTCCCTTTATCTTGATTTTCCTGCTTCCACGGTAACCAGAAGCACTATAAAACAGCCTTTGAAAAATCTACGTTGCTTTTCAATAATTCCTTAACCTTCATTGGCTTATTTTCTTTCACAGAACGCCATACACCCTCACCAACTGCGATGGAGTATGCGCCTGCCTCGGCACCCGCTAAAATGGAGTAAGGGCGGGTCTGATCGACTCCCATGAAAAGGTCCTCTAACAATACAGGGTCTCCACCACCGTGTCCCCCTCCCGTTTGAAGAACTTGAATCGTCTCTTTTGCCCCGCCAAACAATGGAAAGAACTCAATGGTTTGTTCTGGAACAGAAAATGGAATCCGGCTTAGTTCGTGAAATTCAGTGGTTTCAATTCTTCCTTTCGTTCCGTTAATGGCTAAACGGTAGCCTTCATATGGAAGCGAAAAATTCACCGAATAGCTTAAGAATGCACCCTTGTCATATTTAACAGTGGCTACATACGTATCTTCGATTTCAATTTCATGATCAAAGATACAAGAATCAGGACGATAATGGGTATAATTTTGAGCCGATTTTTCTATGCTGTCCGCTTTGATATGGTCGTCTTTAACGGCCAAATTATTTCGCCGGTTTGACCAACGCATATAGTATGCACACGAAAGTTTCTCATCGCATGTACTGCAATAACGATTGTCAGTTGGGCTTGGATTAAATTCTCCGTTTTTACCAAAGTAATTTAAGGCTCCATAGGCAAACACTTCTTCAGGATTTTGATCCAGCCACCAATTGACTAGGTCAAAATGGTGTGTCGACTTATGAATCGATAATCCGCCTGAAAAATTTCGATTTCGGTTCCATCGTTTAAAGTAACTGGCTCCATGATAGGTATCAATATACCAATTTAAATCAACAGAAGTGACTCTGCCGATTTTCCCTTCTAGAATCAGTTCTTTTATTTTTCGGTGAAACGGATTATAACGATAATTGAAGGCGACGATTACCTTTCCCCTGCTAGTCTTTTCTGCTTCTACTACTCTTCTAGCGTCTGCTGCTTTTGTCACCATTGGTTTTTCTGTTATAACAGTCAAATCATTCTCTAAGCCAAGTAAAATATAATCGATATGAGTATCATCACGGCTCGTTACAATCACGGTGTCAGGATTTGTCTCGTCAATCATTTGTTGGAACTGGTCTGGACGATAAGAGGGAATAGACTTTAATTCTTCGAAACTATCCTTGCAAATTTCTATTCTTCTTGGGTCGCTGTCTAGGACTCCTACAATTTGGTTTTTTGAACCAAATTGATTAAGAATAGAATGAATAAACATTCCTAAAGCTCGATTACTTAATCCACAAACGACTATTTTATTCATGTCTTACCCTCCCATTACCTTATTAAAATTTCGATAAGATTTTAGTTTTATATTCTGTGATATAGGTACTCGACTAATGAGAGTATCGCCATTGATTGTCCGTACGGCATAGCGGTGACAGGAATTTGTTTGTAGAATTCTTGTGTTTCCCCCATTGCTGTTCCAGCTGAGACATGCTGCAATTCACCGGTTTCATCAATGTTTTCAATAACAGCCTTTATCGCCTTTAATCCCATATCCATGTATTTCTTTTCCACATAGCGTTTACGGACGGCTCTTAGTGTTCCAAATGCAAAACCTGCAGTACAGGATGCCTCAACATACGAAGTTGGATCGAGCAACAGGGTATGCCATAAACCGTTTTCATTTTGGCAGGTTTCTAATGCTTCTAATTGTCTTTCGAGAGTATCAATTAACACCTGTCGTACCGGGTCATTCTCTGGGAGTTCTACTAAATCTAAAAATTCAGGAATGGCAATCGTGACCCATGAGTTCCCACGCCCCCACAAGGCTTCAGCAAAGTTGTGATTTCCTTCAAACGTCCACCCATGAAACCACAAACCAGTTTTCTTATCAAATAAATATTTAATATGTATTAAGAATTGCTTTTTTGCCTCTTCCACATATTCCGGCTTATTTAGCAATAAACCAATTTTCGTTAAAGGCAAAACACTCATCATTAGGGTGTCGTCCCATAATTGCTGGTAATTTTCATTGCCAAAAACAACGTGTTGGATTCCGCCATCCTTTGTTCTTGGCATATCGTGGTACAGCCAATCACCCCAGGTTTCTAAATATGGAAGGTAGCTTGGATTTCCTGTTTCTTCATACAAATATGCAAGCGTTAACATTTGTACCATCGTGTTAACATTTTTTTCGACAGGAGGTTCTTTAAACTGATCTTCAAACCACTTTACAATAATGTTTAATACCTCTTCTTTTTTGGTTAATTTATAATATTTCATCATTCCATAAAGGCCGACACCTGCTGTCCATTCCCAATAGTTAAAACTCTTATTATCAATTTTTCTTCCATCGGCAAGGGGTATTGCATATTTCCCGTCAGGATCATTTAGGTTAATTAAGTTATCAATTAGGAGCTCAATTTTCTGTTCGATTTCTTTTCTATGCACCTATGATTTCCTCCTCTAGTGTAATGAATGGTTGAGCAGCATTTTTTAAAAGATTCCTAGTATATACTGTTTCATTATATTTCAACTATTTTTCGTATTTAATTTAAAATTCAGTTTTTATTTATTAAAAAACAGTGATTTCTATACAGTCTGTATTTCTTTGATATTTTAGCTGCACCATCCAGATAGCAGCGTAATAGGTCATTTAGCCTGTGAAAATAGGCTTAATCAGCGAATTTTGTACCTAGATAGCACTGTTTTTTTATTAAAGAGAACTGATTATTAAATTTATTGTTCAGAATATTTAAAATAGAATTCTTTGTAAGCGTGTTCATTCTAATAAAAATGACCAAGCAAAATTTGAAGGAGGATATCAAATTTGAAGAAAAAATTTACTAAGAAGGTCCTTTCTACTGCACTCGCTCTGCCCTTACTCTTAACAGGTGTTTCGGGTGTATCTGCTGGCGAAAGTCAGAAAAACAATGTCACTAGTAATCTCCCAGGAATCCAATTAGAGTTTCTTGACCGCGGTTTAGTTGCTGCTCCCACATCTCAGGGTGTATTCCTAAGCTGGAGATTATTAGCGAATGAAGTGTCAGGTTACTCTGAAACGGGATTAACTGGCGTCAACTTCAATGTTTACCGTGATGGCAAATTGATTGGAAGCGTAGAGGATAGTACCAACTTTGTCGATCTAGACGGGAAATCTGATTCCCGTTATTATGTGCGCTCCGTCTTAAATGGAAAAGAGCTGGATCAAAGTGCTTCCATATCACCTTGGAAGCAATCATATGTTGATTTACAGCTGCAAAAGCCTGCAGATGGAGTAACTCCAGCTGGTGAGAATTATACCTATTCTGCCAATGATATGAGTGTTGGGGATGTTGATGGAGACGGGCAATATGAGTATTTTGTTAAGTGGGATCCTTCCAATTCTAAGGACGTTTCACAAAAAGGCTACACTGGTAACACGTATATTGACTGCTACAAATTTGATGGAACTCTATTATATCGAATTGACCTAGGTGTTAATATCCGTTCAGGAGCTCACTATACCCAATTCTTAGTTTATGATTTTGATGGTGACGGAAAATCCGAAATTATGTTCAAAACCGCGCCTGGTACTAAGGTGATTAAATTTGATAAAGCTGGAAATATCACCTCCGAAAAATTTATTACTATGCCTCAAAAGGACATCGACGCTGGATATAGTAATGAAGATGATTACCGGATGAGCCGAGAAGATTATTATAATCATGTTGTGAAAATGTTTATGGGTTGGGATAAGCATCAAGAAGTAGTCAAAGGAAACTGGCCAAGTACCCTTGAGGAAGCATTTGGTATCGATAAACAATATTCCTATCCCCTATCTAAAGAAGATGCCGTAAGCTTAACCAATTACTTTATGGATGTTTACGCACCTAAAAGAAGTGGAAACAACAAATTAAGAGAATTTGAGGGCTTTATTTTAGAAGGGCCAGAATATTTGACTGTTTTTAATGGTGAAACAGGCGAAGAAATGGATACGATTGATTACAAGCCAGGGCGGCATGACGATGGTCTTATGTGGGGTGACTATGCAATGGCTAGAATTGAGCCTGGCAACCGTGTCGACCGTTTCCTTGCAAATGTCGCCTACCTTGATGGTGATAAACCATACGCCGTGTTTGCACGCGGCTATTATACAAGATCCAATCTCGTTACATATAGCTGGGATGGGGAAAATCTTAAGGAAAACTGGGCCATTGACAGCGGCTGGACACCCATGACCAATCCATTTAATGATGGTCCTCATGGCAGAGACGGAACTGATCCGGAATATGGCACTCTCACCACCCAAGGTGCACACTCCCTAAGTGCTGCAGATGTTGATGGCGACGGCAAACAAGAAATTGTTTACGGCAGTGCGACGATTGATGATGACGGCTCACTATTATACAGTTCAATGGATACAATGCCTGGAGAAAGTGCAGCACCTGGCACCACAGCTAGACTTGGGCATGGTGATGCCTTGCATGTAACAGATATTGATCCGAACAGGCCTGGAATGGAAATCTTTATGGTGCACGAAGGTGGAGCATGGGCACCATATGGTTATTCATTACGGGATGCAAAAACAGGTGAGATAATTTATGGAGGCTATACGGGTAGGGATACTGGCCGCGGTATGGTTGGTGATATAGATCTATCCAAGCCTGGTTTAGAAACGTGGGCTAATACAGGGGTCGGATTATGGACAGCAGCAGGGGAAAAAATTTCTTCCTCCGCTCCAGGTACAAACATGAATATTAAATGGGCCGCAGATATGACCACTCAAATTGTGGATGGTTCGGGCAATGGTACGACTGCCATAGACGATTGGAAAAAAGGCAGAGTCCTTACCGCTACAGATACTAGAACCAATAATGGTACAAAGGGTAACCCAAGTTTAGTAGCAGATATTTTTGGAGACTGGAGAGAAGAACTTTTAGTAAGAACTGCAGATAGTTCAGCCATTCGTATTTATACTAGTACTGAGGTGACAAACCACAAATTGTATACCTTGATGCACGACGCTCAATATCGTGCTGAAGTAGCAAGACAAAGTACAACCTATAATCAGCCATCCTATACAAGCTTCTACTTTGGCTCGGATACTGATTGGGCGAATGTCCCGGTTCCAAGCTTTTCTACACCTGGCGTGTTATCAGTATTAGAAGGGGAAATGTCTGATTATCAAGCTAATGGTGAATTGACTGGACCGTTAGCTGCCAAATTAGAAAATTCACTTAGACAAGCAGCACACCACTTGGAAAAAGGATCTGTAGACCAGGCTTTGAAATTTATTGAGAAATACAAATCTGAAATTAATCATAGCCGAAACGCAGGTGACATTTCTGAAAATGCAAAATTAAACCTGTCGCATAAGGCTGAATTATTAATCGGTATGTGGGAAAGAATGAATAATTAATTACAAATGTGACATGCGGGACGGTTCTGTTGGCTTTTTTTGGGAGGAGTTAATAAAACCAGAAGAACCGTCCCCATGGCACTCCAGTAGGCATAACAGTTCGCTTTTCGGTTAAAATGATGAAGAAACTTTAGATGGAGGAACCAACATGTATGATAATCTAACGGAAAAAGAGTTACATAAGATTATTGAAAGAAGAAGTACAGGAAAAACAAACTTCGGTGAATTTTTGGAGGATTTATCTCAAATTGGGGTTATTCAATACGATATTAATGTTGCTACGGGCCAAGCCACTTACAAGGGCGAGCACTCAGAGGTAAAAACAGATCCTCAAGTTCAATTTGTCATTTCAAATGATTTTAATAGAAACCAGGCATTACAAGCAATCGCCAGCATTGCACTTCCCTTTTTAGACTTTCTAAGAGAGCTGGCTGCCGCAGGAGTTACAACCTATAACGTAAATATTATCGAGAAACAGGCTACGTACCTTGGTATCAATGGTGACCAAATAGTAGAACCGCTGCAGCTATCATAGTTCTTAGCGTAGAGTACATAAAAAGCGTTAATCTTTTTATATTAACGCCCCTTGATACATTATAGAAAATTGTTATATATGTTCTTTTATTTTTTCGAGAACGGTTCTGTAAAATTTATTTTGATGAGGTACGAATTTTTCCTTTCCTACATGCTCTTCAAAATAAATTTTATTTCCGTCTTCTGTTACTGTAAATCCTGTTATCTTAATTATTTCCCTTTTGCCAAACCAAAGCTCAGCAAATTCATTCAACTCAACTTTTACAATACAAGCCACTTCATCTTGAAGAATAAAGTCATCAAAGGATTTTTCACTTTTATACAAAAAAGTATGTGCTAATTCTTTATCAATAAAATCTTTTTCTATAACACAATAGTCAATGATTCCTAATGGGATTAAATCCCTGATGTGGATATCAATCCCTACCTCTTCCTTAATCTCCCTTACACCATCCTCAACGGATTCGTCAGCTAGTAGATGTCCCGCTGCCGTAATATCCAAAAGATTTGGGTAGTCCTTTTTTGTTTTACTGCGGAGTTGTAAATAGAGATAATTCTTTTCCTGTTCTTTCCTAATAAACCAACAATGGAAAGTTTCGTGCCAATAACCCAGTCTATGTACATCCTCACGAGAAACAACGCCTATCGGATTCCTGTTTTCATCAAAAATTTTTAATTGTTCCGTTTCCATACACTCTTCCCCCTTTACCTTACACGTCCAGTATCGACTATTACCGATAACGACTACATTGTATCACTATGTATATAGACCAGCTATAGGAAAAGAAAATGACCTGTGGGATTCACAAGTCATTGGTACAGAGTACACACCATTTCTAGGTTAGTCTTCTTTTTTCAATTTATTCATTAGGCTTCCAAGGCCATCAATCTCACAAACTATCTCATCACCTGGTTTTAACCAGTTTTTTTCCTCCATTCCCATAATAACGCCCTCTGGTGTACCCGTATAAATAACGTCACCTGGCTGAAGTGTCATAATTTGCGACAAATCACTAATAAGCTGAGCTGTAGTGAAAATCATATCTTCCGTGTTTGAATTTTGGCGCAGTTCACCATTCACCCAGCACTTTAAGTTCAAGTTTTTTGGATTAGGTACCTCATCTGCTGTTACGATATAAGGTCCAAGGGGAGCAAATCCGTCGATCGCTTTTCCATAGAGCCATTGATGACTGCGGAATTGAAGCTCACGTACGGAAAGATCATTGCCAACCGCATATCCAAACACATAATCTAAAGCATTTTCAACAGAAACATTTCTCGCCGGTTTTCCAATTACCGCTACTAATTCGACTTCGTAATCCACTTGTTTAGCCATTTTTGGTACCGGTATTTCCTCACGATGCCCAGAAAGACTATTGGCATATTTAGCAAAATAAATAGGTTCTTCAGGGATAGCAAGACCGGACTCTATAGCATGTTTACGGTAATTAGCTCCAACACATATCACCTTTCCCGCATTTGGAATTGCTGGTGCGTATTGAATAGTTTCTTCATTCAATTTCTTATCGGAACTTGCAATTATTTCCGTTAATGCTTGTAATGCTTCATTCCCGCCCTCAATAACCTCTAAAACCGTTTTTGGGGCAGCAATTCCTGTTCTCTCAGAAACAGCTTGGACATCAATAATTCCATCTTCTATTTTAACACCTAGTTTTACACGTTGATTCTCATAGTAAGAAAGTACCTTCATCTCATTCACCATCCCATTAACTTTTATATATCTATATAATAGAAACTTTTTCACTGTCTTTCTAGAATAAATCTATCTATTTTTTAGAAATTTTCCAATAACTTGTATTGAAAAGCTGTCGAATGAAAAGGATTGACGCTCTGTTCGTTTATTCTAAACCTGCACCTGTACTCTTGATACAAACGGCCGATTGTTTTCCCAATGAACTTGAACAGGAAGTTCGAAAAATTGGGTAAGCTTTTCATTTGAAATCATTTCACTTGTATTTCCAGCGGCAAACACCTGTCCCTCTTTTAGGAATAAGGTTTTATTGAAGACAGGTACTATTTCTTCTACACGATGGGTCTCACGCTTATCAATTTGCCAGTTAACATTTTCTAAAATCAATCTGCCTTCTCAGCGTAAGTTTACATCTTCAAGCTTTACTACCATATCCTTTATCCCACCTTTAAAAAAGAAAATCCCCAACGTATTTCGATTGAGGATGTCTTTATTATTTCATGCTGAAATGCTTAAACAAGTACCTTTTTTAGTTTTTCAGTTAGTGCTTGAATAACATTTTTGTAGTCAGCAACGACACCAATATTGGCTCGTTTAAAGATAGGAGCTTCCGGATCTGTGTTAATCGCAACAACTGTCTTGGCGTTTGTAATTCCAGCAAGATGCTGACTGGCACCAGATATTCCGACTGCAATATAAAGATCAGGAGCAACGACGGCACCCGTCTGACCTACCTGAAGGTTTGAGGGAACCCAACCGGCATCACATGCCGCTCGCGAAGCACCGACTGTACCTCCAAGTAAATTTGCAAGAACCTGCAGTTCAGTAAAGCCTTCTGGACCACCTAGGCCACGGCCTCCTGAGATGATGATTCGAGCATCCTCCAGACGAATATCCGATAATGCAGCTTGAATTTTTACAACCAGCTTTGTAACGATCATCTCTTCTGAAGGGGCATAATCCACTTCAATAATCTCACCTTTACTAGTTTCATCCGGCACATTCACATCCTGGCTCTTTTGACGAATACCAACTACTACCTTCTGACGAGTAGTGGAGTATTCTCCGAACGCCTTATCACCATAAATGGGACGAATCCAACTTAATTTTTCACTGTTAGCAGTGTAATCGACTACTTCGGTAATAGCGGAGGCACCAATACGCGCAGCTAGTCTTCCTACTAAATCCTTACCAATCTTGTCAAAGGAGAGGATAAGCATGTCGGCTCCAGACTGTTGAAAAACAGTGTGGATGCTACTAACAAACAGTTCAACATCATATTCTGCTAACAGAGGGTTAGAAATGGTATATGCGATACTTGCCCCACTGGCAATTGCTTCCCTAGCGCCAGCCTCAGCGTAAGGTCCAAGAGTGACAGAACGAACTTCACCTCCCGTTGAACTAGCCAAGCGGCTGCCAAAGGCAAGTGCTTCCTTGGCCTCTGAACTCAGGCCATCCCCCTGTTGGTTTGCAAATACAAGAATTCTCGTCATAGTTGAATTCCTCCTATAAGATCTTGAGAGCCAAGAGCCGGTCAGCTAATTTGCCAGCAAGTTCTGCACCATCATCACCAGGCAAGACCTCACAAACTACCTCCCTATTCAGGACGTATGCCCGCTCGAGCTTAACACCTGATTGACAGCGCTCACGATCAAGATTAAGATCTTCTGATTCTAATAGCGTAATAGGTTTACTTCTCGCCAGTCTAATATCCTTAACCTTTGGAAGTCTTGGAACGTTTGTCTCAGAGCTGATAATGGTAAATACAGAAGGAGTTGGAACACTGACAACGGCATATCCACCTTCAACTTCAACAGTAACCTTTGCATTATTCTCTTCCACCTCAAGCTCTGAAACAAGTGTCACGCAAGGAATTCCTAGTTCCTCAGCCATAACAGGTCCAACGAGACCTTCCTCGATATCACTTGCTTGGTAACCTGTAAGCACAAGTTGGGCTCCACCTAAGGATTTAATGGTTTGTGCTAGAATATGGCCAACAGCCTGTCCGTCTAGATTCTCCCATTCTTCATCCCACACCCTTACTGCTGCATTCGCGGTAAAAGCTAGTGCCCTGCGCAGTACCTCCTCCGATTCCTCATCTCCGAGACAAAGTGCGGTAACGGTTGCTCCTGGAACCTTGTCACGAAGTTGAACAGCGAGTTCAAGGGCATTCTCAGCAAATGAGTCGATTACCAAATCAGTGTCACTATTTTCAGGACGATTCGTGTCAGGGTCTATTTTAAAATATTTCGGTGTAATTTCTGGATCTAGAACCTGTTTAAGGCAGACAACGATGTGCATATTCATTTCACCTCTTAATTTGTTAATATTTGTGTTTTAAACTCCTATCCCTTTAACAGAAAGTCCTTTATCGTCTTTAGGATTAGGAGAAGGTATGAGTCCATACATTTCTCGTAGTCTTTCCACTGCTTCAACAGGCGGCTTTGCATTGTAGAATCCTCTGCGTGTCATATAAACACCTGAGTTTTTTTGCAAATCTACGAGTGACTCGCACATCTTAATTGCGGCTGCAAAGGAGTCAACCACTGGTACATCTCCAATTCTAGAAATTCCATGGGTAGCTAAAAAGACATTCATTGGACCCTCTCCAGGAATGATTACATCCGCTCCATCTGCAATCGCTGACTGAGCTGCCTTTTTGAAGGATTCAATGATTGGCTCTGGGTCATTAAATCCAGCCATAATATCCTCAAAGCCCACTTCGGTCTGAACGATTGGTCCAAGTTTACCTCCTAAACCGTACTTGTCAGCATTGTGACGGAGCTGTTCCGCTAATGGAGCCAGGAAATTTACCACTCCTATACGGTCCCCAAGCATGGAGGCCATATGGAAGGAGGCTTGACCATACCCCACTACTGGAATATCTACCAGCGTACGTGCTACTAAAAGGCCAACATCCGGGATGGTTGCGATGAACATTGCGTCGTAACCGGCTTTTTCAGCTGTTAGCGCAGCTCGTACGAACTGTTCCCGGTGGAGATTTTGCAGGTAGGAATGGGTAATAAAGATTCCCGGGTAATGAGAAGGATATGTCTCTTCCGACATACCATGTAAAACAACCTCTACATCAGGGCGGGCAATCCTGCTTACATGTTTGATGATTGCATCCCGATAATGCGGCACCCGGTCAATCGTTGTAAGACTTTGATGCCAGATTTTCATATCGAAGACCTCCTTTTTCATCGATTTGTATATAAATAAAGTTGAATTTTTAATATATATCAGCGTTCCTCGGAATATATCGGCGTTGCGCCCAATCCAAAAAAATCAAACTACGGCTTTCTCAGATAACGCCTCTCGAACTGCTATTCTTCCAAAGACGGCTGCCTTCCCTAACGAACTTCCCGTCATGTACCCAGCTCCATGGAATCCGCCCGTTACTTCTCCCGCAGCATACAATCCTGGAATGTGCTCACCAAAAGGATTTACTACCTTGGCTGCAGCATTGACAGACACCCCTGCATAGGTGGCAAGCATAGCGACCGTTGATTCGAATGCATAGAACGGTGCTTTTTCAATTGGTGTTGGTTTACCATAGTTATGTGTCAAAGAAGTTCTGCCGAAATCAGAATCTTCTCCGTTTAGAACGCCTTGATTATATCTAGAAATGGTATCTTCCAAGACTTCCAGTGGTACATCAATACAGTCTGCTAATTCCTCCAAGGTATCAGCCTTGTAAAGTAGTCGACGCCTCTTTAGCAATTCAAAATCATATAGCGGGTCATCAAAAACACTCTTATCCATCACAGTCTGATCCCAAACCTGATAACTAATCTGCTCAGGCTGTTCGAACGCTGCTTTTCCTAGTAGTTTGTAAGAAATAGATTCATTTACGAACCGCTTGCCCTGTTGGTTAACCATAATAGCACCTTTATAAAAAGCCAATCCCTGCGACTTTACCGGTCCTGCTGCAGTTGGATGGAATCCATATGTTCCATTTAAATACGGAAGATCCTGGACCCATGCACCATGTTCCCATGCCATCCGAATTCCGTCTCCGTGATTTCCAGCACCGCCAATTCTTAATGCTCCCTTTAATTGAGGTGCAAAATGATTCAACAGCTCTTCACTTTTAGCAAAACCTCCAGAGGCAATCAATACCCCTCTAGCAGCAAGTGCTTTTTTCTCTTTGCCATCGACCTCGTATACTACCGTATCAATCCGTCCTTCAGCATTCTTAAGTAATCTTCTTGCTGGAGCATTGAAACAAATCGTCACGTTTGGTAATTGCTTAACCCTTCGGTGCAGGGACTGGATTGCTTGATGAGGATCAATAATATGTCCGCGTGGAACACTATGCCCGCTTACTGCTTCCAACGCTCTGAACTCGACACCGTGGTCAACCAGCCATTGATAGGTTTCTAGCTGGTGTTTGCCATAGGCAGCAACGAGTGTTTGATCATTTACTCCGCCGCCAACCTCCACCATGTCAGCCACTAGGGATTCGGTTGAATCCATGATTCCTGTCTGCTCCTGCATATCCGTACCGGCAAATGCCATATACCCTGAACTGAGGACCGTGCTGCCGCCAAGTTCATCCTGCTTTTCAAGGAGCAGGACGTTCGCGCCCTGCTCCCCTGCCTCCACCGCGGCGCACATACCTGCAAGTCCCCCGCCAAGAATGACCAAATCATAGCGATCCATTATTTTCACTCCCCAGATTCAAAGGCTTTTAATACTTCTAGAGCCGCTTGGCATACTTGCATATCATGTGAATAATGTCCGCCGCTCACTCCGATTCCACCAATAAGTTCGTTATTAATTTTAATTGGGTATCCGCCGCCAAAAATAACTAATCTTGGTGTGTGAACAATACCGTGAAATAATGGTGGATCATCCTTTAGTCTGTCATACCATTCATGTGTTGCACGATTGTATGCCGCGGCAGAAAATGCCTTATTTTGAGCGATTTCAAGACTTAAGACGGGAGCACCATCCATCGCATTAAATGCTTTTAAATTACCTGGCTTATCAACAATGGCAATACTGAACGGAATACCAAGCTCTTTTCCCTTTTCTAATGCGGCCACAAGCATTTTATTTGCTAATGCTAGACTAATATTTTTTGATTCAATTGCTGTTGTAAAGTTTTCCATATACGTTCCCCTTTTCTATCAACAGAATAGTTTATTATTTTTATAAATTAACTGGCCTTCCATTGCCGAAGGCTTCAATCACAGTCGCCGAAACGGCTTTCATTTTTGGCAGACACAAATCAACAATTACAGTTGCCATGTCAATTGGATGAAGCCAATTATCTTTGTTCGCATCCGGAGCAATATCTTCCATCATCTTTGTGTCAACTGGGCCTGGGCAGACAGCATTTACCCTAACATTAAATGGTTTTAACTCTTCACCTAATGCTTTTGTAAATCCAATTACGGCAAATTTAGAGGTAATATAGGCACTTCTGTCCGGACCGCCTTTTGTTCCCCAAATGGATGATACATTGATAATGACACCATTTCTTTTCTCTTTCATTTGCGGTACTACTGCTTTCGCACATAAAAATACACCGCGGGTATTGATTTCTTGGACAAAGTCCCACTCTTCAACCGTCGTTTCATCGAATGGCTTTAGCAGCATGACACCGGCATTATTGATTAAAATATCAATATTTCCAAGTTTTTCTACCGTTTTCTGAACAGCTTTGTTCACATCATCCTCAGAGCGTACATCACCAGCAAGAGCGATAGCTTCGCCTCCAAGCTCCTCCCTTATATAAGCGGCCACCTCCGTAGTTTCTGATAGACTTCGAGAAAAAACAGCTACTTTTGCCCCCTGCTTTGCTAAAAGCAGGCAGGTTTCCCGGCCAATCCCTCTGCCGCCGCCAGTTACAAATGCAACTTTATTTTTTAATTCCAAAGGTCAACACCCCTTCTTTACACCCCAAGTTTTTTAAAATCGCTAACGTAAGACGCTGCATGCTCACCAGCACGTTTACCAAACACGAGTCCGCGAAGCACGGATGTGCCGCCAGGATATTTGCCATAGTAAAGACCAGCTGTTTCACCTGCGACGTACAATCCTGGAATTACATCATCATCCTGCGACAAAACCCGCCCATTTGTATCAGATGCTAAGCCTCCATTCGTGAAAACATTGGAGCAGACAATTGGATAGGCAATGTATGGCGCCTTATCGATCGTAATCGCCCAATTTGATTTTGGCGGTGTAATCCCTACAGCCTGTTTTCCGTCCTTCTTATCCCAGTGGAATTCCCCAGGCTGTACAGCGGCATTAAAGGCTTTGACCGTTGCAGTCAACTGATCTGCTGGCACCCCAATTTTCACTGCTAACTCCTCAAGGGTGTCTGCCTCAATCGCCGGTTTATCTGTTTCTATCGCTCTCTCATAATTCGGAATATCGAACATTTTTTGGTCACTGATCATATAAGCTATATGGTCAGGGAGATCGTAGAAAATTTTGCGGGCTACCGCTTCATATTGTTCGTCTACTGTGGAAATTCCTTCATCGACAAAACGGCTGCCATTTTTATCGACCAAAATCGCATAAGGGTAAGTCATGACAGCTGCTTCTTCCCGCTTACTTCTAGGGTCCACTGGTTCTGCATGAAAGGAATCGAACTGACCGGCTCCTTTTGCACCAATTGCCATTGCCATCCGGATACCTTCCCCTTTGTTGTAAAGGCCGCCTTCTGCTACAGTACGAATTTTATGTGCATCCCTGCCAACATACTGTGCCATCATCTCCTGATTTCCCTGGAATCCGCCAGCTGCAAGGACAACGGCACCGACTTTCAGCTGCAGCGAGTTTCCACCCTTAACCCGAACCATAAGTCCATTTATCGCACCCTCGTCATCAAGCAACAATTTCCAAGCTGTCGCCTCATAAATAATTTCAACTCCCAGACCTCCTGCCCGGCGTGATAATGTATCAATGATAGCCCTGCCGCCGCCAACTGGAAGTAACCGCGGCCTTGAAGCAGTTAGGAACATGGTTGGCAGGTAGTCGAATTCTACACCCTTTTCCTCTACCCAGCGCAGTGTACTGCCTGCGTTTTCCGCGAGAGTTTCTATGTACTCCCTATCAGAGAAATGATCTGAGAACGCCATCATATCTTCTACAAAGTTGTCTGCTATTTCGTCAATATTCTTCATTCGCATGTAAGAGGCTGTCCACCTTGAGTTTCCGCCGCGATGATCGTAATCCGTGCGTTCTAGGATCGCTATTCGTAAATTCCTTCCTGCCTGCTTGGCACTTTCCGCAGCGGACAAAGCTGCTGCTGTTCCTGCCACACCACAGCCAATTACCACAATGTCATAATCCAATTCTCTCTCCACTTTCGTAACCTCCTAGTATTAATTATTATATAAATACTTCTTTTCCCAATCTTTGATTTGATTAAGTTTGAAAAGAGATTGTCTTTCCTCCCAGGTACAAATCAAAGGTAATAGATTTTCCTGAGAGCCTTCTTCTTTAAGAATTCTTAAAGATTCAGTGATTCCTTTAATGGCCGAGCGAAGCGCTGTATTTGCACACAGCATGATTTTAAACCCAATTTCTTCTGCTTCTTTTAAGGAAATAAGCGGTGTTTTGCCGCCTTCTACTAAGTTAATAACCTGCGGAATTCCTTTTAGTGAACTTGTAATTTGCCGTAATTGTTGAACTGTATTTGGTGCTTCGACAAAAATAATATCGGCACCCGCTTCGTAATAGGCAAAAGCCCTGTCAATAGCGTCTTCCACACCATTAACGGCTATTGCATCAGTGCGTGCCATAATCGCGAGATTTTCATCTTTTCTAGCATCTAAGGCAGCCTTGATTTTCCCGACCATTTCTTCCTTAGAAATAACTTCTTTACCGTTAAAATGACCGCATTTCTTTGGTGATACCTGGTCCTCCATTTGAATGGCAGCCACACCTGCACGTTCAAACTCTTTTACAGTCCGAATGACATTGATCGCATTTCCGAACCCAGTATCGCCATCTACTACGATTGGAATATTGGTAACGTCGGCCATTCTTGCAACAATATCAACCACTTCCTTTAGAGAAGTAAGTCCCACGTCAGCCCAGCCAAGCTGTGCATTGGATATACCAGCACCCGTTGCGTAAATCGCCTTAAAGCCAGTTTCTTCTATTAACTTTGCAGACATCGCATCATAGGCGCCGGGCAGGATAAAGGAACCGGGTTCTTGAAGCAGTTTTTGAAAGTCTTTGCATTTATTCATAGAGTTAATCCTCCAACTTTTAAAATAGGACGAGAAGAGGAAGCATCCTCGGAGATACGTTTATGCCAAACAATCGATAGCTCCCCAAATAAATATAGCGGCAGTTCTGAAACCGGTTTGAGAGAGTTTTCTTCCACAATTACTTCAGTACGTTTTGATAAATTTCTTATATTAATTGTTACCGCATATTTTCCGGGTGCAGGCAGAGTATAGTATGGATTCAGCTTGAATGATTGACCATCCCACATTCCTGCTATTTCATAGAAGCAGCCGAGAAAATCTGGCAGTTCCTCTACATTGCCTGCAGCTAATCTTTCTCGTATGCTGGTAGAGCTGATTTTCTCGCCACGGCATGCCACTTTTTCCACCTTTGTCACCTCTATGCTTCCACCACTGTCACCCTGCAAACGATCTAAATTTCCGATTCCCCTGGAACCATAAGTAAAATCAAAACCAGCAACTGCATGAATAACCCCTAGATTAACCAGATAATCATTAACATATTGTTCAGGTGAAAGAGCGGCAAATTCCCTAGTGAATTCAACAATATAAAACGTATCAACACCAAGCCCCCGAAGAATTTTCTCCTTACCAGAAAGGGGCATTAAATAGTCAATTTGTTTTTCCCCATTAGATAGGACAGACTTTGGATGTGGAAAGAAACTCATTACAGAGAGCTGCACACCCTTTTCTTGTGCTTTCCGTAAAGCTGTTTTGATTACTTCACGATGTCCGTAATGGAGACCATCAAAAAAACCAAGTGCTATTACACATGCATCTGCTTTTCCCTGCCAATCTGCCAAATTATCACGGTTTATATAGATTGTTTCCATACAGTCTCCCTTCTTCTTGATCGAGATTGTTTAATAGATTAGGAGCGTTCTAATATCTTAGGGCATTCGACTCTAACCCAGAAAGTACACGTCCATAGTTTTCTTTTGTGATTAACGGTGAAAGTGTTCTGTGTGAATAAAGCGTCCAAAAATCCCGGAAAATTCTTTGCAATGGATGACCTTCATAAACATAACCTGATCCGCTTGCGAGAATTAGAATATCGAGTGCTTCCTTACTAACTTGGTTCGCATATCCGATATCCGCTAAAGCCTTTACTCGTGCTTGACGATCCATAAATTCTCCGCTGGCAGCCCATGCATCAAGCTCATCTGCCACACGGTAGTAATGCATGGAAGCGGTATCAATTTTCAGCGCGGCGTCAGCTAGTAACGAGTGCAGGGTAGGTGAATCACGTAAATATTCAACTCCGATATGTGCAGCTTTTCGATTTGGGAGTGTGTCTTGGAAAAATTCTAACGCGGCCTTTACCAATCCTAAGCCCGGCAATGCTAAAGACAGAGCTAGGGATGGAAAAAGTGCCGTACTATATAATGGGATATCTCTTAAATGGTCTGATTTAAATGTTCCGTTCAACACTTCCGGAAAAGAAACGACTCGGTGATCCGGGATAAATACGTTGGTCATTTTTACACTGTTACTGCCAGTGCCTTTGAGCCCCATAACATGCCAGTCATCCATAATCTCTAACTCTTCAAAAGGAAGTGTCATCAGCGCTTGATCTACGAGGTTTTCATCATCGTCCCTGATTGCCATTCCGAAGTATCCCCATGTGGCATGAAGCGATCCGGAGCAGAACATCCAGAAACCTTCTTCGATTAAATAACCACCTTCGACTTTTCTAGCAATACATTTTCTAGGTTCATATACTCCAGCAAACAGGACATTATCTTCATTCTCTCCGAAGATTTCTTGGTGTGTTTTTTCCGAAAATGATTCCGCTACCATGAGTTCCCGAATGGCACACAGTGATAAAATCCAGCCTGTAGAAGCACATCCGCGGGAGATTTCGACAATACAATCAGAATAGGTTCTCATGCTAGTTTGATAGCCGCCATAAATCCTTGGCCGAAGTAACTTGAATAATCCTGCTTCTTTTAAGTCGTTCATCGTTGCTTCTGGTATCCGGCGAATTTCTTCCGTCTCTTTTGCTCTTTCTCTAAGCTTCGGAACGAGGGCTTTTGCTTTATCTACAAGATACGTGTCACTATAGGTAACGTTTGTCATGGTACTATCTCCTTTTCAACTTTATTTCACTTTTTCGTTTAAGTTCTTAACTAAATTTTAGAAAATTACAAAATCAATTTAAAGGGTAAAAACCTTTCAACTTTCAAACATTTTCAGCTAATTTTTATTGGTTTTTGAGTGATAACTTTGAAGTTTTGTCCACATGACTAGTAAATTGAATAGAATTTTTACGAATTAATAATTTCTTTCGTTTTGATAAACTTAGCTGCATTCTCACCTGCAATTTTCCCAAACACAGATCCTGCCATTAGTCCTGCTCCGCCTGGGTAGTTAAAGTAAAATAATCCTCCTACTAATTCACCGGCCGCATACAATCCTGGGATAGACTTGGATAGTACATCTTGTACTTCTGTCGCTGGGTTAATTTTCAAGCCCCCAAAGGTAAAGGTAATACCGCAAGTAACGGCATAGGCTTCAAATGGACCGTCCTCCAATGTGTTTGCCCAATTTGATTTTCGTACCGCTAATCCTTCTGTACACCGGCCGTCCTTGATATTTGGATTAAACGGGATATCTTTCCGAATCGACGCATTGTACTCTTTCACACTTTGTAAAAAAACTTCGGAGTCAACATCTTCAAGTTTTTCCGCTAGTTCCTCTAGCGTATTGGCTTTTACTTTTGTTACCTGCCTGCCCTTGTATTCTTCTCGTAATAGCCGAGATACCTTTTGGTCAAAAATTTGCCATGCAAATTGTCCTGGCTGTTCAAGAATTAACCGGCCATATTTGGCATAAGTGTAATTGCGGAAATCCGCACCTTCGTCCACAAAGCGCTTTCCTTCCGCGTTTACCATAATTCCAAAAGGATAGCTAAGCTTTTGAAAACCTTCTGTAAAATCCGGGAGATATCGATCCCCGCCGACAGAATGACAGCCTGACCAATTTCCAGTGGCAAGGGCACCAATATTTAATGCCATTTGAATGCCTTCTCCCGTATTAAAACGGCTGCCTCTTGCATGGGTCAAGTCCCATTTCGGTCCTAAATAACGCGTGCGCATTTCGGGGTTTGCGTGAAAGCCTCCAGAGGCCAATACCACGGCTTTAGCATATACCTTTGCTGTTTTGCCATTGTGCTTAAAGATCACTCCATGCGCGCCTTCGTCATCATGGATCAGTTCAGTCGCCATGGCATTAAATAGAATTTGCACTCCTGAAGAAGAGGCTTCTTTATGCAGGGCTTCTACTAATCCAGGTCCCCCGCCTACCGATTCAACAATCATTCCGCCCCAGAACTTAAATTTACCGTCTACCTTAAAGGCTTGACGACCATATATAGGCACCCAGCGTACCTTATGGGAGGTGAGCCATTTCATCGTTTCAAAACTTTTTCCTGTTAAAATTGATGCTAGTTCCGGGTCAGTACGGTAATTGGTGACACGGCACATATCTTCATAGAATTCTTCCTCAGAATAGACGCCAAAATCTGAAGACTCAATATCTTCTGGTGCAAGGTCAGGCATGATCTCCTTTAAATCTTCGACACCATCATAAGCAAACCGGATGGAACCATGTGTATAGGTACTGTTTCCGCCTTTTTCAGCTTCGGGTGCTTTTTCAAGTACCAGGACATTTGCGCCATTTTCCCTTGCTGAGATGGCTGCGCACATAGCAGCATTGCCTGCACCAACTACAACGACATCGGTTTCATAAATTTTCATTTCACTCATCACTAACTGCCTCACTTTCGCAAAATTGTCTTTGAAAAAAGCTGACTCAATTACTTTTGAGTCAGCTTTCTAATTTAAGCCTCTATAGTAGGTTTGTTCATTTCTTTATCGCTGACGGATTCACCCCAATAGGTGTTACCGATTGAATGATCTTCCTCCGTCCATTCAACTGGCTCCCAATCAGGTTCAAGAATTAAATAGGAATTACTAAATAGCTCAACACGACAGCCGCTGCCTGGGTCAAGGACATATAAGTATAGTGCTTGAGAAACACCGTGTTTACCAGGGCCGATGAACTTAATACCTTCTTCACTCAAAATGTCTGCAGCCCGTAAGACATCCTGCGCGTTATCCAGCCAATACGAAATGTGGTGGAGCTGGTTTGGCGTTGCTGCCTGCGGTCTTGAAATTACCGCAATGTCGTGAACGAGAGGCGTTACACTCATCCAGCCGGCCATGGTTGTTTCGTTGTTATATCTTACATATTCACGAAGCTTAAATCCTAATTGAGCTCCTAAGTAATCTAGGATTTCTTGGACATCCATGGATGTAGCAATGTTTACATGGTCAAATCTTCTAGGTGAGCAGCCACGGGCCCAAGACTTGTAAGTTTGATTTTTCAAGACAGAGCGCCTTTTTTCGTCCGCTTTAGGCTTTTCTACATCATAATAGATTTCAAAGGAATGCTGACTTGGCAGTTTAAAACGAATCGCACGCCCTTGACCTGTTTCTTCGCCTGCTTCAATCCATTTTACTTCTGTTCCAGCTTTTTCAAGCAACTGGGCAAAACCTTCCACATCTTCCGGACGTTTCGTTCTCCAGCCGATATGATCTACGTATCCTCTATCTCCTGCAGTTAAAGAAAGGGAGTGGTGTTCAAAATCGCCCCATGCCCGTAAATAATACGTACCATTTACCTCTTCCGTTACTTCTAACCCGATAACATCTCGGAAAAACCATAGTGATTTTTCAAGGTCTGGTGTAACGAGTGCGACATGTCCTAACTTTGCAATTTCAGGTAAAGTCATCTTTTATTCCTCCTAAATATTATTAGATTCTATCAGCAAAATAGTTCTGGATTAGGTAATTAAAGCTTTCCTGCTTTTCAATTTGCGTCCAATGACCACATTTCCCGTATACATGCAGCTGGGAGTTCGGCAGGTGGGAGAGTAAGTAATAGCTGGATTCTACGGAGCAAACCATGTCATCCCGACCATGTACAAGTAGAACAGGGTTCTTAATTCTTCTTAATGCTGTAGTAGGAACTGGTACAGCCGCTGTTGCGAAAATAGAATCATTGGAGATACGGACTTCTGGCTTCATCGCTGTTTCAAATCGGTAATCTGTGATAGCGTCGATGATTGGCTCCATTGCCTCTGCGTCGTATACAAACCAGCTCATAATTTGACGAAGCTTCTTTGGTGACGGATTGTCATAAAATCCTTTCGCACGAGCTAATTCCGGGCTTAGCTTGGTATTTGGTGTTCCTCCTGGTCCCATTAACACCACTCGGTCAAATCGTTCTGGGTGTTCTAATAAGAGCTCAAGTGCAATGGAACATCCCAACGAATTGCCGACTAAATGGGCCTTTTGAACACCCAAATCATCTAGAAGCTCCATAAGTTGATTTACCCATAAATCCATCCACCCTTGCCTATTCTTAGGTAGTGTATCTGGATGACTGCTATTGCCAAAACCCAATAGATCTGGAGCAAGACAGTCATACGTCTCAGAGCAGTCTTTCAGGGCATAACGCCAGTTCGCAAACGATGTAACACCTGGTCCGGAGCCATGTAAAAATAAAATCACTTCTGAATTGCCTTCACCTGCACGATTTAGGTATGTTTCATAGTTAGCAGTCTTAATTAATTGTTGAGTAATGTTTGTCAATTTACCATTCTCCTCCTTGAAAAAATATCGGTTTTTTTAGAAAATCACCCATGGATGAAATCCCTTACATTTTTAAATTTGACATTTAAACATAGTAAAGTTTATCTATAACTGAAATTTTAGAAAATTTACTACTTTATTTCTAGAATAAAAACTATTTGATTATTAATCATTTTTTAGTAGATTTTTGTTGGATTATTGAAAGATTTAACAAAAAATATTAGCTAATTGAGTGTTGTTTCCATAAAAAAAGCCCAAAGAGGGCTCAAATAATTATGGAGATTCGATTTTTTACTTCGTTCAAATCAATTAGGGATCTCTACTGCTCCTGTATCGACTAAGTCTTTCTGGTCATTCTTCGCTAATCTTAAGGTAAATAGAGTAATCAGGCTGACAAGCAGGCATCCAGCAATGATAAACATTGCTTGTTTAAAATCGAAAATGCCCATTAACATTGGGCCTACGAAACCACCAAGTGATGATAATGTGCTAACTAATGCAATGCCAGCTGGTGCGGTTGATTCAGAAAAGAAGAAGGTGATATAGGCATAGAAAGTTCCGGATATCCCATATAACCCTGCTGAAGTAATCGATAGCATTAAAACCATCAGGGGCACGCTTGAAACGTATGCACATCCAATGAACCCAATCATGGCAATTGACACACATGCACCTAAATGCAATTTATGCCTGCCCGTTCTATCTGCATTCCAACCTGTAAATAGAATGGATGGAATCGCGATAATAGAAGGAATCATTGCCAGCCATCCAATTTGCAAATTAGTTGTTTCAGAAGAAGAAAGTGATTTAATAATCGTAGGCATCCAGTAAGATAGTGCATTGACCGCAACAAATCCAGCAATATTAAATAAAGCTAATTTCCATACTTTCGATTCCATTAACATACCAAGATGTGATGATTTATTTAATTTTGCACTTAGTTTTCTTTCTTTAATAAGCTCCTCTTCAAGCCAAGTTTTTTCCTGTTCTGTTAACCACTTGGCGTTAACAGGACGGTCTGTCAAGTAAAATAAAACCACAATACCTAATAGAACTGCAGGTATGCCCTCTAAAATAAACATCCACCGCCAGCCTGCTAATCCTCCCCAAGTCACGGTATCCATGATCCAGGTAGAAAGAGGCGCACCAATTAATGCACTTAATGGCAAGGCAACAAAAAAGAGAGCTGTTGCCTTGCCTCTTTCACGGGCTCTAAACCAATACGTTAAGTAAAGAATGATTCCTGGGACAAACCCTGCTTCTGCAGCACCCAATAAAAAGCGTAAAATATATAAGTGGGCGGTAGATTGGATAAACCCAGTTAATACGACCACAATACCCCATGTAATCATAATACGGGCAATCCAAAGCCGTGCACCAACTTTGTTCAAAATAAGGTTACTTGGGACTTCAAAAAGGAAATAACTGATAAAGAATAAACCAGACAATAATCCAAATGCTTCAGCCGTTAATGCTAAATCTGCATTCATCTCTAAAGCTGCATAGCCCATATTTACCCGATCCAAAAATGCAATGACATAAAGAATTAAAATAAACGGCAGTAATCTTCTCATTGTTTTCTTTAAAGTACTTCTTTCAACGGTATTAATAGCTGTAGCTTGATTCAAATAAATCCCTCCCAGATTCTTGTATCAAAAAAGAAAACCCTTACATTTCTAAATATTAGAAAATTGTTAGTATATAAACTAGAGTAAAATTCATTGAATTTTCTACCATTTTCAACTAGTTTATATTGGTTTTTTGATACTTCACCTAGAAAAAAAGAGCAATCACACATGAATGCCCGGGTAACTTAACTCACTATTCTTATATTTCTAGCTCCCCTAAAGCTAACAGTGAATCTAAAATCAATAGTAACTGATAGCTTTGTGATGAGTCTCGCAGATCTTTATTAATTAGATTTTCAATCTTGTTAATTCGATACATAAGTCCACTCATCGATAATGATAAATCATCCATCGTTTGTTGAAGTTTGCCGCCATTTGATAAAAAAACATAAAGTGTTTTCAATAATTCCTTTTGTTTGCCCTCTCCCAATTTATAAAGCGGCCCTAATTCTTGTTTAGCAATTTTCTTAATTCCGCTTACATTTTTTGAATTAATTAAAATTCCAACGATCCCCAAATCTTTAAAATGAATAATTTTCTTCTCCGTTGACATTCTCAGGCTAATTAGTGATTCATCCAAATACTCCAAAACATGTTCAATTTCCTCAGCTTTATCACTAATGCCAATTTTGTAGTTATAGAATGAATGAGTCGTTTCAATGTGTTTTAAGATTTTTTCCATATTTGGCAGTATATTTGAAGATACAGGTATCAGCATAATGATTTTACCTTCATATTGACCGATGAGTGCTTTATATCCCTGAATGTCTAAGTACTTAGCAATTGATTCTAAAATTTGTTCATAGTCATTGCTATCTTTTGCTGTCTTGCCATTCTCTTTATAGTCAATTGCAGCAATATAGAATGGCGTTTCAAGGTCTACCCCCATATAACGGCCGCGATTGATAATTTCTTCTCTAGAGGAATACTGTCCCTTTAAAATTTGTTCTAAAAAATAGCCTTTCATCTTTTCAAGTGCTTCAAAGCTTGTCTTCTCATTTAAAAGGTATAGAGAGGCGGCATTTGCTACCCGCTCGATAAACATAATATTATTTTCGGAGCTTTTCTCTGTTTCTTTTAAATAAAGAAATGTACAATATCCAATTACTTTTTTTTGTACAATGATGGGAGTAATGAGCCGCTCTTGGTTTTCTGTTTTTAGTCTTGTTGTTTCTTTAAATAGCGGAAGCGGTTTATTATTTTTTCTATTCTTTCGAATTAAACTCTCTTTCAGTTCTTTACTCAAACTGCTATATTCGTCTTCTTCCATTCCTGCATAAACAATTTTTTGAAAGCTTAAATCCTCGATTGAAATCGGTATTTTTAATAGCCCAAAAGTCGAATCGGCGATATCCTGCAAATTGCTTCCGTTTGAAATACTTTCCGTTAATTTTTTATGAAATTTCGAAACCTTATCGATATAATTTCGCTGCTCTAACAATTGCTCATAGGTGTACTCTAATTCTTCAATAATATTGATTTCATGATAGAATTTTAGCTCATCCTGAATCTCAGGTCCCCAATCCTCCTGGAGCTTCATCTCGAAGCAGCATTCAGGGTCACCTTTGGCTACACAGCTAATTTCCTTAACAATCAAACTCTTTTTACAAATCGTAGACATATAGCCGCTTGCATACCCCGTTAAAATATGGCATACAGGCATATCTGATTTTCCATGATGTTTAAGATGCTCCTGTGCTTCAAATGAATGAATCCACTTTCCTTTGCCACTGATTGTTTTAATATTTTCCGAATCAACCCATTCAATAAATCTTTCAGACTGGACATCTCCTATATGACCTGTACCCAAATGGAGCACGGCAGCTTGTTTAATTAGATAGTCAATCGAGGTACTCGTTAACATGGCTTCTTCCGCATTACTGACACCCAAACTCCAACCGTAACGAAGCAAAAAACCCTTAGCTCGCTTTAATCCTAAATTCTCGATTATGCCCTTACGCAATAAACCAAAGGCTCCTGCAGTGGTAAGAATTTTCTTATTTCCTTCTTCTATGTAGTTTGGTTCCAGCAGATTGCCTGAGTTAACCTTCATAATCTCACCTTTTCCCTCTAAAGATTAAGTATTAAACTGGTTTGATTCGAACTAGTACCAAAGCTTAAAATAAAGACTCCTTACATTTTTCATACAAGGAGTCTTACTCTTTATAGCGTGTTTTTATTTCTTGAAGGAGGCAGTTACTGCTCCAATATGTTCAAATTCAGCAGTGAAGGTATCTCCATCTTCAATTGGTATTGCTTTTGAAAGGGCTCCAGAAAGAATAACTTCCCCGGCATGGAGAGAAATTCCGTAGCTTCCAAGTGCATTGGCTAACCATGCCACTGCTTGAGCAGGGTGCCCCATTACTGCTGAACCAGCTGCTGCGTCCAAAAACTCACCATTTCTTGTTACAGTCATTTTTACGGATGCTAAATCTAAACCATCTAGTTTAGCCGTTGTACTTCCTATAATTGCACCAGCGGATGAACCATTGTCTGCAACTGTATCCTCAAATTTGATCTGCCAATCTTTTATTCGGCTATCAATAATCTCTAGAGCTGGAACCACATAGTCCGTAGCTTCAATCACATCGTTCATCGTTACACCCGGACCTTTTAAATCCTTATTCAAAACAAACGCCATTTCAAATTCAATCCTCGGCTGAATAAACTTATGAAGACTAATTGTCTCTCCCTCTCCATACATCATGTCATCAAGAAGATGTCCATAATCAGGTTCGGTAACATTAAGCATTTCCTGCATTGCTTTACTCGTCAGTCCAATCTTTTTTCCAACGACGACAGCACCTTTTGCTACCTTTTGGCGAATTTGGAAAAGCTGGATGTTGTAAGCATCCTCAACAGATAGTTCTTCTGTTGAGGATGTGAATGGGGCAATCGGTTCCTTCTGATTTTCTGCTTCCATTAAAGCAGTGGCCGCTTTTTGAATATCCATTAAAGCAGTCCCCTTTTCTTTAAAGTGTTCATTATACTGTTACAGTTTCAGCTAAAGCACGGTACTTTCCACTATAAAAAACAAGTGGTTCAGCATCTTCTAAATGAATATCTGTTACTCTTCCAATGAATAGCGTGTGATCTCCTTCAAGATGTTCAGCAGATACCTCACAGGCAATTTGTGCAACCGCCCCGTTTAGTACGGGCTTCCCATCAAGCCGGTCAAATTCCACTTCGCGGTGTTCTTTCAACTGTCCCGCAAAAATCATCGAAAGTTCCTGTTGATCAGCTGCTAATATATTTACAGAAAATGTTTTACTTTGTTTAATTTTCTCAAGAATCCTTGCCTTTTCACCAATTGAGATTACTACTAGTTTAGGGTCAAGCGACACAGACATGAAGGCATTGGCTGTCATGCCATGCACATCTCCGTCCACATCAGTAGCAATTACGGTTACTCCTGTTGCAAATTTCCCCATCGCTGTTCGAAATTGACGATCATCCATTTTACTAACCTCTCTCTTCTATAAAATTAATCTACTATACTCTTAAGCATCAATTGTCGGATTGTTTTCTGGTATCGTGTCTGTTTGATCACCCCAGAAGGTAAAACCTACATCCATCTCATCTAACGTCCATACAATTGGCTCCCAGTCTGGTTCAAAAATCAAATAGCCATTAGTGAACAATTCCAAGCGTACTCCACTTCCTGGATCGACCACATATAAATACATTGCTTGTGAAATACCATGCTTACCCGGTCCTTTAAACTTGAGTCCATGTTCTGTTAAGATGTCTGCTGCACGCAGCAAATCTTGAGCATTATCCAGCCAGTAAGACAAATGGTGAATTTGATGTGTTGATGGTGCAAATGGATCATGGCTTACAGCGATATCATGAACCAAAGGGGTTACGCTTAACCAAGCAGCAATTAATGAGTCATCTGGAGCCTGAACGCATTCTCGCATTTTAAATCCTAATTTTTCCATTAAATAATCTGAAATCTCATTTGCCTTTAAGGATGTTAGGATATTAACATGGTCAATTCTGCGTGGTGAAACGCCTTTTGCCCATGCTTTATAGGTCTGGTTCTTTAACACTGAACGTTTAGATGGCTCAGCTAGTGTTTTTTCCATATCATAATAAATTTCGAAACGGTGTTCACTCGGCAATTTAAAACGAATGGCTCTTCCTTGCCCTGCTTCCACTCCTGCTTCAATCCAGTTTACTTCCGTACCAGCTTCTTCAAGCAAATGTGCAAATTGCTCTACATCTTCCGGACGCTTTGTTCTCCATGCGATATGATCAACATATGACTTTTCGCCAGCTGTTATTGATAATGTGTGATGTTCAAAGTCTCCCCATGCGCGTAAATAATGCGTGCCATTTACCTCTTCTGTTTCTTCTAATCCAATCAATTCCTTAAAGAACCAAAGTGATTTTTCAAGATCTGATGAAACTAATGCTACGTGTCCTAACTTTGCGATTTCTGGTAAACTCATGTTTTTTTCCTCCAATTAATTTTATATTTGAATCTTCAGAAAACAGTAAGCCTTTTCATTTTGGATTAGACAAAATAGGTATTCGGTTCTTGGCCGCAAAGAACTCTTCCATATGTTTCGATTAAACTTGATGGTGTAATGAAACCATGTAAATGCATGGCAAAAAAATCGCGATAGACTAATTGTAAAGGATTGCTATGGTAAGTGAACATGGAACCGACTCCAGCAACTAGAAGATCGATTGCTTCCTTACATAGTTGATTTACATAACCGAAATCTGCTTTCACTTTCACAATTTCAGCCGTGTCCATTACCTCTCCGCGTTCAGCATAGCTATCAATTTTATCCACAGCACGGTATAAAAACATTTCGGCAGTATCAATTTTTAATTGTGCTTGGGCAACCTGATGATGTGTTATTGGTGCTTCATTTTGTTTATGATAGAAGGTGTTTCCAATTCCAGCTTTCGGAAGTCTTTCCATATAGAGGTCCATGGCTGCCTGTGCTAGCCCTAATGCCGGTCCTACAATCGATAATGTAAGAGATGGTACAAAAGAAGATCTATATAATGAAACGTCTTTAAGCGGATCAATTAAGTAATGACCTTTGCTAGCTAAGCGATCCAATGATACACGGTGTTCTGGAACAATAACATTTTGAATTCTACAGCTATTGCTGCCGGAACCCTTTAATCCCATAACATTCCAGTCGTCAAGAATCTCTATTTCCTCACGCGGTACCACCATTATGGCCATTTCCATTCCGCCATTTTCATCTGTTAATGGGAATCCGAAGTAGCACCAATCGGCATGTGGACTTCCTGAAACAAATGGCCACTGGGCTTCTTCCACAAAATATCCGCCTTCGACCTTTTTGATATTACACTTAATAGGTTTAAAGTTACCTGCTAACACAACATCTTTCCCCACTGAATAAATCTCATTTAAGGCTTTTTCACCAAATGTGTAGGAAATCATATAATCACGAATATTACTTAGGCATACGAACCAACCGGCTGAACCGTTACCACGGGAAATCTCTGTTACAACTTCTGTGAACGCTCTCATATTTGTCTGATAACCACCAAACATATGCGGCCGTAGTACCTTTAAGAGTCCCTCATTTTTCAAATCATCAACAATCTCTTCTGGAATTCTACTATTTTTATCAATATCCTGGCTAAACTCTCGCAGTTTAGGAATAAGAGCCCGCGCTCTGTCCACTAATACATTTTTCGTTTCCAACACGCTTTGGTTCATATGAAAACCTCCCGTAATATTGTTTTATACCACTTTTAAATCTCGTTAACCACTTCCTGAGCAATACCCATTTTCTGATATTTCTCGCTAACGCTTTCTGCAATACGGGTTAAATGTCTTTCCATTAGCTTTTTTGCTAGTTTAGAGTCTCTCTCTTTTAAACTATAATAAATCATCCAATGCTCCGCCTGCGATTGCTTTCTTCGATCCTGTGAAAATAACATTGCTGGATTACCAACATAATTCAAGTAATCCCATAACTGATTGGCAAGAGTAAAAGTATAAGGTAACTTAGCCGCTTGATAAATGATTCGGTGAAACTCAATATTGAGGAGAGAATACTCTTCTTCAGAGATTTCTGGATTATCCATAGTAGTCAAGGTATTAAACATTTGAGAAAGTTCTTGATCATTTAAATTTTTTACCGCATGCTCCGTCATTAATGCATCCAGGGTTGCACAGACCAATAATCGCTCCATTACTTCTTCCCTCTCAGGTCTTTTTACAAAGACACCTACTTGGGGAATGATTGACAAAAATCCTTCCTCTGAAAGTTTTGTCATAGCCTTGTGTATAGGTGTGCGGCTGATATTTAAATGCTCAGAAACTTCATTAACATTAATCGCTGTATCAGGTACCCAGACTCCATCAATAATTTGTGTTTTAATATAGCGATAAGCCTGATCTATTTTCATCTCAATACACCTTCAATTCTCATTTGTTGTCGTTACCCCTATAATATTAGTAATTACTCTGAGAGTCTATCACTTTTACTACTGATAGGAGGCAGGTATCAACGGTGTATTAGTAATTAAATCAACACTATTTCTATATTTCACCGTTGAAAAAATCCGAAGTTAGTTTAATAAATCTTTCCTTTTGTTCTACTTGCGCCCAGTGTCCACAGCGCTTGAAGATATGGAGCTGCGCGTTTGGCAAGTAATCCATGACGTAAAGGCTGCTTTCAAGAGGTACAAATCGGTCTTGGTGTCCATGAATGAGTAACATTTCATTCTCCATTTGTTTTAGTGCTGAAGGAGGAACAAGCATGTCAGACAGATGTGATTTTGTGAAATTTTCCTCATAGGATTTGCGTACATCCGGTCTTAAAAACAGCTCTAACCGTTCTGAAACAATTTGCTCCAGTTTATCCTCTAGAATACTCTTATCGTATAAGAACCAGCTTAATAGATTTTTAAATGCAACAGGGTTTGGATCTTTATGGAAGTTTGCTAATTTTGCAAGCTCTGGGGTAGGTTCTTTCAAACCGCCTCCTGCTCCCATTAAAACTACACGGTCAAACTTCTCTGGAGCGTACATAAGAAGGTGAAGCGCAACAACACCGCCCAAGGAATTTCCAACCAAATGGGCTTTTTCAACCTTTAAAGTATCCATTAGTGAAAGTACTTGGTTAACCCTAATCTGCATCCACTCTGCTCCATTTTGAGGATATTCCTCAGGATGATCTGTATTACCGAAGCCATAGAAATCTGGTGCCACAACGTGGAATTTATCTTGAAAACGAGGTAGAATTTCCTTCCAATTCGACTCCCCGCTTGCACCTGGTCCGCTGCCGTGCAGGAATATAATGGTCTCAGATGACTTATTATCGCCACCTTCATTAATAAAAGTTTGATAGTTTCCGGTTTGGATCTTCCGTTTCATTACTTCAGCCATTTTTTATTTCCCTCACTTTACAAATTAAATTCAAACGACGATTCTTTTAACTAAAATTTTAGTTCTTGTGTTAAACATCATCTATGTAGTGTAAAATTGATTAAAAAGCGCTTTCATTAACTAACTATAATTTTACCTAGTGATTTTTATTCTGTCAATCAATTCTAAAAATTTATTTAATTCAAATTTATCTGCCGCTTTTAATTTGAATTAGGGTCACCTTTTAACAATAAGCGGTCTTTTGATGACCTCCATAACTTCAGCGGCTGGCAAACCATTTTCAATTAGCTGGACCATTACTTTCATATATTTGTGAATATGATGGAAGTATTTTTTATAGCCTGCGCACAAATAGTTTAACCCCGGTTCACCATCGGGGGTTAAAAGGAAGCGTTGTTTTGGGCATTCTCCGTTGCAGGCAAAACGAACCTCGCAGCTTTGACAGTACCTTGGCAGTGAGGATTTTTTATTTTCCCCAAACGCCCGCTGCTTATTAGAATCTATCATTTCACTAAATGTGTCATCAAAGATATTCCCTAGTTTGTATTCAGGATACATAAAGTGATCACACGAATACACATCACCATTGTGTTCAACAATTCCTGCCCTTCCACATGTTTCGGCAAAAAAGCATGTTGTCGCTGGAAGTCCTAACCATGAGGTAAGTGCGTGCTCAAAGTTCATTACATGAATTTTACCGACATCCTTTCTTACCCACTCATCGAAAATGGTAATTAGAAAATCTCCATATTTTTCTGATTCTACTGTCCAGGCAGAGACAGCCTTCTGGGCTTCTTCCTGTTTTACAGAAGGTGGTGTGGCATGACGAAGGCCAAGTTTTATCGCTTCGGTATCTGGCATTCTTTCCACTATTGGAATAAACTGTATGAACTCTACTCCCTCATTCTTAAAAAAGTTATATATTTCTAGCGGATACATGGAAGAATTCTTTGTTACACATACGAGTACATTAAACGAAACCTTATATTTTTTTAGTAAATGGAGTGCATTTAGAACCCTATGGAACGCGGGTTTTCCACCGCGGTCAACTCTATAGCGGTCATGGATAGATTCTGGTCCATCTAGACTCAAGCCTACTAGAAAGTTATGATCAGCCAAAAACTTGCACCATTCTTCCGTTAACAACGTTCCATTTGTCTGAAGCGAATTGGTGATTCGTTTTCCCTTCCCATATTTCTTTTGCAATTCAATTACTCGCTTGTAAAAATCAAGGCCCATTAAGGTAGGTTCTCCGCCCTGCCATACGAACGGGATTTCATCAACATTTTGAGCTTTTATGTATTGGCTGATAAATTCCTCTAGCGTTTCATCAGACATTCGGAAACGACTTTTCCCTGAAAATAGCGCTTCCTTTTCCGTATAAAAACAGTAATGACAATCTAGGTTACAAATAGGACCTGATGGTTTAGCCAATATATGAAATGCTTTAGTCGCTGTTTTTGTATTCTCCATCTTATCTTCCTCTTTTCTTTAAAATAAAAGCCAGTAACGTTGATGTATTGTTACTGGCTCCTTTATTTACTTCCAATGGATCATGTTTCTATTCTATTTTAGTTCGTAAACTACTTTTTCAAGCTCGCCTGAAAACTCAAAATTCCCTTCATTTTCATAGACCGGACTCACTGGATAATGAGTATCTCTGCCGATGTCCAATCCTTCAAAACTTATTTTAAATTTATGAGTTTGATCGATTGTTACACTTCCCGCCTCTTTCCCATTAATAAAGAGACTGCCAATACCTTTATGAGGGGTAGCAGCAGGTTTAAACTCATACTTGATCGTGGATTGGCCAATAGGAGCTTCTGATTCAATCCGATAAACATTTGTCCCAACGTTATACTCATAAACTAGTTTATTATCTTTAATATAAAGTGTATAGCCGCTCTCATAGTTTCCTAATGCTAGCAGGACACCTTCATCCGATTCTTCCCGATTAATCGGAACTGTAATCGAATAGTGACGGTTTATGATAAATGGTGAAGCACCTTCTGGCAGCAATGACATGCCTGGATAGAAGGTAAAGGTGTTACGGTTGCGATTAGAATCACTAGGCATTACTAAGAATCCATCCCCCATGATGTCTGTCATTGGGAGAACATCATATTTCTTTGCTTCGTGGTCCCATAACTTCTGAAGTTCTTTTAACTTTTCTGGATACTTTGCAGCTAGGTTGTTTGATTCCGTAGGATCTTCTGCTAAATGGTAGATCTGCCAAACGTCATTTTCATATGGCTGTCCCTTTGTATGAAGAGCAATCGCTTTCCAGCCGTCATGGTAAATGGCCCGCTGTCCGTTGTTCTCGTAATATTGTGTATCTTTTCCTGCAGCTTGACTATTGCTTAATGTATCCGAAAAACTCTCACCGTGAAGCGGAATTTGCTTTACTCCCTTTATTTCTTTTGGCAGCTCGATTCCCGCTAAATCGTAAACAGTAGGTGTGATATCACTAACATGTACATACTGATCGCGGATAGCCCCTTTCTCTTTGATTGCTTTCGGGTAATAGACAATCATTGGGGTTTTCGTTCCTGCTTCATACATCGTTGATTTATATAATTTAAACGGAGTGTTACTAACCTGTGCCCAGCCAGCCGGGAATTCGGCTTTTGTTTTGTCAGTACCAAAATTATCAATATTTTCGACGATATCGTTTATAGTTTCCGGCAAATCGTTGTATGCTAGTGTATGATTGATTGAACCAGTGGCTTTCCCCATAGCACTCGCACCGTTATCGGATAAAAAGACTATCATAGTATTATCTAGTTCACCGACAAATTCTAAATTTTCAATAAAACGGCCAATTTGCTCATCAGTATGTGTTAAAAAACCTGCATACGTTTCTTGCAGACGAGCAAAAGCTCTTTTCTCATCATCTGTAAGCTGGTCCCAAGGTTTTACCCCTGGGTTAAGCGGCGCTAAGACTGAATTATTTGGTATAATGCCTAGTTCCGTTTGCTTGTTGAACCTTTCTTCACGGATTTTATCCCAGCCTTTGTCGTAGACTCCTTTGTACTTATCGATGTATTCCTGAGGAACCTGAACCGGCTGGTGTTGAGCGCCGAAGGCTAGATACAGGAAGAAAGGCTTTTCTGGACTAATAGAGGCTTGGTCAGTAACATACTGATTGGCTTTATCTACAATGTCCTCTGAAAAATGATAGTTTTCCTTTTCCGGCACATCAATAAAACTATTATCTTGAACAAGCTCTGGCTTATACTGATCACTGGAATCTTCCAAGATTCCGTAAAAACGGTCAAAGCCCTTACCGAGCGGCCAATTTTCATACGGACCCGCAGGAGTTGCCTGGTGGGATGGAGATAAATGCCATTTCCCCAATGCATAGCTATTATATCCTTCTTCCTTTAGTACCTCCGCGATTGTGCCCGCTTCAGGATTGATCCGTCCCCGTTTATTCGGATATTCTGGTCCCATATCAAAATTGGCTACCGTTGCCATTCCAATATCATGAGGGTTACGCCCCGTCAGCAACGCAGCACGTGTTGGAGAACAAACTGGTGTAACATGAGAATTGTTGTAGCGAAGCCCGTTCTCCGCTAACATATCTAAGTTTGGTGTTTGGATTTCTGATCCATAGCTTCCGAGGTCTGAATACCCTGAATCATCTAAAACAATATACACGATATTTGGTTTTGGAGAGTCTTCTCCCTCTTTTTGCTTCCCGTTTTCATTCTTTACAGTGGTCTTGTTAGTTTCTGCTTTTACTTCCTGCTCCATAAAGTTTTTATATGAACATCCTGATAATAATGCTAAGGCCGAAGCAAATACGGTTAACTTCTGGAATGGTGATTTTCTTATTACTTTTAAACGAGTATCCAACGTATTTCCCCCCTCTATTCCGTGAGTCTGGCACCAGTCATAGTGCGCCATCTATAACTATATGTTTCCTTCATAACAGGAGACACCCCTTTCTATGTTGTAGTGAATGTAACCATTCAGCCAGCCAAAAGAATGAGGTGTCTTCAATTTAATAAGGAACTTTATGAATTTACGGTAACCTCTAAATCCTTTTTCGGTTTCATAACGGTTACCGCCCAAATTAGAGCTAAAAGAATTAATCCAACAGAACTAATTGCTATTGGGAAACGGCCAATATCTTGATTAAAAATATTTAGGATCACTTGAAATCCAAATGGTCCTAAGATACCGCCTAATCCTTGGCCCACTACGACTAACCCTACTTGAGGAGGAGCACCAACAGGAGTAAGTTCTGAGACTTTGGTAAATACTCCAGGAAGTCCTATTCCCATCCCAGCACCGCCGATGACACTGCCGATAAAAATCATTGTTAAGTTGGGAGAAAAATAACAAATGACCATCCCTAACCCCGTCACAAAAACCCCAACTGGAAGGTAGAAGTTTGGAAGTGTATGTTTTACTTTTCCAAAAACAAACCCAGCTAGCAGTGTCCCGAAAGTAAATATTGAGATTGCCAAACCAGCCTCCGTTGCACTGCCTAATTTATCACCTTGAATAACAACAGAAATGTTTGTTACATAACCAAAAATTAATGCAGAAAACATTACCTGTCCTAAACATACCCAATAGATTGCCTTAGGAAGCTTGACCTTAGCCTTTGAGCCAGTTGCTTCTAATACCTGTTTCTTCTCAGGTTCAGGAAGATATAACATGGTCAAAGCCAGTATCCATATTGGGAAAAGGTAAGTAAGGAATCCATATTGCCAGCCAAAGGCATCTGCTAAAATTCCTCCGCCTAATTGGAAGAAAATCGCTCCAATACATGCAATCGTGGAAGTCCCAAAACCAATTAAGAAATCTCTTTCCCTGCCGTCAAAGAAATCAGTTATTACATCAATAGACAACGGCATTGTAATACCAACACCAAGTCCTAAAAGGCCTCTCATTGCTATAATCAATGGCAGATTATCGATAAATGTTGGCAGTGTCCCACCGACAATAAATAAAGTTAACCCGATAAATAGCAATGTTTTCTTTTTAAACACTTTTGTTAGTTTTCCATAAAAAAGTGCAGGAACGATTTGTATGAGACCTGGGAAAGTAGCTACCAACATGACAATGGTGGGATCATAATCTGGAAATGCCTTAATAATGTCGGCCATAATCGATCCTGCTACTCCTGCTGCAACATCTTGGAAAGCTAGAATGACGACCAAAAATTTGAGCATATTTCTACTGATATTTTTTGCCATTTTTTATCCCCCTTGTATTTGTTTTTTCAGTTTCCAAAAAACTTTTTTGTAATCGTTTTCATTAAATTAAAGAAAAATTCCTCTGCTCTGCTTGTGGCCCGCAAGCAGCAACAGCTAAAATTTCAGTTTTTACGTAAACTAAAATTTTACATTTCTATTTTTCACGATTTTACCGGTAAAAATCATGAAAAAAAGCACTCCCTTTAACTAACTGTAATTCTACAGTCGCACAAAATACTTGTCAATATATTCATAATGTTTTTTATTTTCCGAATAATTACTTACTCAATTTCTCTATTAAAATTTAAAAAACACACATTTTCTACTGTTTTTTAGCTAAATTCTTTGTGAAAATCTGAACTCTATTTATATTTTTTAACAGGGATTGCAGCTAAAATTATATATATTTTAAATTTTTTTAAATGTAAACGTCTTCACTTAGATTTAGTTGATTTAAAATGTAAGAAAATATGTTATATTCTAATAAATGAAAAATGGGAGTGAAAAAATGAATACACTTGTCCAGCGTGCCTATAACTTTAATGCAGGTCCATCTGCCCTTCCGTTAGCAGTTCTTGAGAAAGCTCAAAAGGAACTTATCGATTTTCGTGGCACAGGTATGTCAGTCATGGAGCTAAGCCATCGTAGTGCAGCCTATGAAGAAGTACATAACAACGCCATTGCACTTCTAAAAGAATTGTTATCTATTCCGGAAAATTACGAGGTCCTGTTTCTCCAAGGAGGAGGAAGTCTCCAATTTTCAATGGTTCCCATGAACTTTTTGAAACCAGGAGAAAAAGCAGGATATATCATGTCCGGGTCATGGTCTGAAAAAGCATATTCTGAAGCAAAACTATTTGGGGAGGCTTATCATGCTGCCTCTACGAAAGAAGGACAATATCGCCGTGTCCCTCAATTTGACGAGTTGAAATACAATCCGACAGATGCCTATATTCATCTCACATCAAATAATACGATATACGGGACACAATGGAAGGACTTCCCAGATACAGGTGATGTACCATTGATTGCGGATATGTCCAGTGATATCTTATCCAAGCCTATTGATGTCAGCAAATTTTCATTAATTTATGCCGGCGCCCAAAAGAATCTTGGTCCTTCTGGTGTTACAGTAGCAATCATTCGCAAGGATCTGCTTGAAAAAGCGAATCCTAACATTCCGACTATGCTAAAGTATAGCACCCATTCAAAAAACAACTCTTTATATAACACACCGCCAACATTCGGAATTTATATGCTTGGCGAAGTTTTGAACTGGATAAAAGAAACAGGCGGAATTAATGAATTAACCAAACGAAACGAAGAAAAAGCAAAACTCATTTATGACGCAATCGATCAAAGCAATGGATTCTATATTGGTCATGCCGAAGTCGAAAGCCGCTCACTTATGAATATTACTTTCCGAGTGAAGGATGAAGAATTAGAGAAGAAATTCTTAGCTGAAGCAAAGAATGAAGGATTTATCGGTGTAAATGGCCACCGCTCTGTTGGAGGCTGCCGCGCCTCTACCTACAACGCTGTCCCATATGAAACATGTAAAGCGTTTAGTGAATTCATGGTAAAATTTCAAAATGAAAATCAATAAGTAAACTAAAAAGGGAAATATATAATTTTATATACTTCCCTTTTTTATTTTTCTAAACAAACGATACCCTTTTCTGACACTGTTAACGATAAAGAAAGGTATAGGAATATTATATTTATAAATAAAAGGCAGATAAATTTTGTAATAAGCATTTTTTAGGTCATCCCACTTTCGGCATTTACCCTGCTTATAAAAATCTGATACATCTACTATATACCCTCTCCCATTACTCATCACAACATTTTTTCCGTGTACATCAAAGGGATTTAGTCCAACCGACCTTGCATACCCAATCCCCTCATCTACATCGTGAATAACAGACTCAGGGATTCGGATTCCTTTCACTACTGCATTGAACAAATTAACGCCATCAATCCTTCTTAAAATTAAATAATTATCTCCATAGTCAATTAATGAAGAAAAGGATGGATGATTCCCTAGCTTCTTATATACTTCAACTTCTTTTTTTAAGTCCTCAGGGTTTCTTCCATACACCTTTACAACCCAATTGGGGTTCGACCGATGTAAAAATACCCCTGCATAATTCCCGCTCCCAATTGTTTGCCAGGTATTCGAGAAATTTTTTACAATAATTGGATCAAATGGACCTTCGGTTGATAATTGGATATTGGGCAATAATTCATTTCCAATTAATTTTGTATATTTCTCAATTTTCATTTGTACACCTCAAAACAAACTAGATAATATTTCTTTCCTTTTAGTATACATCTCATATACACTTAGAATAGATAAATTATCCTCTTTTTTTACAAAAAGTTTATTACCTATTTATAACGAGGTGTTACTGTGTTATTTCCAACCTTAGAAACAGAACGATTAAAACTAATTGAAATTACTCCTATTCATGCTTTAAGTTTATTTGAAATTTTATCATTAGATGAGGTAACCAGATATTACGGGACAGATACTTTCACCTCAATCGAAGAAGCAAAAAAGTTAATTGACATGTTTCGGAAGAATTTTTACGAAAAACGTTCCATGCGCTGGGGAATCGTCCTCAAGGAAAATAACAAATTTATCGGTACATTAGGTCTAAATGGATTACAGCTAAAAAATAAAAAAGCTGAAATTGGCTATGAAATACATCCCTCCTATTGGAGGGAAGGCTATACTTCAGAAGCAATCAAAGAGGTTTTGCGGTATAGCTATCTAGAATTGGGATTAAACCGCATAGGGGCCGTTGTTTACTTAGAAAACGAGGCTTCAAGTAATCTTCTTGAAAAGTTAGGTTTTAAAAAAGAAGGGGAATTGCGTGATTATTTGTTTCAAAACAACTCATATCATACCACCAGTATGTTTTCTTTACTTAAGCGTGAATGGGAACTGCTAGCAGCGGAATCTTTAGGTTTTCGGGTCAAATAGAGTAGGCGCATGAAAATATTTCATGCGCCTCTCACAGATCCGTACGTGCGGGTCATCGCATACGGCTCCTCCACTTTATCCCCTTTGGGGATGTAGTTCATTG